>JBOHDE010000140.1:0-10313 GCA_050699035.1 Nocardioidaceae bacterium | reverse complement strand
GTCGCAGCATCGACCAGGACAGGCCGGCCTGACGCTGCGCCGCGAGCAGGACGTTCTCCAGCACGGTGCTGGCCAGGAACAACGACGAGTGCTGGAACGTCCGCACGATGCCGAGCGTGGCTCGTCGATGCTCGGGTACGCCGGACACGTCCTCGCCGTCGAGCAGTACGGCGCCGGCGGTGGCTGCCCGGGTGCCCGCGATCAGCGCGAACAGAGTCGACTTGCCCGCGCCGTTGGGCCCGATCACCGCGTGCCGGGCGCCCGCCGCGACCGAGAACGACACCCCGTCGACCGCCTTCAGCTGACCGAAGTGCTGGGCGACGTCGCGAAGCTCGAGGGCGGCCGTCATGTCCGGACCTCCGGGGTACGTCGCGGCCGGCGGACCCCCGACAGGCCGCGCGGCAGGGCGTACACCACGACGACGAAGAGCACCCCGAGCAGTAACAGTCCGTGCCCGGCGACGTAGCCGCCGAGGTAGTCGCGGGTCAGCACCACCAGGGCGGCACCCACGCTGGCTCCCCACATCGACCCGAGGCCGCCGATGATGACGGCCAGCAGCGCCAGCGCGGCGACGTCGAACCCGAGGTCACCCGGCGCCACAAACCGCTGCGCCGACGTCCACATCGACCCGGCGGCCCCGGCGAGCGCACCGGCGATGCAGTACGCCGCCAGGGCGAAGGCCGTGGTGGGGTAGCCGACCGCGCGGAGCCGGTCCTCGTTGTCGCGGATCCCCCGCAAGGCCAGGCCGAACGGCGACCGCAGCAGCAACGCGACCAGGCCGTACAGCAGCAGGAAGACCGCCAGCACGTAGTAGTAGACGAGACCGTCGATCACCAGCGGCGCGATGCCGGGTAGCGGCACGACGGCCGGGACGCCGGAGTAGCCGTCGGTCCCGTACGTCACGGCGTCGAGCCGCCCGGCGGCGACGTAGGCGATCTCGCCGATCGCCAGCGTGATCATCAGGAACGCGACGCCGCGCGCCCGCATCGCCACCGGCCCGGTCACCGCCGCCGCGACCGCCCCGGCGCCGGCGGCGAGCACCAGCTGGACCGGCCCGACGTCGGACAGGGTCGTCGAGACGATCGCACCGGTGTAGGCGCCGACCCCGAAGTACGCCGACTGGCCGAGCGTCGGCAGCCCGGTCACCCCGGTGAGCAGGTTGACGCTGATCGCCAGGGCGGCGAAGACCAGGATCCGCGACACGGTGGAGATCGCGTACGCGTTGACCAGCCACGGCAGCGCCAGCAGGACGACCAGCACGGCCGCCCCGACCAGGCGCTTGACCAGGACACTGTCCACGTTCGGCCTCATCCGCGCCGCACCAGCGAGACCAGCCCGTCGGGACGCCAGGCCAGCACGACGAGCATGGCCCCGAACAGCAGGAACGGCGCGTACGTCGGGAGCACCGCGACGCCGAGTGTCTGCACCTGGCCGATCAGCAGGGCACCCAGCAGCGCGCCCGGCACCGACCCGAGCCCACCGACGACGACCACCACCAGCGACAGCACCAGGACCGTCTCGTCGACCCCCGGCCCGGGCGCCAGGATGGGCGCGCCGAGCACCCCGCCGACGGTCGCCAGCGCCGCACCGAACGCGAACACCCCGAACAGCACCTTGCGGGTGTCCACGCCGGTCGCCCGGACCATGTCGCGGTCGGCGACCGTCGCCCGGACCAGCGCCCCGATCGACGACCGCTCGAACAACGCGTACACCAGCACCGCCAGCGCACCGGCGATGCCGATGAACGCCAGCCGGTAGACGGGGTAGCTGTGGCCGAGGATCGACGTCCGGCCGGTGAGCCCGTCCGGCGGGACAGTCGGGAGCACCTGGGCGCCGAACACGGCGACCAGCACGTCGGCGGTGATGAACGCGATGCCGAGCGTCAGCAGGGCCTGGTCGAGGTGGCCGCGGGCCGCTAGTGGCTGGGTCAGTGCGGCCAGCAGCCCACCACCGGCCACACCGACACCGATGCCCACCAGCAGCGCGACCAGCAGCCCGAGCCAGCTGCCGTCGGACAGCGCGTACGCGACGTACGCGCCGGCGAGGTAGAGCGTGCCGTGGGCCAGGTTCAGCACGTCCATCATGCCGAACACCAGCGACAGGCCGACGGCGAGCGTGAACAGCAGCAGCCCGTACGCCACCCCGTCGACCATACTGACGAGGTTGCCGTCCAGCCAGCTCAACACGTCGGCGCTCCGGCCGCGGCTCGGGTCAGCCGAGCTCGCCGAGCTCCTCGATCACGACGTTGCTGAAGCCGCCGTCGGCCGCCTGCACCTCGCGCAGGTACCACGTCTGCACCGGCGTGCCGTTGTCGTTGAAGCTCCATGCTCCGCGCGGGCTGTCGATCTCGCCGACCTCGGCGATCGCGTCGTTGAGCGTCTCGGAGGTGAGGTCGTCGCCGGCCGCCTCGATCGCCTTGTCGAGCACCTGGGCGGCGTCGTAGGACGCCATCGCGTACGTGGTCGGCTTGGCGTCGTAGGCCTCCTCGTACGCCTTCACGAACTCGGCGTTGACGTCGTTGTCGAGGTCGGCCGAGTAGTTCATCGCGGTGAACGTGCCCTCGGCAGCGGCGGCCTGCGCGTCGAGCACGCCGCCCTCGGTCAGGAAGCCGGCGGAGTAGTGCGCAACCTTGTCGGACAGGCCGAACTGTTCGTACTGCTTGACGAAGTCGACCGCCGCGCCACCGGCGTAGAACGTGAAGACCGCCTTGGCGCCGGACTTCTCCAGGTTGGCCAGGAAAGGCTGGAAGTTCGTGGTCGTCGGGAACGGCGTGTAGACCTCGTCCGCGACCTTGCCGCCGGCCGCGAGGAACGTCTCTTTGAACCCGGTGACCTCGTCGATGCCGGCCTGGTAGTCGGCGGCGAGCAGGTAGACCGGGCCGTCGACCTTCTCCGCGACGTACGCGCCGAGCGCCTTGCCGGGCTCGTCGTTGACGTACGAGGTGCGCCAGATGTACTTCGCGTCGGTGAGTGTCGTCGGCGACGCGTTGGACCCGACCAGCGGGGTGCCCTCCTCGAACAGGTCGGCCGTGCCGTTCATCACCGCGGAGCTGACCACCCCGGTCACCGCCAGCACGTTGTCCTGCTTGACCAGCTTCTCGGCCGCCGCCTTGCCGGAGTCGGCGGTCTCGCCCTCGTCGGCGGTCGTGGTCTCGATCTCCCGGCCGCCGAGCTTGCCGTCGTGCTGGTCGAGATAGAGCTCGTACCCGTTCTTCATGTCGTCGCCGAGGGCCTTGTAGACCCCGGACTGCGGGACGAGCAGGCCGATCTTGACCGGCCCGGAGTCGCTGCTCTCCTCGCTGCCGAGCCCACCGCCACACGCGGTGAGCAGGGTGGCCGCGGCGGCGACCAGCGCGACACGCGCCCGAGTACGGTGGCGCAGATCCATGACGGTTCCTCCAGTGTGGTGAGCTCAGACGGAGAGTACGGCGTGGCCCTGGATCTCCACCAGCGCCTCGACATCCCACAGTCGTGCGACGCCGATGCCCGCCATCGCCGGGTACGCCGCACCGACCAGCCGGCGCCACACCCTGCCGATCTCGCGGGTGTGGGCCTTGTAGTCGTCCATATCGACGATGTAGATCGTCAAGCTGGCAAGGTTTTCCGGCGCACCGCCGGCCGCGCGCAACGCGGCCAGCAGGTTGGTCAGAGCGACCTCGAACTGCTCCACGACGGTCTGGCCGACGATCTGCCCGGCCGGGTCGAGCGCGGTCTGGCCGGCCAGGAACACCATCCGGCCGGTCGCGACCGTCGCGTGCGAGAAGCCGCTGGGGCGGCCCAGCTCGGGCGGGTTGACATGCTCGATGCTCATGACTGCACGGCACCCCCGTCGACGTTGATGCCCTGCCCGTTGACCGCCCCGTTGGTGACGCAGAGCCAGACCGCGTCGGCGACCTCGTCGACCGTGACGAGCCGGCCGATCGGCTGCTTGCGCTCCAGGATCTGCCGGGCCTCCGCGGCGCTGCGCCCGGTCTTGGCGACGATGCCCTCGACCGTCGCGTCGGTCATCGGGGTGTCGACATACGCCGGGCAGACCGCGTTGGCCGTCACCCCGGTGCGGGCGAGCTCGGTCGCCGCCGACCGGACCAGACCGAGCACCCCGTGCTTGCTGGCGGTGTAGGCGGCGATGTACGGGTCGCCGGTCCGCGCGGCGATCGAGGCGATCACGACGATCCGCCCGTACCCCTGCTCGAGCATCGGTGGGATCGCCCGCCGGAGGCAGCGGAACGGCGCGGTCAGGTTGACGTCGAGCATCTGCTGCCACTGCTCGTCGGTCGTCTTGTGCACGGAGGCTGACGTGCCCGCGCCGGCGTTGGCGACGAGGACGTCGACGGTACCCCAGGCCTGCTCGACCGCGGTGAAGATCCGGTCGGCGGCCTGCGGGTCGGTGATGTCGGCGGGAATGACCAGCGTCTCGCCGTCGCACGCCTCGGCGGTCTGCGCCAGCTCCTCCTCGTTACGGGCGGAGAGCGCGACCTTGAGGCCCTCGGCGCTGAGTCGCTGGGCGACCCCGCGGCCGATGCCGCGGCCGGCGCCGGTGACGAGCGCCACGCTACGTTGGGCGCTACCTGCTCCGGGGGCGGCCATTGGGTGACCTTGCCATGTATCCGTTACGACCGTCAAGATAGTGACATATGAGTGAAGCTGGACAGACGAACGCCTACCTCCTCGACGCCGTGCGCACCCCGTTCGGGCGCAACCGCGGCGGGTTGTCGCACATCCGCACCGACGACCTCGCGGCGCTGCCGATCACCGCGCTGGTCGGGCGGCACCCGGACCTCGACCCGGCCACCATCGACGACGTCTACTACGGCAACGCCAACGGCGCCGGCGAGGACAACCGCAACGTCGCCCGGATGGCCGCACTGCTCGCCGGGCTGCCGGTGACCGTGCCCGGCGTGACCGTCAACCGGCTGTGCGCGTCCGGGGCCGAGGCGGTGATCCAGGCCGGCCGGGCGGTCGCCAGCGGCGACGCCGACGTGGTGATCGCCGGCGGTGTCGAAGGGATGAGCCGGGCGCCGTACGTCCTGCCGAAGGCCGAGGAGCCGCTTCAACGTACCCAGCAGGTCTTCCAGACCGTGGTCGGCTGGCGGATGGTCAACCCGAAGTTCCCCTCGGAGTGGACCGCGTCGCTGGGCGAGTGCGCGGAGCGGGTCGCCGCCGAGCTCGGCATCGGGCGGGACGAGCAGGACGCGTGGGCGGCCCGATCGCACCAGCGCGCGCACGCAGCCTGGGAGAAGGGCTGCCACGACGACTTCGTACTCCCGGTCGACGGCGTCGAGCGGGACGAGAGCATCCGTCCCGACAGCACGGCCGAGACGCTCGCCAGGCTCAAGCCGGCGTTCACCGCCGACGGGTCGGTGACGGCCGGCAACGCCTCGCCGGTCAACGACGGGGCGATCGCCGTGCTGATGGGCGGGTCAACGGTGGCGTCCGCGCTGGGTGTGCAGCCACTGGGGCGGGTGGTCGGCAGCGCGACCGTCGCGGTCTCGCCGGAGCGGTTCAGTGTGGCGCCGGTGCCGGCGATCGAGAAGCTGCTTGGCAAGGCCGGGGTGACTGCCGCCGACGTCGACCTGTGGGAGATCAACGAGGCGTTCGCGGCGATGGTGCTGTCGACGCTGCACCTGCTGCCGCCGATCGACCGCGAGCGGGTCAACGTCAACGGAGGCGCGATCGCCCTCGGCCACCCGCTCGGTGCCTCGGCGCCGCGGGTCGTCGTCGACCTCTGCCGCGAGCTGCGCCGTCGTGGTGGTGGGGTCGGGGTGGCCGCGGCCTGCATCGGGGTCGGTCTCGGCCAGGCCGTACTCGTCCGTGTCGACTAGTTGTTGGGGAGCCTGATGATCAAGCCCGCAGAGTTCACCGACGTGACGTACTCCGTCGAGGAGGACGCGTTCGCGATCATCACGATCAATCGGCCCGACCGGATGAACTCGTTCCGCGGCCGTACGGTCGACGAGCTGCTGTCCGCCTTCAAGCACGCGTGGGCCGACCGGCGGGTGGCGGCGATCATCCTGACCGGCGCGGGCGAGAAGGCGTTCTGCGCCGGCGGTGACGTCAAGGAGCGCGCCGAGACCGGGTCGTACGGCGAGACCGAGTGGGGGCTGTTCGAGATCGAGCGGCTGCACCGGATGATCCGCGACGTGCCGAAGCCGGTGATCGCGGCCGTCAACGGCGTCGCGGTCGGCGGCGGGCATGTGCTGCATGTGCTGTGCGACCTGTCCATCGCGGCGTCACATGCGCGGTTCGGCCAGGCCGGGCCGCGGGTCGGGTCGTTCGACGCGGGGTTCGGGTCGACGTACCTTGCCCGCGTGGTCGGGGAGAAGCGGGCCCGGCAGATCTGGTTCCTGCTCGACCTGTACGACGCGGAGACTGCGGAGCGCTGGAATCTCGTCAACGACGTCGTGCCGGCCGACGAGCTGCTCGACAAGGCCCGTGAGTACGCCCGCAAGATCGCGTCGTACTCGCCGACTGCCCTGAAGTTCCTGAAGCACTCCTTCAACGCCGACACCGAGCACATCGCGGGGATCTCCAACGTGGCGTTCGACGGTCTGGACCTGTTCGTCGAGACGCCGGAGGGTCGCGAGGGGGCTGCCGCCTTCGCCGAGAAGCGCCCGCCGGACTTCTCTCCGTACCGCTGACGTTTCCGGGACCCGAGAACGAGGCGTAACCGCGTATTACCCGGCCAACCCGAGCCTTGCAAGGCTCAGGGCGCTGGTGAACGAGGCGTAACCGCGTGTTACCCCGGGCTCCGGTGCTGGCACTCGGGTCGCCGAAGAAATGGCGTCGTCGATCGGCTCGATCGGACGCAGCCGGCCCGCCTCCCGGCCCGCGCTGTTGAGCAGCACCAGGTGGTCGCCGTCGAACACCGCGCGCGTCGCCGAGTGGAGCCACTCGCCGATCGAGATGTTGTCGCAGCCCGCCTCCCGCTGAGCGCCCTGGACGGCCACCAGCAGTCCGTCGCCGCCCAGTGAGAACCGGCCGTGCTGGTCGTTGCAGCCGTCGGATCCGCCGAACGAGCGATCCTCGGCGAAGGTGACGTACGGCCAGCGGGCGATCAGGCTGCTGTCGTACACCGGCAGCCACTCCCTGCCGACCAAGCTGGCCATCGTGGCAGGCTCCAGGTCGGTGGGCGGGGGCAACGCGGTGGGGAGTTGGTCGGCCCGGCGGTCGACCGGCTGTCGGCCATGCCGTGTGAGGACGCCGACCGTTGCGCCGCCGCGGTCGATCAGCCTGACCTGCTCGCCAACCGCCTCGAACCGTGCGGCCGAGATCAGCCAGTGCGGCACCGTAGCGTCAGGTCCGCCGCACAGCGGGCGAGTGGACTGCGCGAGCACCACGAAGTTGCCGGCGGCGTCACCCTCCCAGTACGCCCGCATCCCGCCGCACGACGGTGTGGTCAGCTTCATCTGGTGGTGCGATAGCTCGAGGTAAGCGCTGAGCAGCAGCCGGCCGTCGCCGGCCCGGACGCGCCAGGTGCCGACCAGGTCGGCCGGGCGCTCGACCTTGGTGAGGACTGGGGTGGCGGCGCCGTCGTCCCCAGCAGGAGCGGCTCCGCTGCAGGCCGCCAGCCCGACGGCTGCGGTGGCGATCAGGGCGGAACGCACAGGTGACATGACGGTCCCTCGGAGTGTGGTGACTGAGGGTGGGACGCACCGATGCAGCGCCGGGTTCCACGTCAACGCCGAACCCCCGCACATCGCCGGCATCGCCAACGCGGCGAACGAGGCGTGTTACCCGGCCAGGGATCGCGCACATGTCCCGAGATTGCACCGAACGGCACGGGACCGTGCCGTTCAGGGTCACCCCCACTGCTGCAGACGTGGGGGTGATCCCACAAGGCACGGGACTGTGCCGTCCAGGGAGGCGGTCCGCCGCCGCCTCACGGCCTGCTGGTGCCAGGTTTCCCCGAACTGCAAAACGGTCGGCGCGACCGGGTCGCTGGGGAGACTTTCATGCCCTCTGGCGTCCGCCGGTTTCCCCAGCGATCACGGCTTCGCGGTCCGGCAACTGAGAGCTACCTACGCCAGGGCGTCCGTAACTCTCAGTTGTTTCTGGTTCGCCGACACGGGTCCACGCCCGCAGGCGGCTAGCCGTTGATCGCGGCCAGCACGTCCGGCCAGGCCGGCGACAGCGGGTCGATCAGCCCGAAGTGCTCCATCCCGTCGAGCTCCACGTACGACACCCCGGTCAGCGCGCGCGACATCTCCACCGGCACCCGGTCGTCGCGGTCACCATGGATCACCGTGATCGGCACCGACGCGGGCAGCATCCGCGTCGGGTCGGCAGCCGCGTACGCCGCGGGCAGCTCCTTCGGCGACCCACCCATCAGCGCCTCGACCGCATCACCGTCCAGCCCCCGCTCATACGCCGCGACCAGGTCCGCCACCGGCGCCAACGCCACCACCCGCCGCACCGACGGCCCGCCCGACAACCCACCCGACAGCCCACCCGGCCGCAGCGCCGCCCACATCGCCAGCTGACCGCCCGCCGAATGCCCGGCCAGCGTCACATCCGCCAGATCGGCCCGCCCCGGCGCGACCGACTCGATCGTGGGTACGGCGTCCAGCGCCGCGGCCACGTCGTCGAACGTCTCGGGATAACCGCCGTCGCCGCCGGACCGGCGGAACTCCGGTGTCACCACGACGTACCCCTCCGCCGCCAACGCCTCGGCCAGCGGCCGGGTGTGCGTGCGGTCGAAGGCCTGCCGCCAGAACCCGCCGTGCAGGAAGACGACGACCGGCGCCGGTGCGGCCCCGTCGACCGGGCGCGGCGGCAGGTGTACGTCGAGCAGCTGGTCCGGGTGCGTGCCGTAGGTCAGCACGGCGTCGGGCTTGCGGGCCGGACGGTCCAGCACGTCGCGAGGGTTCACCGGCGTCACCCTACGACCCGCGTCGCCGCCGGCCTCCGGACTCGCCGAGCACCCGCTCACACCCAGCCCCATGACCAGGCCGACGGTGAGCCCAATGGGGAGCACGGCGATCCAACTGAGACGGGTCACCCGCCCCGTATACCCGCCCGTTAGAGTCCGACGCATGACCAAGTGGGAATACGCGACCGTGCCCCTTCTCGTACACGTCACCAAGGACATCCTCGACAACTGGGGAGAGGACGGGTGGGAGCTGGTGCAGGTCGTGCCGGGCCCGAACCCCGAGAACGTCGTCGCCTACCTGAAGCGGGAGAAGGCCTGATGCCGAGCCCCGAGGACAACCTCGCCCGCCTCGGCCTCGAGGTCCCGTCCGTCGCCAAGCCGGTGGCGTCCTACGTGCCGGCCGTACGCACCGGCAACTATGTCTTCACCTCTGGCCAGGTGCCGCTGCGCGACGGGGAGCTGGTCGCGGCCGGCAAGGTCGGCGGCGAGGTGAGCCCCGAGGAGGCGACCGAGTGCGCCAAGCAGTGCGCCCTCAACGCGATCGCCGCCGTCAAGGCCGAGGTCGGTGACCTGTCGAGCATCACCAGGATCGTCAAGGTGGTCGCGTTCGTGGCGTCGACGCCCGACTTCACCGGCCAGCCGCAGGTCGCCAACGGCGCGTCCGAGCTGCTCGGCGAGGTGTTCGGCGACGCCGGCCAGCATGCCCGCTCGGCGGTCGGCGTCGCGGCCCTGCCGCTGGACGCGCCGGTCGAGGTCGAGATCCTGGTCGAGGTCTCCTGACCGTGGTCGACAACTCCCGGCGGCTTCCCCCGGAGTTGGTCGAGCATGCGAGGGCCTTCGCCGAGGGCGGGCGTACGCCGGCGGTGCCGCGCTCGGCGGCGACCGTCGTGCTGCTCCGGCCCGGCGCCGGCGGCGTCGAGTCGTACCTCCTGCGGCGGCACCTGGGGATGGCCTTTGCCGGCGGTATGTACGCGTTCCCCGGCGGTGGTGTCGACCCGAGGGACGAGGACGCGGGTACGGCATGGGCGGGCCCGGCCGCCGGTGCATGGGCCGACCGGATGCGCTGTGACGAGGCGCTGGCGCGGGCCCTGGTCTGCGCGGCCGTCCGCGAGACCTTCGAGGAGTCGGGCGTGCTGCTCGCCGGCCCGACCGAGGCCACCGTGGTCGCCGACCCGACCGGTGACGACTGGGAGGCCGACCGTGAGGCGCTGGTGCGGCACGACCTCGCTTTCGCCGAGTTCCTGGCCAAACGGGGGCTGGTGCTGCGCTCCGACCTGCTCGGCTACTGGGCGCACTGGATCACCCCGGAGTTCGAGCCGCGGCGCTACGACACCCGGTTCTTCGTCGCCGCGCTGCCGGACGGCCAGCGCACCCGGGACGTGTCCGGGGAGGCCGACCGGGTGGCCTGGATGCCTCCCGCCGCCGCGGTCGCCGGCGTCGACGCG
>JBOHDE010000139.1:0-10314 GCA_050699035.1 Nocardioidaceae bacterium | reverse complement strand
CGCTCGAGGTGGAGCGGGCCGCCCGCGCCACGGCGCCGTTCCTGGTGCTCGGCCCGGTGGCGATCTGGGTCGGTGTGTCGGCCGACGGCGGCCTGTTCGCACCGGTCGCGGCGTGGGGGCTCGCCACGCTCGCGGTCGCCGCCGCCCGTCACAGCACCTGGCTGGCCGGCGTCGCCGGACTCCTGCTGGGCTCCTGCGTCTTCCTGTCGTACGGCCTTGTCCTGCTGGGAATCCTGGCCGTTGCCGTACTCCTCGCAGCGAGGGCGTGGCGGCCTCTGGTCCCGGCGCTGGTGGCGGCGCTCGGCGTCGCCGCGACGTTCTTCGCGTTCGGGTACTCCTGGCCGGAGGCGTACGGCGTGCTGCGCGAGCGGTATTACGACGGTCTGGGCGGGAAGCGGTCCTACTTCTACTGGGTGTGGGCGGACGTGGCGGCCTTCGTCGTGTCCGCCGGCCTCGTCGTCGGCGCGGCGACGGCGCTGCTGCTGCGCCGCTTCCGGCGGCCCGGCGGCGACCGGCCGGTCGTCCTGCTGGGCGCGGCGGCCTGGCTCACCGTCGTGGCTGCGAGCCTGTCGGGCATGAGCAAGGCGGAGGTGGAGCGGATCTGGGTGCCGTTCGTCCCGTGGGTGCTTGTGCTCACTGCCCTGCTCCCGCAGCGCTGGCAGCGGCCGGCGTTGGCCCTCCAAGCGGTCTGCGCGCTGACGGTGCAGCACCTGCTGTGGCCCAAGTGGTGATCTCTGCTGGGTCGGTCACCGGACCGCGCGCAAGGCCCAGGCACGGGCGGTCAGCCGGATGCTTCCGTCCTGTTCGACGGGGAGCGTTCGGTGGAGCAGGTCTCGCAGCCGGGTCCGACGGTCGTGGTCGAGCGATGCCACGTAGGCGGGCGCCGGTGCCTGGCCGACGAGGAACGGCCCCCAGAAGTCATCGAAGTCGGTAAACACCGTGGGTATCTCGACGGCCCGTAGCTCGGTGGACGTCAGCCCAGCTGAGGCGAACAGGTCCAGTAACGGATCCGGGCGACAGATCGGGAACCGCACAGCCTCGTCGTGGTCGCGGGCGTCCGGATCCAGTGTGACCGCGGCATCCCAGAACCTGCGCATGAGCTGCATGCCCTCGGAGTAGTCCCAGACATAGAGTCCGACCCAGCCGGACGGCTGCACGACCCGACGCATCTCGGACAGCATCTGCAGCGGGTCGGGCACGAAGTTCAACACCAGACCCGACACGGCGGCGCCGAAGGCGGCATCGCGGAAGGGCAGCCCGGCCGCGGTCCCCACGTGGAACGTCGCACTCGGGCATTGCGCGGCCGCATAGGTGACGAATGAGCGCGACGGGTCGATGCCGACCACTTCCGAGTCGGGATGCCGGGTCGCCAGCGTCGCTGTGAGCGCACCGGTCCCACAGCCCACGTCGAGGCTGCGCGCCTGATCGGGAATTTCAAGCCACTCGACGAACTCGGCCGCGACCAGACGGCTCCAACGTCCGACGTACGGTTCGTAGGTCTCCCCAGCCGACCACTTCTCCAACGGCACGGTGTCATTCTCAGCGATGCCGGCCAAGAGCGTGGCGACTTCGTCGAACCTTAGGGTGGGTGGCATGCGCATCGCCACCTGGAACGTGAACTCGATCCGCTCCCGCATCGACCGGGTCGAGGCATTCCTGCAGTCGCAGGACATCGACGTACTCACCGTCCAGGAGACCAAGGCCCGCGACGACCAGTGGCCGCTGATGGGTCTTCAGGCACTCGGGTACGAGGTGGCCACGCTCGGCTACGACCAGTGGAACGGCGTGGCGATCGTGTCGCGGGTGGGGGTGGACGACGTACGCCCTGGTTTCGACGGCATGCCGCAGTGGGGTGACCCGCTGACCTCCGAGGCGCGGGCGCTCGGCGCGACCTGCGGCGGGGTCCAGGTGTGGTCGCTCTACGTCCCCAACGGCCGGGCGCTCGGTGACCCGCACCTCGACTACAAGCTGGCGTGGCTCGACCGGCTCAACGTCGCCGCACAGGGCTGGCTCCGGGACGAGCCCGATGCGCAGATCGCCCTCACCGGCGACTGGAACATCGCACCGTTCGACGAGGACGTGTTCGACATGAGCCGGTTCACCACGAGCACCCACGTCTCGCCGCCGGAGCGGGCCGCCTTTCACGCGATCGTCGAGAGCGGGTACGCCGACGTGGTGCGTGCGCATACGCCCGGGCCGGACGTGTTCACGTACTGGGACTACTACCGGCAGCGTTTCGAGCGGAACCGGGGCATGCGCATCGACTTCATCCTCGGCAGCCCCGCGCTGGCGAAACGGGTGACCGGCGGGCTCATCGATCGGGAGGCACGGGCCAGCCAAGGCGCCAGCGACCATGCGCCGGTGATCGCGGAAATTGCTTGACGACCGTCACCCGCGCAGCGGCTCGTCGACGAATGCGCGGAGCCCGTCGTCCGGCATGGTCTGTGCGGTGTAGCCCAGCTGCTTGGCTGCCCGCGCCGGTGAGGCGACGACATGGCGTACGTCGGACGGGCGGAACTCGCCGGTGACGACCGGGTCGGGCCCGCCGTGTGCCGCGGTGAGGATGCGGGCGACCTCGCCGATGCCTATCGGCGCGCCGGAGCAGACGTTGTAGGGTTCGCTCCCCGGCGGCGGGTCCAGCTCGGTCGCGAGCAGGTTCGCCCGCGCGACGTCGGACACGTGCACGAAGTCGCGCATCTGCGCGCCGTCCTCGAACACCCGCGGTGGCCGGCCGGCCTCCAGCGCGGACCGGAAGATCGCCGCGACCCCGGAGTACGGCGTGTCTCGCGGCATCCCGGGGCCGTAGACGTTGTGGTAGCGAAGCGCGACCACCGACGACGCGGTCTGCTCGGCCCAGGCGGCGGCGTAGTGCTCCTGCGCCACCTTGCTCGCGGCATAGCTGCCTCGGGGCCGCAGCGGCGCGTCTTCGTCGACCGGCTCCCAGTGCAAGGGTCGCGCGCAGGACGGGCAGACGGGCTCGAACTCCCCACGCTGCAAGGCGGCCGGGTCGCGCGGACCGGGCGTGACGAGCCCGTGCTCGTCGCACCGGTTGCGGCCCGCGCCATAGACGACCATCGACGACGCGAGCACCAGGCGGCGGACGGAGGCCTCGGCCATCAGGGCGAGCAGCTGGGCGGTGGCGAGGTCGTTGTGCCAGGCGTACAACGGGAGGTCGGCCGGAGCCACACCGGCACCGACCATCGCGGCCTGGTGGACGACCACGTCGGCGCCGCGGACCAACGGACGCATCGCATCCGCGTCGGCGACGTCGATGCGGTGCACATCATGGGGCAGGCGCTCAACGGGGGCGGCGTCGGCCGGATGGGCCTGTGGGATCAGGCCGTCGACGGCGACGACGTCGTGGCCGTCGGCGCGCAGTGCGGTCGCGACGGCGCCGCCGATGAACCCGGCCGCGCCCGTCAGCAGCACCCTCATGGCAGCTCGAACGGCAGGGTCAGACCGTCGAGGCTGCGCGCGCAGTCGCAGTCGGCGTCCTCCGGCAGCTCACTCACGACCCGCCTGAGCAGGATGCGCAGTGCCTCGACGTTCTGCTCGAAGACGGCGAAGACCTCCTCCTGGCTCACCGAGTCGCCGGCCTCGATGCCGGCGTCCCGGTCGGTGACCAAGGCGATCGTGGCGTAGCAGAGCGCGAGCTCGCGGGCCAGCACCGCCTCCGGGTGGCCGGTCATGTTGACCAGCGACCAGCCCTGAGCGGCGTACCACTGCGACTCGGCGCGGGTGGAGAACCGCGGCCCTTCGACCACCACCATGGTGCCGCCGTCGCGTGCCCTCGATTCCTGGGGGCCGGGCCGCAGCAGGTGACGACGGAGGTCCGGGCAGTACGGGTCGGCGAAACCCACATGGGCGGCACCGGCGTCCATGTAGCTCTGCACCCGGCCGCTGGTGCGGTCGACGAGCTGGTCGGGCACGACGAGGTCGCCGGGACCGAGATCCGTCTGCAGGCTGCCGACCGCGCAGGGCGCGATCACCCGTCGTGCACCGACCGACCGCAACGCCCACAGGTTCGCGCGGTAGTTGATGGTGTGCGGCGCGAACTCGTGACGTCTGCCGTGCCTCGGCAGGAACGCCACCGACCGGCCGTCGACCTCCCCGACTGCCACCGCCGCGGTCGGGCGACCGTACGGCGTCTCCACGTCGACCTCGCGGGCGTCATCGAGGAACCGGTAGAAGCCCGAGCCGCCGATCACCGCAACCATGTCCATGGCCGGCAGTCTCCCAGTTGCCGCCCTCGCGTCGAGGTTGCACGTATGTCTGGCTTCCTGGGAAGAAGTGCACCCCAGCCCACCGTGCCCGCCGGCCACAACATCACCCTCCGAACCGACATTCTGAGCCCGGAAGCAGGCCCGAAAGTGACGGTTCGAGAGGTGAAGTCACCCAGACACCCCGAGATCGGCCCGGGTCGTCGTCTACCGACCTGTGTCCGCAGAATGCATACGGATCCGCCCGCCGGACGCGATCTGCGGACACAAGTCGGCAGTTCCGGGTGGCCGCAGCGCACGCTATGTCCGTGCGGCTCCCTTGCGGGCAGCTTCCCCGAGCGCCGCGTTACATGTAACATGGGTGCCATGGCCGTACGAGAGCGAGTGAACGCGTACCGGGCCCGGATGCGGGCCCAGGGACTGCGCCCTGTCCAGATCTGGGTACCCGACGTGCGCTCACCAGATTTCGCCGCCGAGGCTCACCGTCAGTCCGCACTCGTGGCCGCCGCTGACCGCACGAGTGACGACATGGACTTCGTCGAGGCCGTCTCCGACGACTGGGACTAATGAGGCGCGGGGATATCGTCACCGTCGCCGGCGGTGTCTACGCAAACAAGCCTCGGCCCGCGTTGATCGTCCAGGACGACCGGTTCGTCGCGACCGATTCGTTGACGGTCTGCCCGTTCACGAGCACCGAAGTCGAGGCGCCACTGCTACGGGTGCCGGTCACTGCGGACGAGGTGAACCGCCTCGACCAGGACAGCTTCCTGATGGTCGACAAGATCACCACGATCCGAAGGAGCAACGCACAGACTGTGGTCGGAAGGATCGAGGCAACGACGTTGGTCGAGTTCGAGAGGCGACTCCTTGTTCTCCTCGGCTTCGGCGCTTGATTCGCCCCAATCGCGGATGGTCGGACGCTACGCACCGACAGCGGCATTTGCGGCCGCCCGACGGCGGGTGACGACCTCGTTCGCCGCCCTGATTGCTCAGGTGTAGAGCGAGGGGTCGTGCTCCTGCACCTGAAGGACCAGGCCATCCGGATCAACGACCTGCATGAAGCGCCCGAACGCCTCATCAGCGATCGGTTCAGGTCGTAGCCTGCGGCGTCGAGTCGGCGCGCCACCTCTCCTGACACGGGTGCGGTGCCAGCTCCCTCCAGATCCTCGCGCTGAAGTTGCACTTCCGTGCGCCGCCGGGCCGGTTCCCCGCAACGGCCGCGCACTTCTGGCGACTTGCCGGCGCTAGTGCCGCCGATGCGGACCGACGCCTTACCGATCGGTGACATCCAAGGCGGGTGTCCGGCGGGACGCACCGGCGCGACCTACGATCGGCCTCATGGGACGGCAGGTGCTGGTGGTCGAGGACGACCCGACGGTCGCCGAGGTGATCGCGACCTACCTGCACGCAGCCGACTTCGCCGTCCGGCACACGACGACCGGGGAGCAGGCGCTCCTCGAGGTGGCCGACGACGCACCCGACCTGGTCGTCCTCGACCTCCTGCTGCCGGGCATCGACGGCCTGCAGGTGTGCCGGCGGATCCGGGCCGCAGACCCGCAGCTGCCGGTCATCATGCTGACCGCACTGGGGGAGGAGGACGACCGGCTGGCCGGGCTGGAGATCGGCGCGGACGACTACGTCACGAAGCCGTTCAGCCCGCGCGAGCTGGTGCTGCGGGTGGAGTCGGTGCTGCGACGTGCCGGAGCCGCACCGGCCGAAGTGGCCAGCGTCGTCGACGGGCCGTTGGCGATCGACGCCGCGGCCCACCGGGTCACACTCTCGGGTTCCGAGCTGGCCCTCACCGTCCGCGAGTTCGACCTGCTGCTCCATCTGGTCCGCCATCCGGGGCAGGCGCTCACCCGCGCCGACCTGCTCCAGCAGGTGTGGGGTTGGACCTTCGGCGACGAGTCGACGGTGACGGTGCACGTACGACGGCTGCGAGAGAAGATCGAGGTCGACCCGGCCCGTCCGGAGCGGCTGGCAACGGTGTGGGGCGTGGGCTATCGCTGGGAGCCGTGGCCGGCGTGAACGACCAGGTCGAAATCGCGCTGATCGCGGCCGCCGGGTCGGGGGCGGTCGGGATCGTCGGGTTGTTGGCTGTCCCGCTGCTGCGCGGCGCCTCCGTGCGGATCGCGTTCGCCGCCGTCGCGGTGGTCGCCGTCGGCGGGTTCGTGGCAGGACTGCTCGGCACCGCCAACGCGATGTTCCTCAGCGACCACGACTTCTCCGTCGTACTCCTCGTCTGCCTCGTCGCGGGAGTCGTGTCGCTCGCTTTCGCCCTGCTGGTCGCTCGTCCGGTCGTGCAGGGGAGCCGCGAGGTACGTGAGGTGACCCGGGCCCGCCGCCGCGAGCAGGCCGCCGAGGACTCCCGCCGCCGGCTGGTGGCGTGGGTGTCGCACGACCTGCGTACGCCGTTGGCCTCGCTGCGCGCCATGGCCGAGGCGCTCGAGGACGGGATGGTCGACGAACCGGCCCGATACCACCGGCAGATCCGCGCCGAGGTGGACCGGACGACTGACCTGGTCAACGACCTGTTCACGCTGTCCCGGATCCATGCGGACGCCCTGGTCCTCGACCTGCAGGTGGTCGACCTCGGTGACCTCGTCAGCGACGCGCTGAGTGTCGCCGAGCCGCTGTCGTCGGAGCGCTCCGTCGCGCTGTCGGGTACGGCGGAGCCGGGGCTCACCCTGCTCGGCGACGCCCAGCACCTGCAGCGGGTGCTGGGCAACCTGCTGACCAACGCGATCCGGCACACGGTGCCCGGTCACGAGGTCACGGTAACCGCCGCCCGTGACCAGGCCGACGTCGTGCTCTCGGTCGCCGACGGCTGCGGAGGCATCCCGGAGGACCGGCTCGCCGGGGTGTTCGAGGCGGGCCTCGGCCTCGGCATCGTGCGCGGCATCGTGCAGGCCCACCAGGGTGCGGTAAGCGTGCGCAACGCCGACGACGGTTGCCGCTTCGAGGTACGCCTCGCACGCGCCGGCTGACCGGCTGTCGGTTGACATGCCTACCATCACCGGCATGGTCTCAACGATGGACGACCAGAGGACCGCGACCGCTGCCAAGGTCATCGCGGCGATCGCGGGCGACGACGCGCGGCTGCGCGTGGACCAGGCGACTGCGGTAGCCGCGCTGTGCGAGCCGTCCGCGCGAGTACTGGTCGTGCAGGCGACCGGCTGGGGCAAGTCCGCGGTCTACTGGGCTGCCACCGCGATCCGGCGCAGCGAGGGCGCCGGCCCGACGCTGGTCGTGTCTCCGTTGCTGTCGCTGATGCGTGACCAGGTCGCCGCGGCGGGCCGCGGCGGGCTCCGTGCCGCGACACTCAACAGCTCCAACATCGACGCCTGGTCGAGCATCGAGGCCGACCTGGCGGCGGGGGAGATCGACGTACTCCTGGTGTCACCGGAGCGGCTGGCCAACCCCGGTTTCGGCCGCCGGGTGCTCGACCGGCTGGCCGGGCAGATCGGGCTGCTGGTGATCGACGAGGCGCACGCGGTGTCCGACTGGGGGCACGACTTCCGCCCCGACTACCGCCGGGTGTCCGACGTGCTCCGCCAGCTCAACCCCGAGACGCCGGTGCTGGCGACCACGGCCACCGCCAACGCGCGGGTCACCGACGACGTCGCGCACCAGCTCGGCGAGTCGACCCTGGTGCTGCGTGGCCCGCTGGCCCGGTCCAGCCTGCAGCTCGCCGTCGTCGACGCGCTGTCCCCGTTGGAGCGGTTCGCCTGGGTGGTCGACCAGCTGCCCGAGCTGCCGGGGTCGGGCATCGTCTACGCGCTGACGGTGTCCGACGCCAAGCGGCTGACCGCCGCCCTGCAGTCCGCACACGGCAACGCGATGCCGGTCGCGGCCTACACCGGCGACCTGGAGTCGGCCGAGCGGGAGCGGCTCGAGGACGCCCTCCGCGACAACCGGCTCAAGGCGCTGGTCGCCACGTCGGCGCTCGGCATGGGCTACGACAAGCCGGATCTCGGCTTCGTCGTGCACGTGGGGTCGCCGCCGTCGCCGGTGTCGTACTACCAGCAGGTCGGGCGTGCGGGTCGCGGCATCGACCACGCGACGGTGGTGCTGCTGCCGTCCAACGCCGACGCCGGAGTGTGGGACTACTTCGCAACCGCGACCATCCCCGACCCCGACCAGGTGGAGCGCCTGCTGGCCGGGCTCAAGGGGTACGGTCCGGACGAGCCGGCGTCCGTCCCGGCGCTGGAGGCCGAGACCGGCCTGCGCCGCGGCCGGGTCGAGCTGATGTTGAAGCAGCTCGCCGTCGACGGTGCCGTCGACCGGGTCGACCGTGGCTGGGTGCGCACCGGCACGGACTGGACTTTCGACAGCGAGCACTACGACGGCATCATCGCGACCCGGCGCCGCGAGGCCGACATCATGCGTGCGTACACCCGCGGCGAGCGCTGCCTGATGCAGCTGCTCCAGGAGTCGCTGGACGACCCGAGCGCACAGCCCTGCGGCCGGTGCTCGGTGTGCCTGGGGTCGCTGCCCGCGCCGTTGCGCGCCGCACCGTCGGCCGAGACGACGCGCACCGTGTCGGCGTTGCTGCGCGGCGAGACGCACGAGTTGGCACCGCGCAAGATGTGGCCGGGTGGCGCGTACGGCAGTCGGGGCCGGATCGGGGCCGGTGAGCTCGCCGAGCCGGGGCGAGCGGTGATCTTCGCCGACGCGCCGGAGTGGCGTGACGTCGTCCGCGCGGTCTTCGCCCGTGACGCGCCCGCGCCCGACGAGCTCAAAGCAGCCGCCGTGCAGGTGCTCTCCCGGTGGCGTCAGTCGTGGTCGGCCCGGCCCGAGGTGGTGGTGTCTCTGCCGGCGGCGGGGTTCCCGGTGCTGACCCGCGACGTCGCCGACCACCTGGCGACGGTCGGCCGGCTGGACCGCGCCGACCTCACCGTCGCGGGTGCACCCGGCACCGACCTGGGGTCGGGGGAGGAGGCGGCGTTCTGGCGGGACGCGATCCGGCCCGACGCCGACTGCCTGCACCAGGTGGGCGGGCGGGTCGTCCTGCTGGTCGCCGACGCGTCCTCGTCGCTATGGCCGGTGACGGTGGCCGCCGCCCAGCTCCGCGCCGCCGAGGCGACCGCCGTACTCCCGCTGCTACTGCACCGCCGCCCCTGACCCGATGAGTGTGACGAGTTGGTTGCGACACGCCGGCGTGTCGCGCCAACTCGTCACACTCAGCGGGTGCGCAGCGGCTCGCCGACCTCGTGCAGGTGCCGCAGCGCCTCCCGGTAGGACTGCACCAGCCCGGTTGCGTGGTACGGGAGGCCGAGCTCGTCGCAGTACTCGCGGATGATCGGCTGGGCCCTGCGCAGGTTCGGCGTCGGCATGCTCGGGAACAGGTGGTGCTCGATCTGGTGGTTCAGTCCACCGAGCGCCACGTCGACGAACCAGCCACCGTTGACGTTGCGAGACGTCAGTACTTGGCGCCGCAGAAAGTCCACCTTGTCGCCGTCCTTCATGGTTGGCATTCCCTTGTGGTTAGGGGCAAACGTGCATCCCAGGTAGAGCCCGAACAGACCCTGGTTGACCGCGACGAACACCAGCGCCATCGCCGGCGGCAGCACGACGAACACCGCGCTCAGGTAGAACGCGAAGTGCAGCAGCAGCAGGCCGCCCTCGACTCGGCGCCCCTTCGTCGACGGCCGCAGCACGGCGCGGACGCTGGACACATGCAGGTTGAGTCCCTCGAGCAGCAGCAGCGGGAAGAAGAGGTACGCCTGCCGGCCGCCGATGACACGCGCGATCCCCCTGCAGTTGCGCGCCTGCTCCGTCGACCACACGAGTACGTCCGGGGCGACGTCGGGGTCGAGGTCCTCGTGGTTCGGGTTCGCGTGGTGCCGGGTGTGCTTGTCCATCCACCAGCCGTAGCTCATCCCGATGCCGAGGTTGCCGGCGACCCGGCCGGCGGCCTCACTCGGTCGACGGGTCCGGAAGACCTGCCGGTGCGCGAGGTCGTGGGCGACCAGCGCGACCTGGGCGAAGACGACGGCGAGAAGGGCGGCGACCAGGATCTGCAGCCAGGAGCTACCCACCACGAAGAACGCGGTCCAGCCGAGCACCAGGCTCGCGGCGACGACGCCGATCC
>JBOHDE010000138.1:0-10351 GCA_050699035.1 Nocardioidaceae bacterium | reverse complement strand
TCGAAGCTGTCGTACACGTGCCGGCGGCGGCCGAACGCCTTGATCACGCGTACGCCGACGGCCGACTCCTCGACCAGCGTGGCGAGGTCGCCCTGCTCGTCCTGGACCTTGCGCGAGACCACGGTGTATTTGCGCTCGAACCGCATCGACAGCAGCACGATCGGCACCGCGAACACCGCGACGACCAGGCCGAGCGGGGCGTACAGGTGGATCATCAGGGCGATCGTGACGACCAGCTGCAGGATGCAGATCATCAAGAACAGCAGGCCGAAGCCCATGAACCGGCGGATCACCGACAGGTCGACGGTGACCCGCGACAGCAGCTGCCCGCTCTGCCAGCGGCTGTGGAACGCCATCGGCAGCAGCTGGAGGTGGGCGTAGAGGTCGTTGCGGAGCGCGGTCTCCATGCCGATCACCGCGCGGGCCTGGATCCAGCGGCGCCATAGGATCAGCGCCGCCTCGATGACGCCGAGCCCGAGCGCGAGCAGCCCCAGCGGCAGGACCGGGCCGAGCTCACGGTCGGCGATCGGGCCGTCGATCAGGGCCTTGGTGACCAGCGGGATGCTGAGAGCGACGCCGACGCCCGCGATCGACGTGACGAACATGATCGCCCAGGCGACGCGGTACGGCCGCAGGTACGGCAGCAGCCGCCAGAGGGAGCGGACCCCGCTGGCGCGGGCTTGGTCGGACGCCGGGTCAGCGGGGCGTGAGTGGTGCGGCGGCATGACTGGTGGGTGGCCCCCCTCGACGAGTCAGCGGGCCGTGCCGGCACGACCCTCGTTTCGGTAAGAACCACAGTAACCACTGCCCCTGACAGCCCGCACCCGATTTTCCGCCCGCCCCTTCTGGCACGGGGGCGCCCCGTTCCAGACCTATTGGAACGGGGCGCCCCCGTCCCAATCCGGGATTGGAACAGATCCGCCCAGTCGGCGGGTTTATGTACTCCGGAACTCGGCGGCGACGCGGAGCAGGATGTCGTTGGCCTCCGGCTCGCCGATGGTGACCCGCACCCCGTCACCGGCGAACGGTCGGACCATGATGCCCGCCTTCTCGGCCGCCGCGGCGAAGTCGACGGCCCGGTCACCCAGCGGGAGCCAGACGAAGTTGGCCTCGCTGTCCGGCACCTCCCAGCCGCCTTCGCGCAGCCCCGACAGCACCAACAGCCGCTGCGCGACGAGCTGCTCGACCCGCTCCAGCAGGGCGTCCTCCACCTCGAGTGACGCCAGCGCGGCCCGCTGGGCGACGTGAGAGACGCCGAACGGCAGCGCCACCTTCCGGATCGCCGCGGCGATGGCCGGCGGCGCGATCGCGAAGCCGACCCGGAACCCGGCCAGGCCGTACGCCTTGGAGAAGGTCCGCAGTACGCAGACGTTGTCCCGGCCCCGGTAGAGGGAGACCCCGTCGACGGTCTTCTCGTCCCGGACGAACTCGCGGTACGCCTCGTCGATCACCACCAGCACGTGGGACGGCACCCGCTCGATGAACGCCGCCAGCTCGTCCCCGCGCACGGCCGGCCCGGTGGGGTTGTTCGGCGTACACACGATCACCACCTTGGTGCGATCGGTGATCGCGTCGGCCATCGCGTCGAGGTCGTGCCGCGCGTCCGCGTCCAGCGAGACCTGGACGCCCCGACCGCCGGCCGCGACCACCGCGATCGGGTACGCCTCGAACGACCGCCACGCGTACACGACCTCGTCGCCCTCGGACACCAGCGCCTGCAGCAGGTGGTAGAGCACGGCGACCGAGCCGGTGCCGACGGCCAGGTGGTCGACGGGTACGTCGAAGCGGCGGCTCAGGCCGTCGAGCAGGTCCGCGCACCCCAGGTCGGGGTAGCGGTTCATCGCCGCGGCGGCCTCGACCGCGGCCTCGAACACCCCGGGCAGCGGCGGGTACGGGTTCTCGTTGCTCGACAACTTGTACGACTGGGCCGCGGAGGCGGCCGGGCGACCCGGCACGTAGGTGGGGATCGAATCCAGCGCAGGTCGCACCACAGGTCCGGTCATGGGCGTCAGAGTATCCGCGCCCGGCCGCCTTCTCACCCACCGGGCAGGTCAGCACCAAACGGCAAAGTGGTTCCTGACATGTCCTAGAGTTCGGCCATGCCTGCCCGCAACGACCGACTCGGCTACCTGCTGGTCACGTTCGGTGCGTCGCTGTTCGTCATCAACGCCGGCGTCTCGCGGGTCATCTTGCGCAGCGGCGTCGACGCCACCGAGCTGACCTCGCTGCGCGTCACGGGTACGGCGATCTGTCTGGCGCTGGTCGGGTTGGCGATCCGGCCGGCCGCTCTCCAGCTGCCGAGGGGCCGCCAGCTGCTGCTGGTCGTTGCGCTCGGCTTCACCGGTGTCGCGATGCTGCAGTGGACGTACTTCGTCGCCATCGACCGCCTGTCGCTCGGCATGGCGCTGCTGCTCGAGTACACCGCGCCCGTACTCGTCGCGTTGTACGCACGGTTCGTGCAGCGCGAGCAGGTGCGGACCCGGCTGTGGTTCGCGCTGGCGCTGTCCGTCCTGGGCCTGGCCGTCGTCGCCCAGAGCTGGCAGGGCTTCACCCTCGACCCGGTCGGTGTCGTCGCCGGGTTCGGCGCGGCGCTGTCCTTCTCGGCGTACTTCCTGCTCGGCGAGCACGGCGTCAGCCGGCAGGACCCGCTGACCGTGATCTTCTGGGCGTTCGTCACGGCGGCGGTGGCGCTCAACCTGGTCAGCCCGGTCACGGGGCTCGGCTGGGCGGAGGCGAGTACGACGACGTCGCTGCTCGGAGCACTCGACGCGTGGTCGGCCCCGATCTGGATGCTGCTGGGCTGGGTGGTCGTCCTGGGAACGCTGGTGCCGTTCGGCGTGGAGCTGCTCGCGCTGCAGCACCTGCGGGCCACCACCGTGACCACGGTCGCGATGCTGGAGCCGGTCGGGGCGTCGATCCTCGGCTGGGTGTGGTTCGGCGAGTCACTCAGCCTGGTGCAGAGCCTCGGCGGCCTCGCCGTGGTGACCGGGATCTTCCTGGCGGCGTCGGCGCGGCGTACCCATCCCACCCTGGAGCAACCCGCCGCGATCACCTGAGTCGTCGGTCACATCGCGCACCGTCGCCACGGGTTTAGCACTGACAACCCGCCGGTAGATTCGGGGTGTGGCACCAGCACACCCGCGACTTCACGTCGTCACCGGCAAGGGCGGCACCGGCAAGTCCACGGTCGCGGCCGCGCTGGCGCTCGCGCTGGCCTCCGGCGGCAAGAAGGTGCTGCTGTGCGAGGCCGAGGGGCGACAGGGCATCGCCCAGCTGTTCGACGTCGCGCCGCTGCCGTACTCAGAGGAGCGGATCGCGGTCGCCCCCGGCGGCGGTGACGTGTTCGCGCTGGCGATCGACCCCGAGGCCGCGCTGATGGAGTACCTCGATCTCTACTACCGGCTCGGCCGGGCCGGGAAGGCACTCGACCGGTTCGGCGTGATCGACTTCGCCACCACGATCGCGCCCGGGCTGCGCGACGTACTCCTGACCGGCAAGATCTACGAGGCCGCCCGCCGCAAGACCAAGACCAAGGCCGGCAAGTCCAAGAGCAAGAAGCAGGTGTACGACGCGGTCGTGCTCGACGCCCCGCCGACCGGCCGGATCACCCGGTTCCTCAACGTCAACGCCGAGATGGCCGGGCTGGCCAAGGTCGGCCCGGTCCGCAACCAGGCCGATTCGATCATGTCCCTGCTGCGCTCGCCGCAGACCGCCGTCCACCTGGTCACGGTGCTCGAGGAGATGCCGGTCCAGGAGACCGCCGACGGCATCACGGACCTGGCGGCGGCCGGCCTGCCGGTGGGTTCGGTCGTGGTCAACCAGGTCCGCCGCAACGGGCTCGACGCCCGCGCGCTGAGCGCCGCCGAGGCGGGCGACCTGCCCGACGCCGGCATCCGGGAGGGTCTGAAGGCGGCCGGGCTCGACACCGACGAGGCGGTGGTCACCGGGCTGCAGGAGCTGGGCAGTGCGCACGCGGCGCGGGTGCTGCTCGAGCAGCAGCAGCGCGCCGTGGTCGACGGCCTCGGACGGCCCGTGGTCGAGCTGCCGACGCTGGCCGAGGGCATCGACCTCGGCGCGCTGTACGAGCTGGCCCAATACCTGCGTGAAGGCGGCCTGCCATGAGTGCGGCGCGGCGGACCGCCGCCGGGCGAGCAGGCCGCGGACACCGGCCCCGGGTCGGCCCCCTTGCCGCCCGGCCAGCGGATCTCACCACGTTGGACGTCGACGCCCTGCTGGCCGACCGCGGCACTCGCATCATCGTCTGCTGCGGGTCGGGCGGCGTCGGCAAGACCACCACCTCGGCGGCGCTGGCGCTGCGGGCGGCCGAGCAGGGACGCCGCGTGGTGGTGCTCACCATCGACCCCGCCCGCCGGCTGGCCCAGGCGATGGGCCTCACTGAGCTCGACAACACACCGCGGCCGGTCACCGACGTCGGTCAGGCCTCCGGCGGCAGCCTCGACGCGATGATGCTCGACATGAAGCGCACCTTCGACGAGGTCGTGGAGAGCCACGCCAGCCCGGACAAGGCCCGGCAGATCCTGGCCAACCCGTTCTACCAGGCGGTCTCCAGCTCGTTCGCGGGTACGCAGGAGTACATGGCGATGGAGAAGCTGAGCCAGCTGCACAACGACGCGTGGAAGACCGGGCGCTGGGACCTGATCGTCGTCGACACGCCACCGTCTCGCTCGGCGCTGGACTTCCTCGACGCCCCCGAGCGGCTGGCGTCATTCCTCGACGGCCGGTTCATCCGGCTGCTGATCGCACCGGCGAGGGGCCCGGTCCGGCTGCTGTCGGCCGGCCTCGGCATCGTCACCGACGCGCTGACCAAGCTGCTGGGCGCCCAGCTGATCAAGGACGCCCGTACGTTCGTCGCGGCGTTCGACACGCTGTTCGGCGGGTTCCGCCAGCGGGCCGAGCAGACCTACCAGCTGCTGCAGGCGCCGGGCACGTCGTTCGTCGTGGTGGCCGCGCCACAGCCCGACGCCCTCCGCGAGGCGGCGTACTTCGTGGAGCGGCTGGACCAGGAGCGGATGCCGCTGGCCGGTCTGGTGCTCAACCGGGTCACGCCGCACCCGGTGGCCGGGCTCGACGGCGCCGACGCCGCAGCGGGAGCGGGGCGGCTGGAGCGCAGCGGCGAGCATCCGGTCACGGCCCATCTGCTGCGGCTGCATGCGGACGCCACTGCGGCGGTACGACGTGAGGACCAGCTGCGGCGCCGGTTCAGCGCCGCCCACCCGGAGGTCGCGGCCGCCCAGGTGCCGAACCTGCCGACCGACGTCCATGACCTCGACGGTCTCCGGCAGGTCGGCGACCTGTTGACCGCCTGACCACGACCGGTTGGTCGTTCCCCCGAGTTCACCCGGGACACGGCTCCCCCCTCCTGGAGCCGCGGCACCGAACGTTGCTACCCCGTGCTGGCGATGTCGCCCGCCGCGCCGGGTCAGGCGGTCGCCGCCTGGCCTCCCACGCGTACGTGTTCGTCCCGCGCGGCTTCGAGCAGGGCGCGCCACGACGTGACGTTGGGCCGGCGACGCAGCAGCGCACGACGCTCGCGCTCGGTCAGGCCGCCCCACACACCCCACTCGATGCGGTTGTCGAGGGCCTCGGCGAGGCACTCGGTGCGCACGGGGCAGCCCTGGCACAGCTGCTTGGCCCGATTCTGTGCGGCACCTTTGACGAAGAGCTCGTCAGGAGCCTGTGCCTTGCACGCTGCGGCGCTTGCCCAGTCCTGGCTGTTCATGCTCTCGCCTCCCGAGATATGGGCCGAATCCCTCCGGCAACTCCGACATTGCCGACGACAACCGACCCTAGGGAGACTGACGGCGCTTGGGCAGACACGCTCGGGTGGACTTCCTATAGCCCATTCGGACTATGTCTGTCCGGGATTTCGGCCAGATCTCGAGGTGAGGATCCGCCCGATCACGACGTACCCTGTAGCCCATGTCGAGACGTAGGTCCCAGGGCGGGGTCGTGCCCCAGCTCGCCGTCATGCTGGGCGTCAGCGTGCTCACCGGCGTACTCATGGCCGGACTGGCCATCCCGTTCGCCGGGCTCGCGGGGGTGGGAGCCAACGACGTGAAGAAGGTCGCGTCGACCATGCCGCTGCCCCTCGACACCGCCCCGTCGCCCGAGCGCACCCGCATCCTGACCTCCACCGGGCAGACCCTCGCGACCCTGTACACCGAGAACCGCGTGCAGCTGAGCACCCTCGACAACGTCTCGCCGCTGATGCTCAAGGCGATCATCGCCATCGAGGACCACCGCTTCTACGAGCACGGCGCCCTCGACGTGGAAGGCACGCTGCGCGCGTTCGTGACCAACCAGGCGTCCGGCGACGTCAGCCAGGGCGGGTCGTCGATCACCCAGCAGCTGGTCAAGATGACCCTGGTCGAGCAGGCCGAGACCGACGAGGAGCGGGCAGCGGCGAAGGCCGACACGTACGGCCGCAAGCTGCGTGAGCTGCGGTACGCCCTGTGGGTCGAGGAACAGAAGGAGAAGGACCAGATCCTCCTCGACTACCTCAACATCGCCTACTTCGGCGACGGCGCGTACGGCATCGAGGCCGCCGCGCAGCACTACTTCGGCGTGCGGGCGGTCGAGCTCGACCTGCGCCAGTCGGCGATGCTGGCCGGCCTGGTGAAGAACCCCACCGGGTACGACCCGACCAACCATCCCAAGCGGGCGAAGCCCCGGCGCGACACCGTTCTCGACCGGATGGCCCAGCTGGGGCAGATCTCGACCTCGGAGGCCGCGAAGGCCAAGAAGTCCGGCCTCGGGCTTCGCGTGCACCCGACCAGCAACGGCTGCGTGGCCTCGAAGGCGGAGTTCTTCTGTGACTTCGTACGCAACTGGCTGCTCACCCAGCCGGCGCTGGGCAAGACGCGCGACGACCGCAACCGGCTGCTGAACCGTGGCGGCCTCACGATCCGCACCACCGTCGACATGC
This sequence comes from Nocardioidaceae bacterium, assembly GCA_050699035.1. Lineage (GTDB taxonomy): Bacteria > Actinomycetota > Actinomycetes > Propionibacteriales > Nocardioidaceae > WHTB01. The sequence continues at coordinate 3,405 of JBOHDE010000138.1, read as the reverse complement.
GGATGCAGAAGCAGGCCGACAAGGCGGTCAAGCGCCACGTCAACCCGACCGACCAGGCCCTCGGCGCGCTGGCGATGGTCGAGCCCGGCACCGGCCGGGTCAAGGCGATCGCCCAGTCCCGGCCGATGGGCGACAAGACCGGCAAGGGCCAGACCTACCTCAACTACATCGTCCCCAAGGAGTACTCCGAGAGCAACGGCGGCTTCCAGGGCGGGTCGACGTTCAAGGCGTTCGTGCTCTCCGCGGCCATCGAGAAGGGCCTGCGGATGTCGGAGAAGATCAAGGCACCGCCGAAGCTGACGCTGTCGCAGGAGTCATTCGAGGACAAGACCTGTCCCAAGAAGAACCTGGTCGGCGTCTGGGAAGTCAGCAACTCGACCACGAACGGCATGAAGGACATGTACACCGGCACCCGGGAATCGGTGAACACCTTCTATGCCCAACTCGAGCAGAAGACCGGTCTGTGCAAGCCGTGGCAGATCGCGAAGAAGCTCGGCCTCGAGAACCCCGGCGCGCAGGTGCCGTCGTGGACGCTCGGCATCGCCTACATCTCCCCGCTGGAGATGGCCGAGGCGTACGCCACCTTCGCCGCCCGTGGCGTGCACTGCAACGCGCTCCCGGTGACGAAGGTCAGCGACCGTAACGGCACCGAGATCGAGATCGACGGCGCCAACTGCAAGAAGGCACTGAAGGCCTCGACCGCCGATGCGGTCAACGACGTGCTGCGCGGCGTGATCGAGGGCGGTTTCGCCGACAACTACCGGCTCGACTCGCAGGCGGCCGGCAAGACCGGCACGACGCAGAGCAACGAATCGGTGTGGTTCATCGGCTATACCCCCGAGCTGGCCACCGCGTCGATGGTCGCCGGAGCCAACTCCCGCGGCAACCCGATCTCGCTGCTCGGCCAGACGGTCGGCGGCCAGTACGTCGCGCAGGCGTCGGGTACGGCGATGGCGGCGCCGATGTGGTACGACGCGATGAACGTCATCCAGAGCTGGCTGCCCAACACCAGCTTCCGCAAGCCCGACCCGAAGGCCGTGCGCGGCACGCCGGCCGAGGTCCCGCGGGTCGGTGGCATGGACCCGAAGGCGGCCAAGCGGATGATCGAGGGCCGTGGCTTCACCGCGGTCATCGAACCGGGCCAGGTCGACTCGGAGTACGCCGCCGGCACGGTCGCGTTCACCTCGCCGAAGGGGTCCGCGTTCTCCGGGGACACCGTCACGATCTATGTGTCGGACGGCTCGCCGGCTCCGGCTCGGCAGCCGAAGCCCTCACCGAAGCCGACGAAGAAGCCGACTGAACCACCAAAGCCGGGTGGTGGCGACCGCGGCGGCGACGGTGACTGACGCCGGCGCGCCCGTCGAGCTGACCCCAATCCCTTGGAAGAATTGAGCCCCGGCGGTCGGTCCCTCGCGGGCTGGATGGTGCCGGTGCGCTCCAGTCGCCGGTCCACAGCGCGTAGAACGTGTCTGGGTGACTTCACCCCTCGAACCGCCACTTTCGGCCCCGATTCCGGGCTCAGAATGTCGGTTCGGAGGGTGATGTTGTGGCCGGCGGGCACGGGCAAACATTTCTCCGGACACATGTCGGCAGACGACGAACCTAGGACGCCGCCGACCTGCGCAAGCAACTGAGAGTTGCCGACGCCAGGGCGTGCACAGACCTCAGTTGCTTGGACTTTGGGGAAGTTCGTCAGGCCTCCGACCCGCATAAAGTTCCCGAAACATCGCACCCTGTCGAGCAGACCCAAGTCCTCGCGCCGAGGTTGCGCGTATGTTCGCCAGTCGGGTGCGCCTAGCCGGCCAGCTGGCGCCGCACCTCGGCGGCCACCACCGCACCGTCCGCCCGGCCCTTGACCTGCGGCCGCACGACGCGCATCACCTTGCCCATCGCGCCCATGCCCGCGCCCGCGGTGCCGGTGGACTCGATCGCGTCGCGTACGATCGCGGCGATCTCCTCGTCGCCCAACTGGGCGGGCAGGTAGTCCGCGATCACGGCGTGCTCGGCGCGCTCCTTCTCGGCGAGCTCGGTGCGGCCTGCGCCGTCGAACGCCTCAGCGGCCTCCCGCCGGCGCTTGCCCTCGGACGCCAGCACGTCGACGACGTCCTCGTCGGTCAGCTCGCGCGCCTCCTTGCCGGCAACTTCGGCGTTGGTGATCGACGTCAGCACCATGCGCAGGGTGGACGACCGCACCTTGTCGCGCGCCTTCATCGCCGTGGTGAGGTCCGCGCGCAGTCGCTCCTTGAGTTCAGCCATGGGTCCAGTGTGGCAGCCTTGGCCGGGTGACTTCCCTGCCGAGGACCGTGGCCGCCGTTGGTGCCGTCGCTGCAGCCGGGCTGGTCTACTCAGCCGGCTACGAGGTACGCGCGTACACCCTCCGCCGGGTCGACGTACCCGTGCTGCCGGCTGGTGCGAAACCGCTGCGGGTCCTGCACGTCAGCGACCTGCACATGACGCCGGGCCAGGTGGGGAAGCGCCTCTGGGTGCAAGGGCTGGCCGCGCTCGAGCCCGACCTGGTGGTGAACACCGGCGACAACTTGGCGCACCTCGAGGCGGCACCGGCCGTGCTCGACGCGCTCGGCCCGCTGCTGGAACTGCCGGGTGTCTTCGTGTTCGGGTCCAACGACTACTTCGCCCCGGTGCTGAAGAACCCGGCGCGCTACCTGATGCCGACTGGGCAGGACAAGACCCACAAGGGAGTACGGCTGCCGTGGGGCAGCCTGCGCGACGCGTTCACGGACCGCGGCTGGGTAGATCTGACCAACCGGCGCGACACCGTGGAGGTGGTCGGGCAGCGGCTCGCGTTCGCCGGCACCGACGACGCGCACCTGGGCTACGACGACCTCGACGCCATCTCTGGCCCGGCGGCGGCGGCCGTGCTGGCGGTCGGCGTCACGCACGCTCCGTACCGGCGGGTGCTGGACCAGCTGACGGCCGACGGCTACCCGCTGATCCTGGCCGGGCACACCCACGGCGGCCAGCTGGTGGTGCCGTTCAAGGGAGCGCTGGTGACCAACTGCGACCTCGACCCCGGACGCGCGAAAGGCCTGCACACACACGCATCTCGAGGTCGGCGGGCATGGCTGCACGTGTCCGCCGGACTCGGCACGTCACCGTTCGCGCCGGTGCGGTTCTGCTGCCGTCCGGAGGCGACTCTGCTCACCCTGCGGCCGGTTTCATGATGCCGCTTCGGCTCCGGTAGACTCGCCGCGCTCTCGGGCTGTGGCGCAGTTTGGTAGCGCGCGTCGTTCGGGACGACGAGGCCGCAGGTTCAAATCCTGTCAGCCCGACCAGTGTGATGTCTCGAGACACCGTTGACAGGTGTCTCGAGACATCATTGCATCTGGGGTCTTCTTCGTCCGCTGCCGGAAGTTTGTCTTGGGGGTGGTCCGGGTGGGACTCCTC
>JBOHDE010000137.1:0-10436 GCA_050699035.1 Nocardioidaceae bacterium | reverse complement strand
CCATCCTGATGCAGATGCTCGTCCGGCACGCCTACCACCGCGACCCGACCACCGCCGACATCCAGTACGCGTTCACCGAGATCGGCGACGAGACGCGGCACTCGATCATGTTCGGCAAGCTGATCAAGCGACTCGACGCGCCCTACTACCGGCCGCCGCGGCACCTGCACTGGCTCGGCGCTGCATTCAAGACGCTGAGCAACGGTCCGCTGACCTTCGGCGGCACCCTGTTCGTCGAGGAGATCCTCGACCAGCTCCAGCGCGAGGCGATGGCCGACGAGTCGGTGCAGCCGTTGGTACGGGCGGTCAACCGGGTGCATGTCGTCGAGGAGGCCCGGCACATGGCGTACGCCCGCGAGGAGAACGCGATCGCCTGGGACCAGCTCGGCCCGATCGAGCGGCGTTGGACGCAGTTCGTGCTCGGCGGGGTCGCTTACTACACCGCCGTCGGCATGGTGAACCCCCGCGTGTACGCCCACGTCGGGCTGCGGCCGCGCGAGGCGTACGCGGTCGCGCAGGCCAACCCGCACTGGCGGGAGACGCGCAGGTGGGCCGCCCGCAAGGCGGTCGCCACTCTCGACGAGGTGGGCATGATCGGCGGACCGGGGCGCTGGCTGTGGCGCAGGGCCGGGCTGGTCTGAGATGACCACACCGTCGTCCGGCGCCGAGGTCGACGAGGGGTACGTCGGACCGGCCGCCCTGCTCACGAGCGATGACCGGGAACTCGCTGTCCAAGTGCACCTGTCCGGTCACTTCGAGCCCGTCTCGGGTACGTACCAATGGGCCGGCCGGGTCGACCCTGACCCCGGCGTCACCGCGCTGGTCGAGAACGGCCAACGCGAGGTTGTGCTGCGGACGTATCAACACCAGGCGTCAGCACTCCTAGGGGAAGCCAACCCGTGGGGTGGTTTCCGGATTACCGGGAACGGCCGGCCGCCGTTCCCCGTACCGGAAGCCGAAGTCGACACGGTTCGGTAGCCGACCGCGACGGCAATGGGGGACGGGCGCGGTACCGTCAGGTCAACTGTTTGTCGTCGGAGGGGTCGAGGGAATGGCGGACTTCGCCGCGCGCGTCGAGCTCGCACCCGAGCCGCGCTCCGCGGCGACCGCCCGGCGGTGGATGCGCGAGGTGCTGGAGAGCATCGCCCGCGACGACCTGGTCGAGTCCGCGTCCGCCGGAGTGTCCGAGCTGGTCACCAACGGGATCTTGCATGCCCACACCGCGCTACTGCTCGTGGTCCAGGCGTTCGACGAGCGGGTCGTCGTGTCGGTCACCGACCGCTCGCCGCTCGAGGGACGTGCCCGGCTCGGTCCGTCTGTCGAGCATGACCGCGACTCGACCGTCGGCCGCGGGCTTCGCATCGTCCGCGCGTACGCCAGCGAGTGGGGCATCACCACCTCGGCGCACGGCAAGGCGATCTGGTTCGTCCCGCTGGAGGCGAGCAGCATCGACGCGCCGGACATCGCCGGCCCCGAGCTCGAGCTGCTCGGCGAGCAGGAGTCGGTGGCTCCCGACGAGCACGGCCCGGTCGTGCCGGTGGTGCTGCGCGACGCACCGTTGGCCGTCATCCGGCAGTTCCAGGACAGCTGGATCGAGCTCATCCGCGAGCTGCAGCTGATCGCCCTGGGTGAGCCGTCGGAGCTGCAGGCGTTGGCCCAGGAGTTCAGCGAGCTCGTGCCCCAGGTGCGCACCTCCCGCTGGATCACCGCGGAGTCCGCGGACGCAATCCCGGCAGCCAGAGCCGCCGGCAAGGACCGCGTCGACGTGCGGCTCGAGATCCCGACCTCGATGCGCGACTCCTACATCCGGGTCGAGGCGATCCTCGACCACCTGGACGCCCAGCGCCATCACGAGCTCTTGCTCTACCTGTCCGGAGGAGCACAAGACGTCAAGGTCCGTGACTGGTGGCTCAGCGAGATCATCCGTCAGCTCGACGGTGCGCCGGCGCGGCCGTGGGACGGCGCGTTCGAGGTGGACGAAACGCCCTCCCGGCCCCGCCGCTGACCCCCGGCGGCGCGAACCCCACTCCCCTCCTTCACACCGACATACGCCCGGCGCGAGCATTCGGGGGCGGACGTCGAATTTTGCCCAATTGGGCAATCTTCCACCTCGCTCCGCCAGTTCAAGGTGGAATTTTGCCCAATTGGGCGATCTTCCACGCGCCGGTTGGCCACCGCGCGAGGATCTAGCCGGTGGTGACGTGCATCTCCCAGACCAGGGCCTCGGCGGGCGCGGTCGCGGTGATCCGCTGCCCGTCCGCCGCCGTGAGCAGGGCGGCATCACCGTCCCGCAGCGCGCCCGCGCCCTCCAGGTCGACGGCGCCGCGGGCCAGGAAGACGTGCACGTACGGCGCAGCCGGCAGCTGTGCCGACGCACCCGGTTGCAGCCGCACGACCTGCAACGCGGCGTGCCGCTGCGCGATCGTGACGGCAGTCTGGTCGCGATGCCGAGCGAGTCCGCTCGCCACCGTGACCCACGAGCCGGAGTCGAGCAGGTCGGCGACGTCAGCCTGCTGGTAGCCGGGCACGCCGTCAGGCGCGTCGGGCACGACCCACATCTGCACGTACCGCACCGGGTCGGCCGGCTCATCGCCGTCGAGACGCCAGGCGTCGTTGCGCTCCGAGTGCACGATGCCGGTGCCGGCGCTCATCCGCTGCGCGAGGCCCGGGTGGATCACGCCACGGTCACCTGTGGAGTCCTCGTGTACGAGAGACCCGTCCAGCACCCAGGTCACGATCTCTGTGTCGCGATGCTGGTGCGGGTCGAACCCGGTGCCGGGCGCGACGACGTCGTCGTTGCTCACCAGCAGCAGGCCGAAGTGGGTCCTGGTCGGGTCGTAGTGCGGCCCGTAAGAGAACGCGTGCCGCGACTCGAGCCACTCCGTGCGAGTGACGAACCGGTCGCCGCTGCGAGTGATCACACCGGCCAGCGTAGGTCAGCCGACCGTCCGCGACGACCAGCTGAACACCTCTCGGCTATGGGGCTCGATCCTGAGCTCGACCCACCGTTCGGCGGTGCCGCCGAAGGTCTGCAGCCGAGTCAGGTTCGGCACGCCGGCGTACCCCTGCTCGGACTCCGACAGCCCACGTCCCCCGTGGATCAGCAGCACCGGCAGCCCGAAGTGGCGCGCCTGGCCCACGATGCGGTCGCCGACCGCGGACGCGTCCGGTGCGGTGGGCATGGTGATCACGACCCCGGAGGCGTCGCGCATCCCGGCCTCGGCGAACCCCTCGTCGACCCAGTCGAGGGCAGCGCCTTCGTCGTCAGGGCACACGGTCGCGAACACGACGTCTGACCGCAGGAAACGCAGGTGCTCGGCGTGCTCGTTCTGATGGCCCTGCGTCGTGACCCGCCGCGCCGCGCCCGCTGTCCACCCGACGTCGGCGAAGAGGAGGCGTCGGACCCGCGAACCGCCGCCCGGCATTAGGGCGACCGGATCATCGAACCGGTCATAGAGCGTCGCGGTCCGGTCGAGCACGGCCTCGGATCCGTCGAGCCGACCGGCCTGCAACACCAGACCCACCTGGCTGTCCGTGTTGACCTCGTCGACCAGGGCTGAGGCGGCAGGGGTACGAGCCGACACGTCGCCGACGACCGCCACGGTCACCGGCACCGCCTGGTCATCCCCGACGGCGACCAGGCCGGCGGCGGGCGCTAGCGCGAGAGCGACGGCGGCGTTCGCGATCCCGACCACTGCTGGACGGCTCATGCTTCCGACCCTGCGCCCGACCGGTGAACAGCAGGCATCCCCGCCGCGACGGCTGTGCGACGATCACACGGCCATGGCTGACACCACGTCCGCGTTCGCTCGCGGCACCCTGCTCGCGGTCGCGCTCGGCGGCGCCGCGGGTGCGTTGCTGCGCTGGCGTCTCGACTCCGCGGCACCGGCCGAGGTCGGCGCGTTTCCCGTGCTGACGTTGACAATCAACGTGGTCGGGGCGTTCGCGCTGGCGCTCGTCCACGCGTCCGGTCGGTCGTGGTTCCGCTGGCCGGCGCAGGCCCGCGCGTTCGTCGGACCGGGGTTGCTGGGCGGGTTCACGACGTTCTCTGCGTACGCACTGCAGACCCGTGACCTGCTGGCCGGCGGGCATCCGGTGGCCGCGCTCGGCTACCTGGTCGCGACGCCGGTCGCCGCCCTGCTCGCGGTCGAGGTCGCCCTGCGGGTCGTGCCCGGGAGCCGTCGTTGAGCGCGCTGCTGGTGGCGCTCGGCGGTGCGGCGGGCGCGGTCGTACGGTTCCAGCTCGGCGTGCGGTTCAACGGACGGCAGCCGATGCCGCTCGGCACATTGGCGGCCAACGTCGCCGCCGCCCTGCTGCTCGGCGTGTTCGCCCGGACCGCCGGCGAGCACGTGTACGCATTGCTCGGAGTGGGGTTCTGCGGCGGCCTGTCGACGTACTCGACGCTCGCCTGGGAGACGCACTCGCTGGCCACCCTCAACCGGGTGCACGCAGTGACGTACCAGCTGACCACGATCGTGGCGGGGGTCGGCGCCGCCGCCCTCGGTTGGACGCTCGCCGGCTGACTACCAGCCGGCGCCGAAGCAGACGAACGGCACCGGCGCCGACGAGTCCTGCTTGGCCATCGCCTGCGCCAACGCCGTCGCTGGGAGCAGGCCGGACGCGAGCCCGTGATGCACCTCGGCGAGTACGTCGCAGGCGGCCGCGTCGTTGACATCGGCGACGGCGGAGATCACCGAGTCGGTCCCCGCGTGCAGCCAGGCCGCGGTCATGCCCAGCGTCTCGTCGCCCCACCGGACGGTCGACATGCCGAGCTCGCAGGCCGAGAGGATGACGTGCCGCGGCAGCCGCCCGAGCGCGGCTACGTCATGACCGAACCACGGCCCGTCGACCAGCTCGAGGCTCGAGAACAGCGGGTTGTCGGCCTCGTGCCTGCCGTGCGCCGCGACGTGCAGTAGGTCGACCCCTTGCACCAGGTCGGCGGTCTGGCCGGTGGTCGCGTCAGCACCGACCAGCGCGGTGGCCGACGGCCAGGCCGCCTTCGCCTGCGCCACCTCCTCGCCCGCCCGCGGCACCCGCGGACCGGCGACGAGGCCGACGCGTTCGACCGCAGTGACCGGTCCACCGGCCCGCGAGGCGAACCACGATCCCACCGAACGGGCGACGCTGACCGGGCGGCCGACCAGCCCGTCGAGCATCGTCCACGGCAGCGCGGCGAAACCTCCGGCCGGGACCAGCAGCACCGGTCCGGTGCCGGTCAGGGCGGCGATCGGGTCCCACAGCTGCGCCGCAAGGTCGTCGAGCGACTGCCGGAGCGACGCCTGGAAGACCGGGACCAACGCCTCAGGCGCGAGGTCGGACGCGACGGCGTCGAGGTCTGCCCGCACCCGATGCAGCAGGTCCGCCGCCTTGGCGGACTTGCACAACGGCAGCAGCTGAGTTTCGGACGGCGTTACCACCAGGGCGTGCATGGTGCCGTGCGCGACGAGGTGGGCGACCAGGCAGCCGTCGTGGGCAGCGAGCTCGGCCTGCATCTGGTCGAGCGTCACCTCGCCGGTCACCACACCCGGGCCGAGGTTGTGCCACGACTGTTGCCGGATCTGCTCCTCGAGCTGCCGCCGGCGCATGACCAGCGCCCGACCGCCGTCGGCCTGGAGCGCGACCCGCACCTGGCGCAGCTCTTCGAGCGCGTCGCGGGCCTGCGCGTCAGCGGGCGGGGACACCGGTGGCAGCCGGGACACCAGCGCCCGCGCGCGCTGCACCCAGGTGAAGACGACGTCGGGGCGGCGCGAGCGTACGGCGAGGGAAAGCCCCCGCTTGGCCAGCTCACGCCCGTGCCCCGACAGGCCGGTCTGCAGGTCGAGCCCGCCGAACGACGCCTGCCACTCCTGCAGCTCCTGGAGCCCGCGCCGAGCCGCGTCGAACGCAGCCCGACGATCGTCCATCGCCTCCGCAATCTCGGCGCGCACTGTGTGCGCGAGCAGTCGGGTTGTGATCGAGGCGGTCCTCGGCACCGGGCGACGAGCAAGTACTCGTGCCTCGGCCGGCCGCTTGGCGACGACCAGCGCACGAGCGGCCACCAGCCAGGCGGTGCGCTCCTCCTCGGTCAGCCCCCGTGACCGGAACTCGGCGGCGAGCCGCATCGACTCGACCTGACAAGCGGCCGGCGACTTGCCGGCTGCTACCCGCGCCGCCAGCCGTACGAGATCGGCCTGCAGCGCCCACGATTCGCTGCCCCTGCGCAGAAAACGCAGCTGCGCCTGCCGAGCGAGCCGCTCGGCCTTGGGGAGGTCCTGCTGTGCGAGGGCGAGCCGCGACCGAGCCAGCTCGGCCTCGGCCTGACCTTGTCGCAGCTTGCGCGACCCGAATGCCGTGGCCGCCGCCGCCAGGTCCCCGTCCGCCTCGGTCAGCATTCCCGCAGCGACGAGTACCTTCGCCCGGTCGACGTGGCCGACAGCCGCCGAGATCGGAGACAGCGTGGCAAGGAGTGGCGCTACTTCGTCCATCCGTTGCAGCGCCGAGGGCAACTCGCCCGCGAGCAGGTCGACATATCCCAGGTTGTGCATCGCCATTGCGCGCTGCACGGTGAGCGAATGTCTGTCGGCAACGTCGGCGGCACGCTCGAAGTCGGCACGTGCGGCGCGGAGGTCACGCCGCTGCAGATGCACATTGCCTCGGTTGAGGGCAGCCCGCGTGAGCGCAAGCGCATCGTCCTCGTCCAGCAGGCGTACGGCGTCGTCGAAGGCCGCAAGCGCAACGTCCACCCGGCCAGCGCGCATCAGCAAGAGACCTCGTTGGGATGCGATCAGCCCAACGATCGCCGACGGCAGGTCGGCATCAGCAGCCTCATCAAGGAGTTCGAGACCTTCATCGACGTGACCACGCTCAGCCTCCTGATAGCCCAGGCTGAGCAGGATTCGTGCCCTGGTGACGACGTTTTGAGCTCGCTCAAGCGCAAGCCTCAGATTTTGCCAGGCCTCGGCATGACGGCCGCGCTCGCTCGCGCGAAGGGCTCGCGCATGCAACTCCTCGGCCGTTAGCACCGCCCCATCATGTCGCTTGGGAAAAGGCGCTGACCATGAAGTCGCCCGTTAGCTGGTCATGGCGCTAGGCCCGTGACTTCCGTAACTGCTCGCCAGCCACGCTCCACGGCATCTTCGGCGCCGACATCTGCCAGGACGGTCTGGCCATGGCGACTCTGGTCCAGCAAAGACTGAGCGATCCGGCCGGCGACCAAGGGAGCGGCGAACGAGGTTCCGCTCCAGACCGCGAACTGGCGTGAGTAGTTGTCCGGGTCGAGTGACTCCCGCACGCCGGGGTTGTCGGGCCTGACGGATGGCGGCTGGTCGGTGCGCACGGCAGGCTGCGCGCCGCCGTCGAACGGCGGGATGGTGCTGACCAACGAGACGCCTGGAGCCCAACAGGTCACCCAGTCCCCCGAGTTGCTGAAGAGGGCAGCGGTGTCGTTCGGATTAAGCGCGCCTACGCTCACGACAGGAACACAATCCGGGTCGGGCGCAGGCACGTGCCCCGCGGCGTGGGGCGTGAAGGCGGCCGGGAACATCTTGCGTGACGTTGCGTCGTTGCCGGCAGACGTGACGACGACCGTGCCGCAACGGCCCATACTCTGTAGCGTCGCCAGCAGCGGGGAGTCGAACGACGGGTCCGCGGGATCCTCGTGGTAGTAGCCCATCGACAGGTTGAGCACGTCGACCACTCGGCCGGTCTCCTCGTCGCCGTTGGCGGCGCGTTTGACCAGCTCCTCGACGTCCTCGAGCGCCTGCACGAGCTCGGACTCGACGATCAGTCCGTCGCCATGCACCACCCGGATGGCCAGGATGTCAGCGTCCGGACACGCCTGTCGCACCAAGCCGGCGATGAACGTGCCGTGACCTGAGATCGGGTCGATCATGCCGTCCAACGGCCCGGTCACATCCCCACGCTGCTCTGGGTCAGTCGCAGGATCCGTCAGGCCGACCACTCGGCCGTCGATCTCGCAGACGGTCGAGACGCCGTCCTTCAACCAAGGGTGGTCGCCGCAGCCCGTGTCGAGGATTGCCACCAACGGGCGCCGACCGTCGATGCCGTTGTTGCGGACCGGGGGCGCACCCAGCCAGACGACCGGCTGTCGGCCGCCTCCGCCTTGCTGCCCGTACCTGGACAGGGCGGCACCTTCCACCGGGTTGGAGTCGTGATACGGATTTGAGTCGTGATACGGGTTGGAGTCGTGATACGGCGCGCCGATGAATCCTGGGTTGGCGAACATCACGTGGTCAAGGCCAACGCCTCGAAGTCGCTGACCACGGTTGGTCCGTGCCTGCTGCAGAACCCGCCAGGCGTCCGGCGGCTGCTTCCGAATATCGGTCGGCATCTTGAACGACACCTGGCGGAACCGGCTCGGCCGGGTGACGGTCCGCTCCTGCTGCCGAGCGATGTCGGCCTCTTCATCGACCTCCCAGTCGAAAGAGTCCGCCGCCGTCGCGATCGCCTCGTTGATCCCCTCGTCCTCGACCAGGTCGTCGATCACCAACAACCGGCTCGAGACATAAGCCGTCGGCCGGAAGTCGGTCGGGCTTCCCACCCATTGGGAGCTGTACGGGTCGAGGATGCGGGCGCCGTGGTTGGCCAGCAGGTAAGCCGGCGGCAACGGCGGATCGTAGTTCGGAGCGTTGGGCTCGCGGCCACGGACAGTCATGCAGAATCCCCTCCAGGGATGTACACCTGCGGACGATGGTGCGTCCGCACAGTATGGCGACGGGTCAGATCTCGACGGTGGGTGTGATGAACGGGCTGGCCTTGTCGTCGTCCGGCGAGGCGAGCACCAGTCGGGTCATGCCCGCGGGGACGTCGGACGCCACGAAGCGGCCGCGCTCGTCGACCGGCGCCTCCACCGTGCCCTTGCTGTGATGGACGGTGATGTGCAGCGGCGCACTGGGCGCGAGCCAGCCGTCGAGCCGGCGCCGGCCTGGCCCCAGCTCGCTGACCCGCAGCATCACCGTCAACGACGGTCCGCTGAACGTGATCGTGTTGACGTCGGTGCTGCGTACGCTCAGGTCCTCCTGCGCGGACGTCACCAGCCGGAGCAGCTCGAAGTCGAGGTCCAGCTGCTCGAGATCGAGCGCGAACAGCATCCGGTCCGGGAGGTCGGCCGGCATCGGGTCGATCACTGACCACATCTCCCGAAGGTCGCCGAGCAGCTCGATGTCGCCGGGCTCATAGGTCGGCGTGTCCTCACTCATCGTCGGCTCCCCTCGTCGGCCGTCATCAGCGTGCGTAGCTTGGCCAAGCAGCGGTTTCGGGTCGGACCGATGCTGCCGATCGGCATGTCGAGCCGGGTCGCGAGCGTGGCGTAGTCGGGACGCTCCTGGAACGCCACCACCCGCAGCAGGTACTGGCAGCGGGCGTCGAGCTGGAGGACCTGCTGCCACAGGATCCGCTCGGAGTCGCTGTCGACCACGGCGGACTCCGGGCTGCGTGCCGCCGGCAGGGCAAGCTCGATCACGGTGTCTTCGGTCGGGCTGGTCCGGCCGCGACTCTTCGCGATCCGCCACGCCTCGCGCCGGGCACTGGTGGTCAGCCACCGCAGCACGGCCTGGTCGTCGCGGACCTGGTCGTTCTTGCGGATCAGCGTCATCCAGGTCGTCTGCACCACGTCTTCGGCGCTGGCCGTGTCGAGGCCGTACGACCGGACGACCTGCCACAACAGCGGGCTCACCCGGCGTACCAGCTCATCGAGCGCGGCCCGGTCGCCGTCCTTCCACGCACGGAAACAGCGCGCGGCGAGGTCCCACGTCGTGTCTGCACCCGTAGACGTACTGCCGCGCTCGGGCTCGTCGCCGGACTGCTGCGGGATGACCGCCTCCACGTCGCCTCCGTCGGTCGGGGTCCGCACCGGCGCGCTGGTCATCATGCAGTCAGGAGGGTCGCGCGGCGCGGTTGATACGTCGGCCAAGGACTTCCGTGCGAGAGATCTTTGCCCGTCGGTGTATCAATCCTCGTCCCCCGCGCTCCTGCTGTCGACCGAATCGCCAATGCTCGAGCCTGAGGGAGCGTCATGACGGAGCGCATCAGGGTGGTGGTCGCAACCTTCGCGACCGTCGCCGCGATGACCGTCTTGGCGGTCGGGTCCGGCACCGCCGAGCCGGCGGGCGCCGAGCCGACCGGGCAGGTGACGAGCGGCGATCGGTGAGACGTGCCCAGGTCCGTGGCCTGGGTGCGGGGCCCGGATCTCGTGGGGGGAATCCGGGCTCACTAGGGAGGGTCCGATAGGGGCGCCGGGCACGGGGGTTCCGGCGCCCCTGTTGGCGTTTCGGCCCACCCGAGTACGGCCAGGGCGTGGCTCCTTACTCCCGACCGTCGCGAGCGGCGCTCGGTGGGATGCATCGCAAGGCGGAGGAGGAGGCGCGATGCGCAGCATCGTGCGACGACGACAACGCCGCGAGGCGCCCTCCGAGGGCCGCGCAGCAGGTCAGCGGAGT
>JBOHDE010000136.1:0-10505 GCA_050699035.1 Nocardioidaceae bacterium | reverse complement strand
GTCGAGTCGCCGTCGTTGGTCAGGCGTACGTGTGCCCGCGTCGTGCCCTCGTCGGTGCGCTGCTGGACGAAGCTCCCGACCAGGTCGACCGGGGTGTCGGCAGTTGGCTCGCCCGCACCACCGGCGGCCGAGCATCCACCCACCGCCAGGGACAGGGTGAGCCCGACGACTGCGGCAACGTGGACGGTGGACATGCCGCCATCATGCCGCCCGCTAGCCTGTCGGCCGTGGACACCCCGCCAACGACCCACCAGCGCTCGACCCGACGCCGCGTCGTCATCGCCGAGGACGAGGCCCTGATCCGGCTCGACCTGGCCGAGATGCTGGGTGAGGAGGGGTTCGACGTGGTGGGGGAGGCCGGCGACGGCGAGAGCGCGGTGGCGCTGGTCGAGAAACACCGCCCCGACCTCGTCGTACTCGACGTCAAGATGCCCAAGCTGGACGGCATCTCGGCTGCAGCCTTGATCGCCGAGCAGCGGATCGCCCCGGTCGTGATCCTGACCGCCTTCAGCCAGCGTGAGCTGGTGGAGCGGGCCCGCGACGCCGGCGCGATGGCGTACCTGGTGAAACCGTTCAGCCGCGCCGACCTGATCCCGGCGATCGAGATGGCGGCCAGCCGCTTCGCCGAGCTGCAGCAGCTCGAGGCCGAGGTCGACGACCTGACCGAGCGGCTCGAGACCCGCAAGCAGGTGGACCGCGCGAAGGGCGTGCTCCAGGCCCAGCTGGGGCTCTCCGAGCCGGAGTCGTTCCGCTGGATCCAGAAGACGGCGATGGACCTGCGGCTGTCGATGAAGGAGGTCGCGCTGGGTGTCGTCGAGCACGGCCCCGACGCGGCCGGTGGGCCCGCCAGGTAGCCTCCGGCGTCGCCGGTCGGCCACGCTCTGAGGCGCTCCAACACTACCGTCGGAGACGTTGACGCCTGTCCGCGCGGGCTGAGGTCACAAATTGGCAACGGAGGTGCGGCATTTGCCCGCCACCGCATCCTTCGACCCGGGGAAAGCGTTAGGTTCCAACCCAACCTACCCAGGCCGATTCCACCATGCGGTGGGACCGGCGATGATGTATTTCGGAGGGTCAATGATCCGCCCCACACGTACGTGGCGAACGGCCGCGACATTGGCTGCCGCCGCACTCCTGGTGTCGGCGTGCGGTTCGTCGGATGACGACGCAGGCAGCAAGAACGAGAAGGACAAGGAGGCGGCGGCGAAGGGTGATGGCACCCTCACCATCGGCACCTTGCTTCCCTCGACGGGTGACCTCGCGTTCCTCGGCCCCCCAGAGTTCGCTGGTGTCGACCTCGCGGTCCAGGAGATCAACGAGGCCGGTGGCGTCCTCGGCAAGGACGTCGAGCAGGTCAAGGCAGACTCCGGCGACGGCACACCCAACATCGCGCCGGGCGAGACGGACAAGCTGCTCGACGGTGGTGCTGACGTGGTCGTCGGCGCGGCGTCGTCCAGCGTGTCGCTCAGCGTGATCGACAAGATCGTCGGACAAGACGTCGTGCAGATCTCGCCGGCGAACACGTCGACGGCGTTCGACACCTACGACGACAAGGGCCTGTACTTCCGTACCGCTCCGTCCGACGTCCTCCAGGGCGCCGTGATGGGCAACATGGTGCTGTCCGACGGCTCCGAGAACACCGCGATCCTCGCGCGGCAGGACGCCTACGGCGAGGCGCTGGCGAACCAGGTCGAGACCGTCGTCGGCGACCAGGGCGGCAAGATCGCGGCCAAGGAGCTGTACGACGCCAACGCGGCGACGTTCAGCGCCGAGGTCGGCAAGATCGCGGCGACCAAGCCCGACGCGCTGGTGCTCATCTCGTTCAACGAGACCACGAAGATCATCCCCGAGCTGATCAAGAACAAGATCGGCCCGAAGGACATCCAGATCTACTTCGTGGACGGCAACTGCGCCGACTACGCGGCCGACTTCCAGAAGGGCGTCCTCGACGGCGTCAAGTGCACCTACCCCGGTGCCGAGCTGACCGAGGACTTCCGTGCGCAGCTGTTGGAGGTCGACCCCAAGCTCAAGGACTTCACCTACGGTCCTGAGTCGTACGACGCGACGATCATCGCCGCACTGGCCGCGACCGCCGCGGACGACGACGCCGGCGTATCGGTCTCCAAGGAGCTGGCCGAGGTCACCAAGGGCGGCGAGAAGTGCGAGACGTACGCCGACTGCTTGGAGCTGCTCGAGGCCGACGAGGACATCGACTACGACGGTGCCTCCGGTCCGATCGAGCTGAACGACACCGGCAGCCCGTCCGCCGCCACGATCGGCATCTTCCAGTACGACCCCACCAACAAGTACAAGCCGCTTGACTTCGTGACCGGCGAGATCTGAGCCGACTCACCCAAGCCACGTACTGCGAGAGCCCCCGACCGGTCCGCCGGTCGGGGGCTCTCGTTTGTCTGTAAGGTGCGTCTCCTTACTCCGCTGACCTGCTGCGCGGCCCTCGGAGGGCGCCGCGCGGCGTTGTCGTCGTCGCACGATGCTGCGCATCGCGCCTCCTCCGCCTTGCGATGCATCCCACCGAGCGCCGTTCGCGGTGTGTGTGCTGCTGCGGAGAGACTGGGACCGGTCCTCCGCGGGGCTTGGCTTTGGTCAGGCCTTGGCGAGCGTGCCGAGGTAGAGCTCGATCACCTTGGGGTCGTCCAGCAGCTGCGTCCCGGTCGCCGTGTACGCGTTGCGGCCCTGGTCCAAGACGTACCCGCGGTCGCAGATCTGCAGGCAGCGGCGGGCGTTCTGCTCGACCATGACGACGGAGACACCGGTCCGGTTGATCCGCCGCGTCTGCACGAACACCTCGTCCTGCATGGCGGGGGAGAGGCCGGCCGACGGCTCGTCCAGCAGCAGCACGGACGGCTCCATCATCAGCGCGCGACCCATCGCCACCATCTGCCGCTCGCCGCCCGACAGCGAGCCCGCGCGTTGCTTGCGGCGGTCGGACAGGGCGGGGAACAGCTCGCAGACGAACTCGAAGCGCTTCGCGAACGTCTTCGGCGCCTGGAACACGCCCATCTCGAGGTTCTCCTCGATGGTCAGGCTCGGGAACACGTTGTTGGTCTGGGGGACGAAGCCGATCCCCTGGCTGACCAGCTTGTCGGCCCGCTCGTTGGTGATCTCGACACCCTTCAGCTGGACGGTGCCGCTGCTGACCCTGACCAGGCCGAACAGCGCCTTCAGCAGGGTGGACTTGCCGGCGCCGTTCGGGCCGATGATCGCGACCAGCTCCCCGGGCTGGCAGTACAGGTCGCAGCCGTTGAGGATGTCGACGCCCGGCAGGTAGCCGGCGGTCAGGTCGTCGGCCCGCAGCACCGCACCCTCAGCCTTGCCGAGGTGCTCCTTGCGCTCCTGCTGTGCCGATGAGTCCGTCACGACGAGGTCTCCTCACTGGTGGGCCCGGTCTCGCCCAGCTCGGCCTCGATCGCCTCGGCGACCTCGGCGAGCTGCTGCTCCTCTTCCTCCTGGGTCATCGCCGCGTCGTGGTGGGCGCCGAGGTAGGCGTCGATGACGCGCTGGTCGCCCATGATCGCCGTGGGCGGACCCTCCGCGATGATACGTCCCTGCGCCATCACGACCACCCAGTCGGAGATGTCGCGGACCATGTCCATGTCGTGCTCGACGAACAGCACCGTCTTGCCGTCTCCGCGCAGCGACTTGACGTGGCCGAGCAGCGACTGCTTCAGCGCCGGGTTGACCCCCGCCATCGGCTCGTCCAGCATCACCAGCTCGGGGTCGACCATCAGCGCCCGCGCCATCTCCAGTAGCTTGCGCTGGCCGCCGGACAGGGAGCCGGCGAAGTCTTCGCGCTTGGCGTCCAGCTTGAACCGCTCGAGCAGAGCGTCGGCGCGCTCGGTGTTTGCCTTCTCCTGGGCCCTCCAGAGGCCGGGGACCATGCAGCTGACCAGCTGCTCGCCGCGTTGCTCGGTGGCGCCGAGCCGCATGTTCTCGATCACCGTCAGCCTCGACAGCACCTTGGTGAGCTGGAACGTACGCACCATGCCGCGGCGGGCGACTTTGTACGCCGGCACGCCGGAGACGCTCTTGTCGTTGAAGTGCCAGGATCCGGTGTCGGGGCGGTCGAAACCCGTGAGCAGGTTGAAGAACGTCGTCTTGCCGGCACCGTTGGGCCCGATCAGGGCGGTGATCGCGCCACGCTGAACCTCGACGTGGTCGACGTCTACGGCGGTCAGACCGCCGAACCTGCGGACCACGTTGTCGGCCACCAGGATCGAATCGGGCTTCTTGGCACCGGGCTCGTGCTCGACGTCGGCCAGCGCCTGCTTGACCTCGGCGTGCCGGTCGAAGTCCGCGATGGGGGTGTCAGCGGGCATCGAGGGCCAGCTCCTTCCGGTCTCCGAGAATGCCTTGTGGCCGGTAGATCATCAACAACATCAGGGCCAGGCCCATGATGATGAAGCGGACCAGGCTGGCCTGGTTCGAGTCCATCAGCCAGGTCGGCATCAGCGGGTCGTCTCCGCGGGTGGCCGACGTGAAGAACCCGCCCAGCAGGTTGATCAGGAACCAGAACAGGATCGAGCCTACGACGGGCCCGAGCACCCGGGCCGCCCCACCGAGGATCAGCACCGTATAGGCGAAGAAGGTGACCTCGGTGAAGTAGTCGTCGGGGTTGGTGGCGGCCTGGCGGAGCGCCGTCATGAAGCCGGCAAGGGAGCCGATCAGGCCGCCGATGATGAGCGACTGCATCTTGTAGCCGTACACGTTCTTACCGAGCGAGCGGACGGCGTCCTCGTCCTCACGGATCGACTTGAGCACGCGGCCCCACGGGCTGCGCATCAGGGCCCAGACGATCAGGCAGCACACGACCACCAGGCCCCAGCCGACCAGGATGACCCAGGCGTCGTACGGGCGGTAGGTGAGCCAGCCGAAGCCCGTCCGCTCGCTGAACGGGTTCAGGTCGCGGAACGTCCCGGTGAAGGCCTGCAGACCGTCGCGGCCGCCGAACCAGTCCTTCAGGGTCACCGACCCGACGGTCAGCCGGACGATCTCGGCTGCCGCGATCGTGACGATGGCCAGATAGTCGGCGCGCAGCCGGAGTGTCGGCACACCGAGCAGCAGCGCGAAGACGACGGTGGCCCCCAGGCCGACCAGGATGCCGACGAAGAACGGCAGGCCGAAGGTCGACACGGTCGCCGCCAGGCCGTAGCCCGCCATCGCCATGAAGCCGGCCTGGCCGAAGTTCAGCAGTCCGGTGTAGCCGAAGTGCACGTTCAGGCCGATCGCCGCCAGCGCGAAGATGATGGCGTCGGCGCCGAGCCCTTGCCGCAGTGCAGATTCGATGACGTCCATGATTCAGCAGCTCCTCTCGGTCATCCGACGCGCTGGGCGCGACCCAGAATGCCTTGTGGGCGGAACAGGAGAACGGCGATCAAGACGACCAGCGCACCCACGTACTTGAGCTCCGCCGGGATGAACAACGTCGACATCTCGATCAGGATGCCGACGATCACGCTGCCGAGCATCGCGCCCCAGATGGTGCCGAGCCCGCCGAGGACGACGGCGGCGAAGACCAGCAGCAGGATCTTGAATCCCATCTGGAACTCCACCTGCTGGGACAGACCGAGCAACACGCCGGCCAGGCCCGCGAGCCCGGTCCCCACAATCCACACCACCGAGATGACGCGGTCGACGTCGATCCCGGTGGACGCCGAGAGGGCGGTGTTGTCCGACACCGCCCGGGTGGCCTTGCCGATCCGGGTCTTCGCCAGTGCCAGCGACACCAGCACCAGCACGACGATCGCGATCGCGGCGCTGACCAGGTCCTTGGGGAAGACCGAGATCGGGCCGATGCCCAGCGATGCCTGCGTGACGTACGACGAGTAGGTGTGCGTGTCGCCGCCGAAGATGTACTGGTACAGGTAGCGCAGGAAGATCGACATCCCGATGGTCACGATCATCATCGCGATGACGCCGGTGCCGCGGTTGCGCAGCGGCCGCCAGAAGCCGGCGTCCTGGAGCCACCCGAAGAGCGCCGAGAGCAGCACCGCGAGCAACGCGGCCAGCACCAGCGGCAGGCCGCCACCGACATTCATCGCGTACGTGGCGAGCGCGCCGAACGTGACCAGCTCGCCGTGCGCGAAGTTGGTGAGCCCGGTCGTGCCGAAGATCAGCGACAGGCCGAGTGACGCCAAGGCGATGATCAGCCCGAACAACAGACCGCTGGTGAACAGCTCGACGGCCCGCTCGCCCATCGATGTCGTATCCCGGTTGTCCGGGCCGATCTGGAACTGGACGGTCGAGCTGAAGCCGAGCACGTTGACGGTCTTGTTGACGTCCTTCTTGTTCCGGAGAAACGTGCCCTCCGGCAACGTGTCGGTGTCGATCGCCACGGCGTACTTGCCGTTGCCGGGGACGGGGACCGAGAAAACGCCCTCGGCGTCGGAGGTGGCCTGTCCGACCTCGTTGTCGTCGGAGTCGGTCACGGTCACGGTCACCCCCTCGACCGGCTCGGGGTTGTCCCGGTCGGTGGTGTCGATCAGCGTGCCGCGGATTGCGAGCTCGTCCGGGGCCGAGGCCATGGTGGCGGCCTGGCTGGGGGCGGCGGCCGACGCGGGAAGCGCGGTGCCGGCGACGAAGAGAACGCCCATCAGCAGCGCGAGAAATGCGGATAGTCGCACTCGCACGGAGGACTCCTGTCGGTGTCACGGGGCCGGAGGGACGGGCGGAGCATAGCGAGAACTGGCTCACTAGGTGGACACAAGGGGTGGTCCTTGGCCCATCCGTTATCGCGGGTCAGGACCAATAAGGAGCGTCGGTCCTGTCGATGGGTGTGGGGTGGCACTCAGCGCACGATGACGACGAGTTCTGTGAGCAGCGGAGCGACGAGCAAGGCGGGGAGCAGGTCGCCGACCGGCAGCGGCTTGATCCGCAACAGCCGGAGCGCGACGCCCACCAGCAGCAGCCCGCCGGTGGCTGTCAACGCGGCCAGGTGCGCCTCGGGGACGACCTGGCCGAGGGCGGCGCCGACGCCGGTCAGCGAGCCCTGCACGACGAGCACGGCCAGGCCGGCCGCGGCGACGCCCCAGCCGAGGGAGGCCGCGAACGCGATCGAGGCGAAACCGTCAAGGGCAGCCTTGAGGAACAGCTGGTCGGCGCCCTTGCCCAGCCCGTCGTTCAACGAGCCGAGCACGGTCAGCGGGCCGACGCAGAACACCAGCGACGCGGTGACGAAACCCTCCACAAAGCGGCGGCGGGCCTCCGAGGCGGCATCGGGTGAACGGGCGGCCCGCGAGCTGAGCCTGCGCTGCAGGAACGAGCCGAACTGCTCGAGCCGCCGCTCGATGTGCAGCAGCGAGCCGGCGATGCCACCGAGCAGCAGGGAGCCCAACACGATCAGCACCGGTGCGCTGTCACCGACCGCGTCGGACAAGACGACGTCGGTGACGCTCATCGCGGAGAGCGCGGCGATGAGCAAGGTGACCAGGCCCAGCGCGTCGGTCACGACGTCGCGGGTGCGTTGCGGCAGCCGGTGCCCGACCAGCACCCCGATCGCGGAGCCGAGCAGCACGGTGGCCACATTGACGACGGTGCCGATCCCCGGAAACATCCCCGCATCCTCGCATCTTCGACAAGTTGCATCGGCAACCAGAAATGGGGAGGATCTATCGCGCCCAGGCCCGCGCGTCGTAGGCTCGGCCGAGGCATCTTCCACCATGTCACTCGGGGATCGCGGGATTCAGAAAGAGGTCGCTCGTGGGCCGCACATCGGTGCAGATCCGAGAAGCCGTCCCCAGGGACGCCGAAGAGCTGCTGACGCTCTGGGTCGACTACGCCGAGCGAAAGGCCGCTCGGTTGCTCCCGCCCACGACGTCGGAGGCGTACCGGGCGATCATCCGCAGCGCGGACAACCCGTTCGAGTCCCTCCAGGTCGCCGAGCTGGACGGCCGGCTGGTCGGCGTCGCCCACCTACGCCGTGCGCCGCTGTCCCCGTTGCACGACGAGGAGGCGGTGCACGTCAGCCACCTCTATGTCGACCCCGACAAGCGACGGCGCGGCATCGGGCGGGCGCTGCTCGCGCAGGCCGCGTCGTGGGCCGAGGAACAGGGCGCCGCCCACCTGCTGGCCTCGGTCTCGGCCGGCTCTCGGGACGCCAACCGCTTTCTCGCGTGCCTCGGCCTGGCCCAGGTCGCGACCGTGCGCTGTGTGCCGGTGGCGGTGCTGCGGCAGCGGCTCAACCACACCGAGCCGGAGGCCGATACGCCCGCGCTGCAGGCCCGTCGCCGTACCCTGCTGCGTCGACAGATCAGCTCGCGGACCGGTCGCGGGGTATCAGCGCACATGTGAGACGCACCGTGCACACCCGCTTGTCACGGTCGTCGGTGACGACGATCTCGTAGGACGTCATCGTCCGACCGAGGTGAAGCGGCGTCGCCACGGCGGTGACCAACCCGTCCCGGACGCCGCGATGATGGGTCGCGTTGAGGTCGACCCCGACGGCGAGTCGGTCGGGCGCCGCGTGCATCGCCGAGCCGATCGAGGCCAGGCTCTCCGCCAGCACGCATGACGCCCCGCCGTGCAGCAGACCGAATGGCTGGGTGTTGCCCTCCACCGGCATGGTGCCGACGACTCGTTCGGGCGAGGCCTCGAGGATCTCGATGCCCATCCGGTCGTGGATCGCGGCCGGAGGCAGGCCGTCGGGGAGCCCCTCGGGGAGCCCCTCGGGAAGCATTGCGTCGGGGGTCTGGTCTGCCATCACTGTCCTTCGTTCTCGCCTGGAGTCGAGGCTTCAGACTAGGGTTCTGACCCTGACCGTCGCTCGGGAAGGGTTGTGGGTCACATGCGCTCCAGACGTGCGGTGTCCGTCCGTTTCGCTGTCTTTGCCGTCGCCGCCGCCGTGGGGGTGGCCGGCACCGTCAGCTCCCTGGGGGTGGCGCCGGCGCAGGCGGATGCGGCACCTCTCGGGCCGGACGACGCTGTCGCCCTGCAGCGCACCCTCGCGCCGGACGCAGAGTTCGCCGGGGTCTACCTCGACGGCGCTCAGCGGCTCACCGTCGCCACCACCGGGTCCCGGCTCGCCACGCAGGCACGCGAGGACGGCGCCCGCGTCGTGCGGGTGGGCCACTCGCTGGCCGACCTCGAGGCGGCGCAGCGCCGGCTCGAGTCGGCGCTGGGTGACCAGGCGAGCGCCGTGGTCGACATCTCGGAGAACAACCTGCATGTGTACGCGCCCGAGGCCGGCCTGGATGCCGCGGGGCAGCTCGCGGTGGTGGCCCAGCGGGCGGCCGGCGTCGACGTCGTGGTGCACGAGGTCGACCTCAAGCCCGCCGCCTGGAAGCCGATCCTGCGCGGCGCCACGCCCATCGTCGACCGCGCCCGCGGCGTGCTCTGCACGAACGCGTTCAACGGCATCACGCCGGGCGGCCGCTTGTTCACGCTGACCGCGGGGCACTGCGGGCCGACCGACAGCCGTTGGCGGCACGAGGACACGACCCGTCACATCGGCATCATCGGCCGTAAGCGGTTCCGGGGTATCGAGGACGACGACTGGGCGATGATCAAGACCTACACCGTGCACCGGCTCGTGCCACAGATCCTCGACGCCGGCGTGGCGAAGAACGTCGCCGGGGTCGGGTCGATCATCGAGGGCCACTGGGTCTGCCGCAACGGCCGCACCTCAGGCACGCAGTGTGGCCGGATCACGCAGTACGCCAGGGACCGGGCCATCTACACCACGGCCTGCGCGCTGGCCGGCGACAGCGGTGGGCCCGGCTACGCCCGAATCTCCGGGACCAGTCGGGTCCAGGCGCTCGGCATCGTGTCGGCGTCCACGCACAGCTGCGGGGAGCCTGGCGACATCTCGGTCTGGCAGCCCATGCCCGAGGTGCTGCGCGAGCTCGACGCACGCCTGCTGACCGTCCCGCGCTGACCGGCGCCCGGGAGAGCCAGGCGTCGTCGTTGTCGGTGTCGCCCACTAGAGTCAGGCGGGTGTCCACCACAGATACCACTGTGCCCTCCGCTGGGTCTTCCACGGGGCCCACCACTGGTTCGGCAACGACGCCGCGGCTGCTGCTGCTCGACGGGCATTCGCTGGCGTACCGGGCCTTCTTCGCGCTCCCGGTCGAGAACTTCTCCACCACCACGGGCCAGCCGACCAACGCCGTGTACGGCTTCACGTCGATGCTTATCAACGTGCTGCGCGACGAGCAGCCGACCCACGTCGCGGTGGCCTTCGACGTGTCCCGTGAGACGTTCCGGCTGGCCGAGTACTCCGAGTACAAGGCCAACCGGTCGAAGTCGCCGACGGAGTTCAAGGGCCAGGTGTCGTTGGTCAAGGAGGTGCTCGACGCGCTGCGCGTGACCACGGTCGAGGCCGAGGGGTATGAAGCCGACGACGTGATCGCGACGCTGGCGACCCAGGCGCAGGGCGCCGGGTTCGAGGTGCTGATCTGCACCGGCGACCGCGACGCGTTCCAGCTGGTCAGCGACCAGGTGACGGTGCTCTACCCGCGCCGAGGGGTCTCCGACCTGACCCGGATGACACC
>JBOHDE010000135.1:0-10567 GCA_050699035.1 Nocardioidaceae bacterium | reverse complement strand
TCGACCGTCCCGGCCACCTCGTCGGGGTCGTGTCGTGTCGTACCCCCGTACCAGTCGCCGAGGTCGGGATCCGGTGGGTGGATGACGAGTACGACGTCGGCCCTGCTGTCACCGGTGGCGAGCTGGCCCCCGGCCGCTCTGACCTGCAGCTCTGCGTTGATGCCGACCGGGAGGTTCTCGAACTTCGCGATGCGGCGCAGTCCGGCCCGGTGGCAGACGACCGCGAACGTGACGGTCTGCCGGTGGTGCGCCGCGACCGCACGAGCGGTGAGCACGGCGCCGACCTCGTCCGCGCCGGGGTAGCTCAGAATGGTGCCGGTGGTCGGAATCGCCCGCGTCCAGTGCCTGAGCCAGACCTGCTCGGCCGATCCTGCCGAGTGCCGGGCAGTGTCGTCGGCGACGATCAGCAGTGGGTCGATCACACCGTCCGCGACGTGCTGCACCGCGATGAGGTTGACCGCGTGGTTCCGGAGCCGGCGGGACATGAAGTCCCTGACGATGTCGGCCGGGACGCCGGAGTGTGGGCCGGCTTCGCGGGTAGCCGTCGGCTCGCCGGCCGGAGTCTCGACCTCGGCCAGGAAGGACTGGTGCAGTGCCGCCCCGTAGCGATGCAGCTCCCGCCCGTACGTGGGCCAGTAGTCGGGCTCCTCGTCGCCGCTGTAGCTGTCGCTCGCACGAGACACCGTGGAGAACGCCGCGATCGGTGACGCGGGCGCACTCTCCCGCAGCTCGCGCAACCGGTCGAGGCGTCGGGTGGCGGCTGCGACCGGGTGCCCCGACGTCCTCGAGCCGATCAGGCCGCCGTGGCACAGCAGGTCGAGGCTGACCACCGAAGCGTCTGCGGCGCTCAGCACCTCACGACTCAGCCAGTCGGCGAGCGCGTCCGCATCGCCAGGACGACGCATCACCGGCAGCAGCTCCCGGGGTGGTAGCGCCACGTCGGCTCCGGCGATCGCACCGACGTCGACCGCGAGCCTGGTGTTGACCGGTCGTTCGTCGAGCGGCAGCAAGGCGATGCGCACGGGCTACTCCACGGGGGTGAGGTCGGGTGAGGTCACTGTCGGAAGATCGTCATGTCGTAGGAGTACCTGTCACCCCGGTAGAGCGACAGCGCTCGCTCGATCGCTCGGCCCCGGCCGTCGAAGCCGGTGCGCTCGACCAGGAACGCCGGTGAGAACGGCGCCGTCGACAGCATCTTCGCGTCGTCAGGATCAAGGACGGTCACCCGGATCCGCTGCTCGGCTCGAACGACCCGCACGCCGTAGCGAGACACGAGCAGCTCGTAGAGCGAGTCCCCTGGCTGCAGCGCGAGGTCGGGCACGAGCGCAGTCGGAAGGTAGCTGCGCTCCAGGCACATCGGCTCGTCGTCGGCTGTGCGGAGCCGCTGCACGCAGATCACCTCGTCGGCCGGCGACAGCCCGAGGGCGAAGCCGATGTCGGCACCGGCAGCCGCCTTCTCGACCTGCACCCGCCGTGAGCCCGGGACCAGACCGCGCGCTCGCATGTCCTCGCTGAACGACGTCAGCTCGACCGACTTGGAGATGCGGGGCTCACCGACGAACGTGCCGGCACCCTGCACGCGGTAGACCCGGCCGTCCTTCTCCAGGCGGTCGAGTACGCGACGGACGGTGAGCCGGCTGACCGAGAACCGCTCGGCGAGGTCTCGCTCGGTGGGCAGCTTCGAATGCGGCGTCAGGCCGCCGTCGAGCATGTCGACGAGGTAGGAGCGCACCGGTTCGGATCGCGCAGGTGCTGGGCGTGACTTGCTCAAGGTCGTCCTCCCCGCCGGGCTGGTCGGTCCCGGCACGTGTAACTGGTGTACGCCATTTACGCGCCCCTGTCCAGCGCCAGCGCCATACTTCGTACCCAGGTTATAAAAAGTGCCACTGAGCACTCCGAACGAGGTTGACGACCGCGCCATAATTGGTGTACACCAAATGCACGTACCTCGGACTCAGACCGGAGTGGATCATGGCCCTCAACCTTGCTGTCCCATCGCGGCGCACCTTCGCTGCCGTGTTCCTGGGCGTTCTCGCGCTGCTCACGGCGAGCTGTTCCGGCGGCTCCACCGCCAGCGGCGGACGGACCGAGATCACCTTCTCCTACCTGTGGACCGGTCCGGAGGCCAAGGCGCTCGAACAGATCATCACCGACTTCAACGCGAGCCAGGACGAGATCCGGGTGCGCGGGGTGTCCAACCCCGACATGCAGAAGCAGCTGGCGTCGATGTCGAGTAGCTCGGGCTCGTTCGACATCTCCGACAACTTCGGCAACTCGACCGGCTCATGGGCCGCCAAGGGTGTCCTTGCTCCCCTCGACGAGTACCTCGAGCCGAGCGACACCGACGACTTCATCCCCGCCGCGCTGGACCAGATGCGCTACGACGGCAAGCTCTACTCGGTGCCCATCGCCGTCCACACGTTCCAGCTGCTCTACAACAAGAAGCTCCTCGACGAGGCCGGAGTGGCGCCGCCCACCACGACGCAGGAGCTCGCGACGGCGATCGAGAAGCTGACGAAGGTGGACAAGGGCGGCAACATCACCCAGCTCGGCCTCGGCAACCCCGACCTCGCGACCAGCCTCATCACACTGGCGTACGCGTTCGGTGGCACCTGGGACGGCGCCGACCCGTCGGCGCCCGAGGCGACGCCCGCCGAGCCGGGCAACGTCGACGCACTGGCGTTCTGGCAGGACCACATCACCGACAAGTACGGCGCGGACAAGGTCGCCAAGTTCACCGCGGGCTGGGGCCAGTACATGTCGCCACAAGACCCCTTCTACACCGGCAAGGTCGCGATGACGATCGACGGTGAGTGGCAGGCCGTCTCGATCCCGAAGAACGCCTCGAACCTCGAGTGGGGAGTCACCGCCATCCCGGTCGCCGACCCTGCGTACGCGGGCGCGACGCAGCTGACCGCCAGCACGCTGTTCATCCCCGCCAACTCGAAGCACAAGGCCGAGGCCGCGACGTTCCTGAAGTACCTGGTCGACGACGAGGCGATGCTCGCGTTCAGCAAGACACTGGGCAACCTCCCCGGCCGCACCTCCTTGCTGGACGACGAGACGTACGCGTCGATCCCGAACTTCTCGACCTGGCTCGAGTCGCTGAAGAGCGAGCACGTGCACGCCTTGGCCAGCGCTCCGTACAGTGCCGAGTACGCCACGGACCTCGGTGCCGCCTTCGACGCGGTGGCTCGAGGAGAGTCGTCACCGGACCAGGCGCTGCAGTCCGTCGCCAAGAAGTCCGACGACTATGCGACGGACTAGTCCGAGCCGGCCTCCTCGGCGGATCCGGCGGCGGCGACCGCACCTCACCGCCGTGGCGTTCGCGGCACCGTTCCTGATCGGCTTCACGGTGTTCATCGCGTACCCGATCGCCGCCTCTGCCTACTACAGCTTCACCGACTTCAACCTGTTCCAGGAGCCGAGGTCGGTCGGCTTCGACAACTACACGACCATGCTCTCCGACGACCGGTTCGTGCAGAGCCTCGCCAACACGGCGTTCCTCACCGTGCTGGGGGTGCCCGCCAGCATCGCCATCGCCTTGGCCGGGGCGCACATCCTGAACCTGCCGGTCCGGGGTCAGCCGCTGTTCCGGGCGATGGTGTACCTGCCGACCATCGTGCCGGTCGTCGTCGGCGGCTACTTGTGGCGGTGGCTGTTGAACGCGCAGTACGGGTACGTGAACCGACTGCTCGAACTCGTCCACCTGCCGCAGCCGCTGTGGCTGCAGAGCCCGGACTGGACCAAGCCGGCGATCATCGTGATGTCGCTGTGGACCGTCGGCGGGATGACGATCATCTACCTCGCCGCGCTCAAGGAGGTTCCGCGCGACCTGTACGAGGCCGCCTCGGTCGACGGCGCCGGGCCGTGGCGCCAGTTCCGGCACATCACCTGGCCCACCCTGACGCCGGTCACGTTGTTCCATTCGATCGTGACGATCATCGCGTTCCTGCAGATCTTCACCCAGCCGTACCTGCTCGCCCAGACCCGGCTGAACGCCACCAGCGGCGGTCCGGGCGACTCGATGCTGAGCTACAGCATGTACCTGTTCCAGAACGCCTTCGTCAACCTCGAGATGGGGTACGCCTCCGCGATGGCGTGGGTGCTGTTCCTGATCACGATGGCCGTCACCGCCGTACTCCTCGCCACCTCCAAGAAGTGGGTGCACTATGGGTCGCGCTGAGCCGGCGACGCTCGAGCCGACGATGTCGGTGCCGGCACTGACGTCGCCAGCGACCCGGACCCGTCACCCCGGCGGCGCTGCGTCCCGCAAGGCGAGCACCTGGCTGGGCCACCGGCTGTTGATCGCGCTGCTGGTGCTGGGTTTCCTGCTGCCGTTCCTGGTCATGCTGTCCACCGCGTTCAAGGTGCCGGACGACATCTTCCATGCGCCACCTCGCCTGCTTCCGGCCACCTGGACGCTCGACAACTTCGCCAGCGCGGCCGACCAGATGCCGCTGCTGCGCTACCTCGGCAACACCTTGTTCATCACCGCGGCCTCCGTGACCGGGACCCTGATCTCCTGCCCGCTCGTCGCCTACGCGCTGTCCAAGCTGCACTGGCGCGGGCGGACGTCGCTGCTGGCGGTCGTGCTAGCGACCATGATGCTGCCACCGCAGGTGACGATGATCCCGATCTACCTGCTCTGGAACAGCCTCCACGCGACCAACACCTACTGGCCGCTCATCACCCCCGCGTTCTTCGGCACGCCGTTCCTGATCTTCATGATCAGGCAGTTCCTGATGAACGTGCCCGACGAGCTGATCGACGCCGCCCGGGTCGACGGCGCCGCCGAGCTGCGGATCTACCTGTCCATCGTGCTGCCGCTGGCTCGGCCGGCTCTCGCGACGGCCGCGATCTTCCAGTTCGTCTGGACGTGGACGGACTTCCTGAACCCACTCATCTACCTCAACGACAGCGCGAAGTACACCCTCTCGATCGGTCTCTACGCGTTCTTCGGAGAGCACGAGATCCAGTGGGGACCGCTGATGGCGGCGTGCGTGATGTTCACCCTCCCCGCGCTGCTGATCTTCATCTTCGGCCAGCGCTACTTCATCTCCGGGATCTCGACCGGGGCGCTGAAATGACCCATCAAGAGCTCATCGACAGCCTGCGGGGCGGACTCGTCGTGTCCTGCCAAGCATCGGCAGGGCACCCGCTGAGCTCACCCGATGTCATCGGCCGGCTCGCACTGTGCGCGGAGCTCGGCGGTGCCGTCGGAGTTCGGGCCAACTCGCCGGACAACATCCACGCCGTCCGTACGTACTCTCGGCTGCCGGTGATCGGCCTGCACAAGATCGACATCGGGCACCGGCGGGCGATCACCCCGAACCTCGAGCTGGCCCGCGGGCTGGTCGACGCCGGCGCGAGCATCATCGCCGTCGACTTCAACGGCGAGTCGCCGGGCAACCCGCGCGAGCTGGTGGCCGCGATCCACACCGAGCTCGGGCGGCCGGTGATGGCCGACGTCTCGACGTTCGCCGAGGGAGTCGCCGCCTGGGAGGCCGGCGTGGAGCTGGTCGGCACGACGTTGGCCGGCTACACGGCCGAACAGCTGCCCACGCCGGACGAGCCCGACCTGGCGCTGGTGGCACGTCTCGCCGAAGCCGGCGTGACCGTGGTGGCGGAGGGCAGGTACCGTTCGCCGGCCGCCGTCGCCGCGGCTTTCGACCAGGGCGCCTGGGCCGTCGTCGTCGGCACCGCGATCACCGATCCGGTCGCGATCACCTCCCGCCTCGCCGGTGCGACGCCTCGAGAGGGTACGCCGTGACGGACCAACACGACTCGGTGGTCCTCGGGATCGACATCGGCGGGACCAAGATCGCCGCGGGCCTCGTCGACGGACTCGGCCGCGTCCACCAGCAGACCCGACGCGCCACACCGGCGCAGCAGGGCGGCGACGCCGTCCTGCGGGCGGTGACCGACTCGGCGCTGGCAGTCGTGGCCGGATCCGACCTGCCTGTCATCGGATGCGGGGTCGCAACCGGCGGCACCGTCGACGAGTCCGGACGAGTCACGTCCGCCACCTCGCTGATCCGCGACTGGGTAGGCACCGCCGTCGCCACCCGGCTGGCCGATGCACTCGGCATCCCGGTACGCGTGCACAACGACGTGCACGCGGCGGCGCTGGCGGAGGCACGCCTCGGAGCTGCTCGCGGCGCCGCCACCGCGGTCGTCGTGTGCATCGGCACCGGAGTCGGTGGCGCGGTCGTCGTCGACGGCGAGGTCTCCATCGGGCGCACCGGGACGGCCGGGAGCATCGGCCACCTGCCTGCCCCCAGCGCGAGCGGGCGGGTCTGCTCGTGCGGAGCGCGGGACCACCTCGAGCCGCATGCCAGCGGTCACGCGATCGAGCAGGCGTTCGCCGACCGCGCCGGACACCGGCTCCCGCTGCCCGAGATCGCCAGCCTTGCCCGCGACGGTGACCAGCCGGCGCAGCACGTCATCTCGGCGGCCGCGACCATGACCGGCCGGGTCCTCGCAGGGGTGGCCAACCTGGTCGACCCGGACGTCATCGTCATCGGTGGTGGCGTCGCGGGGCTCGGCGCCCTCCTGTTCGATCCGATCGAGTCCGCCTTCCGCACCGAGACCCTGGCCGGCCCACGTCGGACCGTGATCCGACCGGCGGCCCTCGGCGCCGACTCCGCGCTGGTCGGCGCCGCTCTCGCAGCACCGCTCCCTGCACCAGGACGTCAGCGACCCCGAGCCGTACCCGGGTAGCGAGACGGCCCGGCTTGCCTGCCCACCCCACCCTCACCCCCACCCCCGCACCGGATTGGACCACCATGTCCCGTCAACCGAAGTCCGCTCGTCGCACGCTCCTGCCGCTCGCACTGGCCGCGCTGCTGGCGTTCGTGAGCCTCGCCCTCGGATCGTCCTCGGCACAGGCGGAGAACCCTGCCGCCGACCCCGCCGACCCCGCCGACCTCCGCCACAAGGCGCTGACCGGATCGTCGATCCAGATCGACCCGACCTTCCCCTACTACCACGACCGGTCGGCGGCCAGCATCGCCGACGAGATCGCCCGCAACGGCTACTCAACGGTCCACTACTTCGTGGTGAACGAGCGAGACGTCGACGGTGAGCTGATCGACGCACTCCATGACCGTGGGATCGCGGTCTGGGCGCTCACCCTCGCGTTCGGCTCGTACTCCGTCGCGGGCTACCCCGCCGACTACCCGTCCTGGCAACAGCAGCTGCTCAGCGCGTCGCAGCCGGGGTTCTTCTCGTTCTCGCCGTGGAGCGCCGACTACCTCGAGTTCAAGAAGGCGTCGCTGTCTGCCCTGATCGAGGAGCACGACTTCGACGGCATCGAGCTCGCCGAGTCCTTCCTGCCCGACTGGAACGGCTTCACCTCCGGCTTCTACGGGGACGTGGGTCCGCTCGCCCGGGCTGCGTTCGAGGAGGAGTACGGGTTGGAGATGCCCGAGTTCACCGACGAGTCGTCGCCGACCTACTACCTCACCGACCGGGACCGCTACGCCAAGTGGGTGGACTTCCGCGTCGACGGCGTCAACACGTTCCTCGGCAACCTCGTCAACGGGGCGAACGGTATCCGAGAGGCGCGCCGCGACATCCTGGTCGGCACCTGGTCGCTCGCGGTCGACGCCGGCCCGGACTCGGTCGCGCGCGAGCGCGAGCTGCAGGCCGTCGACGCCCCGGCGATGATCACCGCGGTCCAGCCCGACATCCACTTCATCCAGACCAACTGGCCGGACTGGCTCAAGGCCGACCTGCCGCCCTCGTACGTGGACGCCTACCAGCCGTACGTGGAGCAGATCCGGGCCCAGCACGCGACCGTGCCCCTCGGTATCCAGACCGACATCGGGTCGACCGTGGCGACCGCTCGAGACCGGGACTGGCTCAGGGACTTCGCCGCGAGCGCCCGGCAGAACGGCTTCCAGACCTGGACCGGCTACGAGTTCACGCTCGGTGCCGCGATGTACAGCGAGGCGCCGAACGTCCAGGCCGTCGACTGCCAGCCGGAGGCGAAGTCGATCACCCTGCACTTCCAGAAGCGAGTCGACGTCGCCTCGGCGGCCAAGGAAGGCGCTTTCGTCGTCCGCACCGGTGGGGAGAGCACGACCGTAGACCCCGGCGCCGTCACCGTCGACGGGAACCTCGTCACCCTCGCGCTGGACCAGATCCCGCGCGGCGAGTTCGCCGTGGCCATCCGCCACGTCACCGACACCCCGCCGCTGTGGGTCTTCAACAAGACCCTGACGCCGAACACGGTCCAGCCTGGTTACGCCGTACCGGTCGCCTGCGTCGGCCGGGGCCTGCAGTGAGGCAGCGACGGCAGTTCCCGCTCCGCGCCAAGATCGTCGGCATCGCCCTGCTCGTCGCCGCGCTCCCCGGCGCGGCGCGGGCGGGGGCCCCGGCCGCAGATCCCGTCTCGACCGGCGGCCCGCCGAAGGACCTGATCATCCAGCTGTCCAGCTGGTCCTTCGGGCCGGCCGCGCTCACCGACTGGATGAACTACATCTGCGCGAACCGGCGAAACCCTGCGCAGCCCGGCTATGTCCGGAGCATCGTGCTCCAAGACATCGCCACGCCTGACCCGACCGCATCCGTCGAGGAGAACCCGCCGACCGCCGACGACCAGCTGCTCACGCCGCTGATCGACGCGCTGCTGCCGTACTTCCCCGGCGGAACGGGGCCGTGCCAGCTCGACAACGTGTTCGTCGGCACGATCGACCTCGCGCCGTACCGCGCGAACCCGTACAGCGACGGGATCAAGGACGAGAACTACCGCTGGAACAACATCCTCCGCAGCCGAACCCTCGCCGACGAGTTCAAGGCCCACGTCGCAGCGTCCGGCAACCCCGGCGTCGTCTACCACTGGTACGTCACGTACGAAGCGATGCTGAACTACTTCGACGACCCAGGGATCCAACAGGGCTACCTCGCCTACCTGCTCGAGCTCACCCGGCAGCTGGCCGAGGTCCGCGACGACTCGGCGATGCTCTGGTCCCCGGGTGTCGACGCCGCCCCACCGCCCGGTGGGATCGGCGGCACGCTCGGCACCAACCTCGCCTCGTTCTTCGCGCAGTACAAGAGTCAGGCCGCGGCCTACAACAGCTACGGCGCCGGCAGCGGCGGACCGCTCTGGCTCGACTTGCAAGACCATGTCGGGTCGATGGACTGCGGCGCGGGACACCACATGACGAAGGAGGACGCGGCCGCGTGGCTCGACGGCCTTCGAGGTCTGTTCTCGTTCACCTCGCTGCGGATGAACGTCGAACAGTTCCGCCACCTCGACCCAGGCAGCTGTACATCGGCGCTGGTCGCCGCCGACCCGGCCGAGGTGATGGCGCGGGAGAGCTACTACAACACCAACGGCATCCTGCTAGGCGCCGCCTGGGAGCTGCGGTTCTGGGGCGCGAACAACCATCTCTAGAGAAGCGGTGACTGGTAGTCGTCTCTGGAGCTGAACACGCCCACGATCGTGCGGTTCGGCAGATCGTTCGACAGCGTCAAGAACCGCCCCGGCTCGATCTCGGCGCTGGAGGGATTGGCCTGGTCCCCATGCCCTGAGTCGTACAGCATGATGTCGTGGTAGCCGTCCCAGGTGCCGTCCGGGTAGTCGACAATGCGCCCGGCGGTCTCCCGTCGCGGGGAGAAGCGGCTCGACACATCGCCATAGGTCACCAGCATCCCACCGTCCGACAGCGGGAGAAGGTGGTGCGAGGACGCCGGGATATCGGTGGCTCGCGCTGGCGTCCATCTCTGCCCACCGGTGGCAGACCACGAGATGTAGGCGACCTGCGGCGAGCTCGTGGTGCGAAGCAGCGCCACGATCCGACCGCTGTCGAGCACCGCCAGCGTTGGTTCCTGGACGTGGAACGTCTCGGAACGGAAGACGCGGACCTCTGAGTCCGCTGGCCACGTCACGCCGCCGTCGGTGCTGCGGACCACGGTGGCCTGCTGTCGGGCGTCGTCGGGAACGGTGCCGTACAACGCAACAAGTAGGTCGCCGTTGGGCAGCTCGGTAACGGGCCCGTGGCTGGCCGCCCAGCCGGTCAGGTAGGCGCCGGCGGCGGCACCGCAGCCGCAGTCCATCGCCGTCTCGACCTGCACGGGTTCGGACCAGCTCCGCCCGGCGTCGTCCGAGCGCACCACATACGTCCCCCTGAGCGTCGCGGGCCGCTCGGACCAGTCAGTCTGGAAGAAGCTCAACAGGACAGTTCCGTCGCTGAGCTGGACCAGCTTCGGGTCGCGGTCGTCGAAGGGTGTCTCCACCGCCAGCCGGGAGGATGACCAGGTCTGACCGCCGTCGCTGGACTCGGCGACGAGGATGCGGCCCTGGGGGCCCGAATGACCCTCGGCCTCGTAGAAGGCTGCGAGCAGCGTTCCGTCGTCGAGCTTGACGATGTCCGGGAACCACAACCCCTTGCCATCCGCGGCCGTGGCGACGGTCACGTCGGAGGTGTACGGGTCACGCTCCTGCGCCTGTGACGGGACGCCGAACATCGACACGGCGACGAGGGCAGCCATCGCAGCGACAACCAAGGGGTATCGAGTGGGAATCCTCACTTCAACACAGCCTCCTCCAGCGGATGTG
>JBOHDE010000134.1:0-10582 GCA_050699035.1 Nocardioidaceae bacterium | reverse complement strand
CGTGGGTCGTTCTGGGAGTTGGCCAGCAGCATCGAGTAGCCCAGCTTGCCCAGCGAGGTCTCGGCACCCAACGCGATCTCGGCGAGCAGCGGGTTGGAGATGTCACCGACCACGAAGCCCACGGTCATGGTCTCGCCCCGCCGCAGCCCCTGGGCCAGCAGGTCCGGCTCGTACCCGAGGTCGGCAACGGCCAGCAGGACGCGGCGGCGCATCGCCTTGCTGACGTTGGGATGGCCCGACAGCACCCGCGAGACCGAGGAGACAGCGACCCCGGCCCGCTCGGCGACCTGCCGGATGCCCGTGCGGCCGTCCTGGCGCTGCCCTGGAGTCATGGTCAGACCTAGGCCGTGTCGTCGACGGAGCCCGGGCGATCCCCGTCAGCGGCTCGGTAGCGCACCGAGCCTCCCCCGGACTCCGCCGAGACGCGCCCCTCGCGCTCCATCCGCTCCAGGTGGCCGGCGAAGGGGAACGACAGCGCCGAGCTCGCCTCCGCGGGCCAGTCACCGAGCCCGGCTCCCAGACTGTCGACGAGCTCCTTCATAGTGGCGCCGCCCTCACGACGGGCGATCTCGTCGCGCAGGGCGGCCTCCACCCGTTCGACGTACGCCTGGCTGGTCGCCAGGAACTCCTCGCCGGCCGGCCCTTCATAAAGGGGGTAGTGGCTGGTCAGGACGGCCTGCGGCCGCAGCGCCCGGAGCCGGGCGATCGTGGCCTCGTAGGCGTCGACGTAGCGGTAGGTCGGTGGGAACGCGGGCGTGCCGTCGGCGTTGGGTACGGCCGTGCCGAGCACCGCGTCGCCGACGATCG
This sequence comes from Nocardioidaceae bacterium, assembly GCA_050699035.1. Taxonomy (GTDB): domain Bacteria; phylum Actinomycetota; class Actinomycetes; order Propionibacteriales; family Nocardioidaceae; genus WHTB01. The sequence goes on along the minus strand of JBOHDE010000134.1, from coordinate 9,775 downwards.
CCGACCCGCTGCGGGGGTCGACGACGCTGATGCTGCCGTGCGAGTGGCCGGGAGTGTGGACGACCTCGACCCGCCAGCCGTCGCCCAGGTGGAACCACTCGCCGCCCTGCAGGGCAAGGTCGATCGGGGTGCTCCGGCTGCCGTCCCGTACCGCCGCCTTGGTCTCCTCGGTCTCCCCGATTCCGTGCGGTTCCTCGAACTCGCTGTAGCGGTCGCGGATCATCACCTCGATGTCCTCGGTCATCGGGCGGTCGAGCTCATGACAGCAGAACAGCGCGGCCGGGAGGAGCTCGCGGACGGCGCCGTTGCCGGCGACGTGGTCCCAGTCGGAGTGGGTGTTGACGACGTACCGGACCGCCTCCGGCCGGACGCCGACCGAGGCCAGGTAGTCGGGCAGGTGCGAGCGGGCGGTGGCGTCGGTGCCGGTGTCGACGAGCATCGCGGCATCGGTCCCCACGAGCAGGTACGAGTAGTTGACCCGAGGGCCGAACGGCGCCTCGATTCGGTGGATGTCCGGAGCGACGAGCATGGTTTCCTCTCCACGTTGCGGGTCAGCTGGCGAACCGAGCGCTGAGGCCACCGTCGACGAGCAGCTCCGCCCCGGTGACGAAGCTGGCGTCGTCCGACGCGAGGAACGCGATCGTCGCCGCGATCTCGTCGGGCTCGCCGATCCGCCCGAGCGCGTGGACCTCGTCGACGGCGGCCGCGGTCTCGCCCGGGTTCGGCTGCATGTCCAGCCACTGCTGGACGACGACGGTGCGGGTGTAGCCGGGGCAAACGGCGTTGACGCGGATCCCGTACGGACCGTTGTCGAGCGCGAGGCTTCGGGTCAGTCCGAGCACCCCCGCTTTTGCAGCTGCGTAAGGGAAAGCGCCCGCCAGCGTCATCCTGGAGTGGATCGAAGACACGTTCACGATCGCGCCGGACCCCTGTGCTCTCATCCCGGGCAGGACCGCGCGGGCGCACAGCCAGGTCGCCTTGAGGTCGACGGCGAACACGTCGTCCCAGTCATCCTCGGTCATCGTCACCGCGTCGAAGTACGCCGCGACACCGGCGTTGTTGACCAACACGTCGACCCGGCCGTGCAGCTCCAGCACCGTGCTCGTCGCCTGCTCCACCTGCTGGGCGTCTCGGATGTCGCAGGCCAGCGCGAGTGGGGGCCGGTCGGGGTCGATCGCGGTCGCGGACGCCGTGGCGCGGTCACCGTCGATGTCGAGGCTGGCCACCGTCGCCCCGCCGCGGTGGAGGCGGCGAACCACCGCCTCGCCGATCCCCTGCGCGCCCCCGGTGACGATCGCCACCGGGCCGTCAGTCCTCGTCATGGCACCTCCTCAGATGTCGGCTCGGTGTGCATCGACGTAGTCCCAGTCCAGCTGCCAGCCGAGTCCGGGTGCATCCGACAAGGTCAGGCTCCCGTCGACCAGGTCCGGACGGTTGGCGACGAGGCTCCACCAGAACGGGTCGCGGTCGGGGTGGAAGCACTCCGCGTACGTCCCGTGCGGCTGGCTGGCGATCAGGTGCGACGCGACCTGCGGCTCCTCGTGGTGCCCCATCGCGACGTCGTACGACAGCGCGATCGCCGCGGTCCGACGCCACGCTGTCGGCCCGCCGGACCAGGAGGCGTCGAAGTTGCAGATGTCGATGGCCGCGCTCTCCATCAGGTCGCGGCAGCCACTCGGCGACAGCTCGCTCTGGCCCGCGCAGACCGGGATCCCCCCGCGCATCCGAACGTCGCGCAGGCTCCGCCGGTCGTTCTGCCAGCCGACCGGCTCCTCGAACCAGCGGATGCCCACGCCATCGAGGCGCCGGCACAGCTCGAGTGCGTCGGTGACCGAGTAACCCTGGTTGGCGTCGATCGCGATGACGGCGTCGGGGCTGGCCTCACGTACCGCCAGCACCCGGGCGGCGTCCTCGGCCGGCGTCACACCGCCGACCTTGAACTTGATGCCGGCCAGACCCATCTGCCGGTACTCCAGCACCTCGTCTGCGTACTCCGCCAGGCTCCGGCCGTAGTAGCCACCGATCGCGATCATCTCCACCTCGCGCCGGTAGCCGCCCCAGAGCCGCCACAGCGGCTGGCCGACCATCTTGCCCACGGCGTCCCAGATCGCCGTGTCGACGCCGGCCAGCGCGACGAGACCGAGTCGGCGGTCGCGGAGGATGTCGTACGTCGCCGGCACGCCGAGCTGCCAGCACCGCTCGACCGCCATCAGGTCCTGCCCGATCAGCGCCGGGGCGATCTCGTCCTGGACGATGCGCACGATGTCGGCCAACGACTTGTCCTCGTCGCCGGCGTACGCCTCACCGACGGCCCCATCGGCCGTGTGTATCCGCGTGATCACGGTGGCGCGGTGGGTCATCCGATAGAAGCTGCCCTGGTACACCCGGGCCAGCGGCGCGATCACCGGGATCGTCTCGATCCGCACGATGACCTGAGGCTCGGCCACCGGTATCCCCGGTGTGGTCGCCTCGTGGTTCGTTTCCGTCATCGGTCGAGTCCTGTCTAGAAACGTTTCCCAGACCCTAGATCCGTCCTCGCCAAGGCGTCAATTCATCAGCCTGCCAAGGCTTGACGACGAATTACCCACTCCCTAGGTTGTAGGAACCGTTTCCACACCTTGTCGCCCCGGGAAGGCAGCACGATGGTGACGACTCTGCTCAACGAGCACCTGCGCGTGGACGTACGCCCGGAGCGAGGGGCCGAGATCGCGGTCCTGGCGGCGCCGAACGGTCGCAACCTGCTCGCGGCCTTCGGTGGGGCGTCTCCGCTACCCGCATCGAGGTCGGTGAGCTACGGCTCGACCGAGCTCGACTGGCTTTCCCACTACCGCGGCGGGTGGCAGGAGCTGTTCCCGAACGCAGGGGCCGAGTGCGTCGTGGACGGCGTCCCGCTGCCGTTCCATGGCGAGGCCTCCACCGCCGACTGGGAGGTCCACGAGTCGAGCCCGACCTCCCTCACCGTCAGCACGCCGGGCCGGCTGCCCCTGGTGCTCCGCCGGGAGATGGCGCTCGACCCGACTGGACCCACGCTGCGGATCCGGGAGTCCGTGACGAACGAGTCGAACGCTCCCGTGCCGTTCCTGTGGGGTCACCACCCGGCCTACACCGCGGTGCCCGGAGCGCGCATTGACCTGCCGGCCGCGACCGCGACCGCCGCGGAGCAGTTCGACACCGACCACAACGACCTCCGTCCGGGGGCGAGCGGGCCCTGGCCCGAGCTGCCGAACAAGGCCGGCGACGCCACCACCCTCGACGTGGTCCCGACAGGTCCACGCGAGCGGGTGGTCTTCCTCAGCTCGCTCGCCGACACCTGGTACGCGTTGCGGGACGTCGAGGGCGGGGTCGGCCTGGCGATGGCCTGGGACCGGACCGCCTTCCCGTGCCTCTGGTACTGGACCGAGATCGGGGGACCGGCCTTCCCGTGGTATGGGAGATCGCGCATCGTCGCGCTGGAGCCGGCGACGGCGTGGCCGTCGGACGGCCTCGCCGCGGCGGTCGAGCGGGGTACGGCCCATCTCGTCGAGCCGGGAGCCACGATGTCGGCTTGGCTGACGGTCAGCCTCTTCGACGCGGACGAACGGCCCGTCCGCGGCATCGACCAGGACGGTGTGGTGACTCGGTGAACGCCGCCGTCTCGACCGACGAGCTGACCGACTGGTTGCGCATGATGACCCTGATCCGGGGGTTCGAGGAGCGCGTGAAGACCCTTTTCTCCCGGGGTCTGGTCAGAGGCACGACGCACCTGGCTACCGGGCAAGAGGCGGTCGCGGTCGGCGCGAGCGCAGCCCTGCAGCCCGACGACTGGGTCCTCGGCACCTACCGCGGACACCATCACGCGCTCGCCCGTGGCATGTCGCCCGCTTCGGCGTTCGCCGAGATCCTGGGCCGCTCGACCGGGGTCTGCCGAGGCAAGGGCGGGTCGATGCACCTGACCGATGTGTCGCGTGGCGTGATGGGCAGCTACGCCATCGTGGGCGCCCACCTGCCGATCGCGGTCGGCTGCGCGTGGTCCAGCAAGATCCAGGACCTGGGCCGGGTCGCGGTGTGCTTCTTCGGCGACGGCACGACGACCATCGGGGCGTTCCACGAGGCCGTCAACCTGGCCGCCGTCTGGAAGCTGCCGGCCATCTTCGTCTGCGAGAACAACCGGTACTCCGAGTACACGCCGATCGACCAGGTGTCGCCGGTGGCCCACGCGGCCGCCGACCGGGCGGCGGCTTACGGGATCCCCGGCATCGTGGTCGACGGCAACGACGTCGCCGCCGTACGCGACGCCGTCGACGTGGCCGCAGACCGGGCGCGCCGGGGCGCAGGTCCGACGATCGTCGAGGCCGAGACGTACCGCCACGGTGGGCATTCGCGGGCCGACCCGGCGAAGTACCGACCGGAGCAGGAGGTCGAGCACTGGCTGCAGCGGGATCCGGTCGCCGCCGTACGCCGGCAGCTCGAGGCAACCGCCGGGCCGGGGCGAGCCGAGCAGGTCGAGACCGAGGTCGCCGACCAGCTGGACCGAGCCCTCGAGGAAGCACTGGCGGCGCCGGAGCCGGATCTCTCGACGTTGACCGACGACGTGTACGCGAGGGCCCGCTGATGACGGTGATGAACTACCGGAAGGCGATCGCCGAGGGCATCGGCCGAGCGCTGCGAAGCGACCAGCGGGTGGTCTTCCTCGGCGAGGACGTGGGAGCCGCGGGCGGCGCCTTCAAGTCGACCGTGGGTTTGTACGAGGAGTTCGGACCGGATCGCGTCTGGGACACCCCGATCTCTGAACAGGCGATCGTCGGTGCTGCCATGGGTGCCGCGATGACCGGCCTGCGGCCCATCGCCGAGATCATGTTCACCGACTTTCTCGGCGTCTGCTGGGACATGGTGGCGAACCAGGTCGCGAAGGCGCGGTACATGTCCGGAGGGCAGCTGGCGGTGCCGCTCGTCATCCGCGCCCACGGCGGTGCCGGTCTCGGCTTCGGCGCGCAGCACTCCCAGACCTGGGAGAACCTGCTGATGTCCATCCCGGGCATCAAGGTCGCCGCGCCGTCGACCCCTCGCGACGTCGTCGGGCTGCTCGCGGCCGCCGTGGCGGACCCGGACCCCGTCATCCTGCTTGAGCACAAGGCGCTGTTCGACGCCAAGGAGGACGTCCCGGACGAGCCGTTCCTGGAGCCGCTCGGCTCGGCCAGCATCCGCCGGACCGGGGACGACCTGACCCTGGTGGCGCTCTCCGCGATGGTCCCCGTAGCGCTCCAGGCGGCAGCAACGCTCGAAGCGGAGCACGAGATCAGGGCCGAGGTGATCGACCTCCGGTCGGTGACACCGACCGACACCGCGACGCTGCTGCAGTCGGTCGAACGTACGTCCCGCCTGATGACGGTCGAGGAGAACCCCCGGCCGTGCGGGTGGGGAGCGGAGATCGCGTCGATCGTCGCGGAGGAGGGCTTCACCTTCCTCGACGCGCCCATCCAGCGGGTCACCTCGGCGAATGTCCCCGTCCCGTTCGCGGCCAACCTCGAGCACGCCACGATCCCGCACGCCGACACGGTGGTGCAGGCGGTGCTGAGCTATTCCTGAGCCGGTCGCGCCCATGGTGCCGACTGCGGTCGGTATGTCACGGACAGCACACCGGTGCCGTACGTGGTCGACTCCACGACCTTGAGGCCGACCTGGTCGGTCATGCCCTCGAAGAGGCGCGTCCCAGAACCAACCACGATCGGACAGATGTTGAGGCTGAGCTCGTCGAGCAGTCCGGCTCGCAGCAGTGACCGCACGAGCGCGGGGCTACCGGGGATCAGGACGTTCCTGCCAGGCTGCTCCTTGAGGTTCGTGAGCTCCCCGGCGAGGTCCCCGGTGAGCAAGCGCGAGTTCGCCCACGCGAGCGTGTCCAGGGTGGACGACACGACGTACTTGGGCGCGTTGTTGAGGAAGTCGGCCATCGGCACCGAGCTGTCCTGGCTCGGCCACAGCTCGGCGAACTCCAGGTAAGTGTGCCGGCCCAGCAACACGGCGTCCGCCTCCGCCACTCCCGCCTTGATCCCGTCCGTCATCTCGTCGTCGAAGTACGGGAACTGCCAGCCGTCGGGCGCCGACACCACGCCATCCAAGGACATGAACAGGCCCGCTACGATCTTGCGCATCGCATACTCCTCGATCCGGCACCTCCGGCGGGTGCCTCTCGTAGGGATGTCGAGGGCGCGCGCCTGGTTTCGACATAACGGTTGGAAGCTTGTCGAGGCCGCCCTGGAGGCACCGTGAAGTACCTGATCCTGATCCATAGCAACCCGACGTTCCTGGAGGTCTGGGAGGGGATGTCCGAGGCGGAGCGGGTGGAGTTCGGACGCGGACACCGCGCCCTTGCCGACGACCTGACGGAGTCGGGCGAGCTGATCGTGTCGGAGGCCCTGGCCGACACCTCGCTGGCCCGGCGCGTCACGGTACGGGAGGGGCGGACGATGACCACCGACGGGCCGTTCGCCGAGGTGAAGGAGCACCTGGCCGGCTTCTACCTGGTCGAGTGCGACAGCATCGAGCGCGCCGTCGAGTGGGCTGCGCGGGCGCCGGACGCCGCGTATGGCGAGGTCGAGGTGCGGCCGGTCCTGGACCTCAGCGACTGGGACGAGTGGGAGCTGTGAGCCTTCCTATCGCAGCTGTGACCGTGCCGATCTGATCGACGCTGACGGCTCCGTTCAAGAGCGTCTGCGGCATCGACTGGCGCGTTGCGTAGGGACAAACCGGACAGCAGGCCTACGGAACGCGCCAGTCGATGAGGTGGATCCCGCCACGGCTCCGCTTCCCTGGCCGTGGACGAGGCGCAACCGCGCGTTCCCGTACAACCCGAGCCTTGCAAGGCGCGGGGTGTACGAACAACAGGTGGGGCGCAGGCCCCGGACTCGTTCGGTACGCCGACCCGAGCGCCGAGAATGGTGAGGCACCTGACATCCCTCGACCGCTGGAGCCCTGATGGAGCACGTCGGCATTCTCGCCCACAGTGCGGAGGGAGCCGCGCTCTGCTTCCGCACCTTCTGCCAAGAAGGCTTCCGCCGGCTCGGCCCCGACGAGCACCCCGATGTGACCCTCGACTGCATCGCGCTGGCCCGCAGCATGCCCGCCTGGGACGCCGGCGACCACCAGTCCATCCGGGCCACACTCGCCGTCAGCGTGCAACGGCTCGCACGCGCCGGCGCGGACTTCTTCGTCTGCCCTGACAACACGGCGCACCTCGCGCTCGAACAACCGGGAGAGGAGCTCGCCGTGCCGGGTCTGCACATCGCCGACGTGGTCGCCGACCAAGCCTCCCACGACCGCCGCGAGCGAGTCGGCGTGCTCGGCACCAAGTACCTGATGGGCGGCCCGGTCTACCCCCGGGCGCTCGCCGGCCGCGGGATCGCCAGCGAGGTGCCCGGCGCCGAGGACCGCCTGCTGATCAACCGGATCATCTTCGACGAGCTGCTGAACGGCGAGCTCGTCGCGCCCTCACGTGAAGAGTTCGTTCGCATCATCGAGCAGCTGGCGACCCGGGGCTGTGACGCCGTCGCGCTCGTGTGCACCGAGATCCCGCTGCTCGTGACGCCGGACGTCTCGCCCCTCCCCACGTTGGACTCGACCCGCCTGCTGGCTCGCGCCGCCTTCGAGGTCGCCGTCGGCGATCGGGCCCTGCCGACGTGGCGCGGCGGACCCGTCGGAGCGTGAGTACGGCGGCCACCGCGAGACACTCATCTCCGGACGCGGTAACGGAGGTGGGACACGCCGGCCCCGGCGACCTGCCGGATCTGGTCCAGCCGGACGGGGGCTTCCAGCCCGGTGAACAAGCGGAGCCCCTGGCCGAGCAGGACCGGCACGACGTGCAGATCGACCTCGTCGACCAGACCGGCGGCGAGACACTGCCGGGCGATGTCCGCGCCACCGCCGACCGTGACGTACCGGTCGCCGGCCGCGGCACGAGCCTGGTCGATCAACGGCTCGACGCCGTCGGTCACGTAGGTGAACGTCACGCCGGTCTCGGGCTTCTCCACCGGCGGAGTGTGGGTGAGGACGAAATGCGGCACCTGGTACGGAGTGTCCGCGAACCCGCCCACGCTGGCCCCGAGGTCGTACGCCCGTCGTCCCATCACGAGCGCACCCGTGGTCTGGACGATCTCGTCAACGAGGCCGCGGTTGGTGTCGTCGGACTCCGCGAAGTACCAGTCGTGCAACCCGGCGTCGTCGCCGTCCGGCCCGGCGATGAGTCCGTCCAGTGAAATCGACAGGTCCAGCAGAACGGCTGCCATCGCATCCTCTCGTGGTGTCGCGTCGGGCGTGCATCGAACGGTGGTGCTAGCCAGTGACGCGGCCACGCTTCCTGGTACGCCCGGCGCTTCGGGTGGCGGGGACGACGTGGCAGACACCGGCGGGCGTACAGGCCGCGGGGTCGAGGTCTCGGGCCCGCTCGGAGAGCTGCCGCAGCTCGTACTGCAGCGAGCGCAGCTCGGAGATCCGCTCGGCGATCTGCCGCTCGTGCGCCTCGATCAAGTCGATCACGTGGCTGCACGGCGCGGTGCCCTGCTCGCGGAACGCGATCACCTCGCCGAGCTCGGCCAGAGTCAACCCAATCGCCTGGCCAGCCTGGATGAAGGCCAGCCGGCCAAGGATGTCGGTGTCGTAGTCGCGGTAGCCGGATGGGGTCCTGGCCGGCTCAGGGAGCAGCCCGATCCGTTCGTAGAAACGGATCGCCGACGGGGTGACCCCAGCCGAGTGGGCAAGCTCGCCGACCCGCATCGCAGACCTCCGTCTTCCCTCCTGACCTTGGACCATACTCCAACGTTGGCGACGGCTCGCCGGTCATCGCGTCGCAACGCCCAGGACATGAGGCGAGGTCGGGGTCCAGCTGACGTCGGGGAAGTGGACCGGATCGCAGGACTCGACCGTCCAGCCGGTGGCGCGGATCAGCCGCTCGGTGTCGCGGTGCGTGTGGCATCCACCCGCCAGGACTGGCCAGAGGGTGGCGTCGAGTGCGCGCTGCACAGCCCCGAGTACGGGAGTGTCGGCCCGGACATGCTCGAGGAACCGCAGCTGCCCACCGGGCCGGACCACCCGGCGGAGCTCCGTCAACGCAGCCGTCGGGTCCGGCACCGAGCAGAGCACCAGCGACACCACGGCCGCATCGAAGGCGTCGTCGGCACTGGGAAGGTTCGCGGCGACGCCGTCGACCACCTCGATCGGTACGGGTGCCCGGGCGGCACTCTCCTTGGCGAGCGCGCGGAGGTGGGGTTCCGGCTCGACCGCGACGACCCTGGACACGTCACGCGGGTAGTGGCCGAAGTTCATGCCGTTGCCGGCGCCGATCTCGACGACTTCGCCGGTCAGGCCGGCGAGCAGCCGCTCGCGGTGCGCCGCCAGCTCCCGCTCCATCCGCCGGCTCAACCAGGCGTAGCACCGCGCGAACACCGGGTGGCGTACAAACGCTGACTTCATGCCCGCACCTCCTCGGCGTGTGAACAGCAAGCACGCTGACAGACCAGCGTGAACGGGTCAACGTCTCGCCCGTCAGACCCGGGGCCGGGATCCGTTGCCCACGGCCGCGTCTTCACCTATGGTTTGCGTGGAACGTTGTTTCATGAGAGGGACCCGACCGTGACCGATCCCGGAGCTGTTCCCAGGTTCCCGCTGCCTCGAGTGCGGCCGTTCGACCCGCCGCCGCAGTACGACGAGTTCCGCGAGCGCTGCCCGGTCACGAAGGTCGCGCTCTACGACGACACCGAGGCGTGGCTCGTCACCAGGTACGACGACGTACGCACTGTGCTCGGCG
>JBOHDE010000133.1:0-10619 GCA_050699035.1 Nocardioidaceae bacterium | reverse complement strand
TGAAGGAGATCGGCACCCCGGTGTCGGCGCGGAGCAAGGTCGTGTCCGCAGTCAGGCAGCCGGACTCGCGAAGGTCGGACAGCATCGGGCGCTTGTCGGAACGCTGCTCGGCGCCACGGTTGAGCTGGGACAGGGCGACGACCGGCACCTCGAGCTCCTTGGCGATCAGCTTGAGCTGGCGCGAGAACTCCGACACCTCGACCTGGCGGCTCTCGACCTTCTTGCCGGAGGTCATCAGCTGCAGGTAGTCGATCACGATCAGCCGCAGGTCGTGCCGCTGCTTGAGCCGGCGGGCCTTGGCCCGGATCTCGGTCATCGTCATGTTGGGCGAGTCGTCGATGAACAGCGGCGCCGACGACACCTCCCCCATCTTGCGGGCGAGCCGTTGCCAGTCGTCGTCGCTCATGTGGCCGTTGCGCATGTGATGCAGCGGGATGCGCCCCTCCGCCGACAGCAGCCGCATGGTGATCTCGTTGCGCGTCATCTCCAGCGAGAACATGACACTGCACAACCCGTGCTTGATCGCCGAGGCCCGGGCGATATCAAGGGCCAGCGTCGAGTTGTGGGTGGGGACCTTGGTGCTGCCCGCGAGGTAGAGGCGGTCATCGGCCGATACCTGTACGCAGCGGACGGGGACGGACGGCACCCTAGTGACTGCCTCGACCTTGCGGTCGGCGTCAACGGCGTGCAGCGCGCCCTCGGTCAACGAGACAGCTAACGCGGCGGTAGTCGTCACTCGTGCCGACGGCGCACCGTCGACAAAGGTTGCCCACTGATGCTCGGCGTCGGCGACGATCGACGAGCCGTCGCTGAAATGGACCTGGTAGCACGGGCGGTCGACCATCACCTCGGTCGCGGCCACGACACGAGTCGGCCTGCCGTCGGCGCCGATCAGTAGGTCCCCGACCGCTACCTCGCCCATGGTGGTCCAGCCGGTCGGCGTGGGCAGCGGGGTGTCGAGGGCGAGCGCCTTGCCCATGGCGGGGCGGGCCGCGATGACCACCATCTGACCGGGGTGCAGGCCATTGGTCAGGTCGTCGAGCTCGGCGAACCCGGTGGGTACGCCGACCATCTCGCCGTTGCGGTTGCCGATCGCCTCGATCTCGTCGAGGGCAGCCTCCATGATCTCGCTGAGCGGTGCGTAGTCCTCGCTCGACCGCTTCTCGGTGACGCCGTAGACCTCGGCCTGCGCCCGGTCGACGACGTCGTCGACCTCGCCCTCGCCGGCGTAGCCCATCTGGGCGATCTTGGTGCCGGCGTCGACGAGCCGACGCAGGATCGCCTTCTCCCGCACGATCTCGGCGTAGTAGCCGGCGTTGGCAGCGATCGGCACGCCCGACACCAGGGTGTGGAGGTACGGCGCACCGCCGACCCGGCCCAGCTCACCGAGCCGCTGCAGCTCCGCCGACACGGTGACCGCGTCGGCCGGCTCGCCCCGGCCGTACAGGTCGATGATCGCGTCGTAGATCGTCTCGTGCGCCGGCCGGTAGAAGTCGGTGCCGCGGATCTGCTCGACCACGTCGGCGATGGCGTCCTTGGACATCAGCATTGCCCCGAGGACGCTCTGCTCGGCTACGTGGTCCGACGGCGGCGTCCGGGCGAGCTGGCTGGAGTAGTCATCGGTGGGGACGTCTTGGTGAAACTCGGCGATGCTCAACGCCGCACCCCTTTCCCCGACACCGGATGTAGAACATCTGTTCGACACCCTAGAGTCTCACACCGACACCCGCAGATCTCCGAACCTCGGCGGACGCTACGCGCTCGCGCGGAGGGTCGAAAGCGCCGCGTCCACAGACCCTGTGGATAACCTGTGCACGATCCCTCCGAACGGTGTGCACAGGCTGGGTACACACCTGTGGAAATCCTGGGGAGACGGCGGCGAGCACACCCTCTGACCTGCGCAGATGCCCGTCCACCGGCTGTGGACCACAGAATCAGCGCGGCTCGTCCGGGATTCGCCATGACGTCGCGCCACATCCTGGACCAGAGCCGGGTACGACAGATCCAACTGGCTACCTTGGTACTTACCATGCTGACGCCCACCGACCGCGAGATCTGGCGCCTCGCCGTCCCCGCGTTCGCGGCGTTGGTCGCCGAGCCACTGTTCCTGCTGGCCGACTCGGCGATCATCGGCCGGCTCGGCACCGCCCAGCTAGCCGGGCTCGGGGTCGCCGGTGCCGTACTCACCACGCTCCTTGGCCTGTTCGTGTTCCTCGCCTACGGCACGACCTCCAGCGTCGCCCGCCAGCTCGGAGCCGGCGACCGCCGCGCGGCGTACACCCAAGGCGCGGACGGCATCTGGCTCGCGCTCGGCCTGGGGCTGGTCACCGCGGTGGTGGGTGTCGCCGCCGCGCCCTGGCTGATCGGCCTGCTGGGCCCATCAGAGGCCGTCGCCGGCCACGCGGTGACGTACCTGCGGGTCGCCGGGCTTGGCCTCCCGGCGATGTTCGTGGTCTTCGCCGCGACCGGTGTGCTGCGCGGTCTGCAAGACACCCGTACGCCGCTGGTCGTCGCCGTCACCGCGAACCTCGCCAACATCGTGCTGAACGTCGTCTTGGTCTACGGCTTCGACCTCGGCATCGGCGGCTCCGCGGCCGGCACCGCGATCGCCCAGGCCGGCGCGGCCTGCTGGCTGACGCTGGTGGTCGTGCGCGGGGCACGGGAGTACGGCGCCGCGCTGACGCCCGACCGGGCCGGGATCAGGGCAGCCGGCCACACCGGCCTCCCCCTGGTCGTCCGCACCCTGACCCTGCGGGTGGCGCTGCTCGTGACCACCTACGTCGCGACCGCGCAGGGAGACGTGGCGATCGCCGCCCACCAGGTCGCGTTCACTGTCTGGACGTTCCTGGTGTTCGCCCTCGACGCGCTGGCCATCGCTGCGCAGGCGATGACCGGGCGCTATCTCGGTGCCGCCGACCTGGACGGGGTCCGCGACGTCACCCGCCGGCTGATCTGGTGGGGCGTGCTGTCGGGCGTGGTCTTCGGCCTGGCCCTGCTGGCGCTCTCCCAGCTGCTGGGCCCGCTGTTCACCGCCGACGTCGCCGTGCAGGACGCACTGGCCGCGGTGCTGATCGTGGCTGCGGTGCAGCAGCCGGTGTGCGGCGTGGTGTTCGTACTCGACGGGGTGCTGATCGGTGCGGGCGACGGCGTCTACCTCGCCTGGGCGGGAGTCGTCACGCTGGTCGCCTTCGTACCGCTGGCGCTGACGGTACCGGCCACCGACGGCGGGCTGGTGTGGCTGTGGTGGGCGTTCGGCGGGTTCATGCTGGCCCGGCTGGCGACCCTGCTGTGGCGGGCGCGGTCGCCGGCCTGGATGGTGACCGGCGCGGCCCGCCGCTGACCCACCGACTTGACCCACCAGCTGGGGGGCTCCGGTCCAATCCGGGATTGGTACGGGGCGCCCCCGTTCCAATAGGTATGGAACGGGGCGCCCCCGTACCAGAAAAAAACCGGGGTCAGTCGGTGGCGTGGATGACGTCGCGCACCTTGGCGAAGTGACAGGCCGACGGGTGGTCGGAGGTGTCACGGAGCTGCAGCAGCGGCTCCTCCGTGGTGCAGATGTCCTGCGCCTTCCAGCAGCGGGTGCGGAACCGGCAGCCGGACGGCGGGTTCGCCGGGCTCGGCACATCGCCCTCGAGCACGATCTGGTCCCGGTGACCGCGCAGCGTCGGGTCCGGCACCGGCACGGCGGACAGCAGGGCCTGCGTGTACGGATGGGTCGGGCGCTCGTAGATCTGCAGCTCGTCGCCGATCTCCACCATCTTGCCGAGGTACATGACGCCGACCCGGTCGGAGATGTGCCGCACCACCGACAGGTCGTGCGCGATGAACACGTACGACAGCGCGAACTCGTTCTGCAGCCGCTCGAACAGGTTGATCACCTGCGCCTGCACCGACACGTCGAGTGCGGAGACGGGCTCGTCACAGACGATGATCTCGGGCTTGAGCGCAAGCGCGCGGGCGATACCGATGCGCTGGCGCTGCCCGCCGGAGAACTGGTGCGGGTAGCGGTTGATGTGGTCGGGGTTCAGACCGACCACGTCGAGCAGGTCGCGCACGGCCTGCCGGCGACCCTTCTTCGGCACCACCTCGGGGTGCACGTCGAACGGTTCCCCGACGATGTCGCCGACCGTCATCCGCGGGTCCAGCGAGGAGTACGGGTCCTGCAGCACCACCTGGATGTTGCGCCGCATCTTGCGCAGCCCAGCGGCCTCGAGCGTCGTCGTCTCCTGGCCGTTGATCTTGATCGAACCGGCGGTGGCGCGCTCGAGCCCCATCAACAGCCGGCCGAGCGTGGTCTTGCCACACCCGGACTCACCCACGACGCCGAGCGTCTCGCCCTTGTGCAGGTCGAAGCTGACGCCGTCGACGGCCTTGACCTGGCCGATCGTCTTCTTGAAGACGATGCCCTGGGTCAGCGGGAAGTACTTCTTGACGTCACGCACGGACAAGATGACGTCGCTCGCGCTGCTCGGCTCGGTCTCGGTCTGCTGTGTCGATGGGGTGCTCACGAGTTGAACACCTCTTCCCAGTAGTGACAGGCGCTCTTGCGGTTGCCGGGTACGTCGTACAGGGGTGGATCCTCCGTCGTACAGCGTTCTTTGGCAAACCGGCAGCGTGGCTGGAACGAGCAGCCCGGGGGCAGCTGGGTCAGCGGCGGCGGCAGACCCTTGATCGCCGCCAGCTCCTGGCCCTTCATGTCGACCCGCGGGATCGACTCGAGCAACGCCTTCGTGTACGGGTGGGCCGGGCGCTCGTAGATCTGGTAGACGTCCGCCCGCTCGACCGCGTCCCCGGCGTACATCACGGTGATCTTGTCGACCACGTCGGCCACCACGCCCATGTCGTGCGTGATCAGGATCAGGCCCATGTTCTGGGTCTTCTGCAGGTCGGCCAACAGCTGCATGACCTGCGCCTGGACGGTGACGTCGAGGGCCGTCGTCGGCTCGTCGGCGATGATGATGTCGGGCTCGAGCGCCAGCGCCATCGCGATCATCACGCGCTGGCGCATGCCGCCGGAGAACTGGTGCGGGAAGGCGTTGACCCGCTGCTCGGCGGCCGGGATCTTCACCAGCTTCAGCAGCTCGACCGCCTTGGCCTTCGCCTGTGCCCGCGAGGCGCCCGAGTGCTTGCGATAGAGCTCGGCCAGCTGCCAGCCGACCGTGAACACGGGGTTCAGCGCCGACAGCGCGTCCTGGAAGATGATCGCGATCTTGTTGGCCCGGACGTGCCGGCGGGTCTTCTCGTCCAACTGCAGCAGGTCGACGCCGTTGAGCTTGATGCTGCCGCCGGTGATCTTGGCCGGCGGGATGTCGAGGATGCCCATGATCGCCTGGGCGGTGACCGACTTGCCGCAGCCCGACTCGCCCAGGATGCCGAGCGTCTCGCCGGCGTCGAGGGTGAAGCTGACGCCGTTGATCGCGTTCGCGACGCCGTCGCGGGTGTGGAACTCGACCTGCAGGTTCTCCACCTCGAGCAGCGGTGCGTTGGCGTCCCACGGCAGGTTGGCCAGCACCTCGTTCTCGGTGCCGCGCTTGGACTCGATGGTCGTCTCGGTCATCTCATGGTCCTCAGCGGTTCCGGGGGTCGAGGGCGTCACGGAGCGCATCGCCGAGCAAGATGAAGGCGAGTACGGTCACGACGACAAAGGCGCAGGGGATGACCAGGAGGTGCGGGTAGCCCTGCAGCGCATACGGCTGGCCCTCCTGGATCAGCAGCCCCCAGGTGGTGTTGGGCTGCTGGAACCCGACCCCGAGGAAGGTCAGCGTGGCCTCGGCGCCGATGTAGCCGCCGAGCGCGATCGTGGACAGCACGAACACCGGGGCGATGGCGTTGGGCAGGATGTGCTTGAACACGATGTGCCCGTTGGTCGCGCCGAGCGCGCGGGCGGCGTCGACGTAGTCCTTGTTCTTCGTCGACAAGACGCTGCCGCGCATGATCCGGGTCAGCGTGGTCCAGCCCAGCAGCGTCAACACCGCGGTGATCGTCCAGACGTTGCGGATCTGGAACAGCTGCAGGAACACCACCGCGCCGAGCAGGAACGGCAGCCCGAAGAAGATGTCGGTCACCCGGCTGATGATGGTGTCGACCCAGCCCGGGAAGAAGCCGGCCAGCGTGCCCATGGTGATGCCGATGGTGGTGGTGAAGGTGGTCGCCAGCACCGCCACAGCCAGTGACTTGCTCGCGCCGTAGACGACCTTCGCCCACATGTCACAGCCCTGGAATGTGTAGCCGAACCAGTGGTCCGCGCTCGGCTTCTCCCGGCTGTTCGCCAGCCGGCAGGTCCCCGGATCGGCGTTTGTCCACAGGAACGGGAACACCGCCAGCAGCACCACGAAAATCGCCATCACCGAGGCGACCCAGAAGATCGGGTTGCGCTTCAGCTCGTACCAGGCGTCCCCCCACAGCGAGCGGTTCGCATCCTTGCCCGGCTCCCGCTGCTCCGCGGCGGGCGCCTCCTGCATCGTCATCGCTGGGTCACTCATAGCGAATCCTTGGGTCGAGTACGGCGTACAGCACGTCGACGATCAAGTTGGCGGTCAGGAACACCAGCGTCAGCATCGTGACGACGGCGATCACCACCGTGCTGTCCTTCTGGGTGACGGACTGGAAGACCAGCCCGCCGACGCCGGGGATGTTGAAGATGCGCTCGGTGACGAGCGCGCCGCCGAGCAGCGTGCCGATGTCGATCCCGATGTAGGTGACGACCGGGATGAGCGAGTTGCGCAGCGTGTGCACCCCGATCACCCGTCGCTGGGCCAGGCCCTTGGCCCGAGCCGTCCGGACGTAGTCGGAGCGCAGGTTCTCGATCAGGCTGGTCCGGGTCAGCCGCGCGATCGCGGCCAGCGAGAACGCGCCCAGCACGAGGCCGGGGATGACCAGGCTGATCCACGGGTAGTCGCTGAGGAAGACCGGCGTGAACATCGCCTTGAACCAGACCGGGAAGTAGTCCTGCGACTTGATCCAGTCACCGAGCGCCAGCGCGACCAGGACCTGGATGATGACGCCGAACACGAAGGTCGGGAAGGCGATCAGCAGCGTGGTCGAGAAGCGTACGAAGTTGTCGACGAACTTGTCCTTGCGCAGGCCGGCCATCACGCCGAGGATCACGCCGACGATGGTCTCGAAGATGATCGCGATCATCGTCAGACGCAGCGTCACCGGCCAGCGCTCGCCGACCAGGTCGGTGATCTCACGGCCGCGGAAGTTGATGCCGAAGTCGAGCTGGAGGTACTGGAACATCCGATCGAAGAAGATCCCGAGACAGGGGTTGCCGTTCTGCTGGAGACACCCGTTGTCGAGGCCGAAGCGGGCCCGCATCGCCTCGATCACCTGCGGCGGCGGCGGGTTGTCACCGAACAGCGCCCGGATCGGGTCGCCACCGAACTGGATGCTGAGCACCGTCATGTAGTGCAGCAGGAACATCGTCCCGAGCACCACCGGGATGAACTGCAGCAGCCGTCTGGCCAGGTAGCGGCCCATGTCCGTCTCTCCCTACCCCTCGGGGCACCGATGTGGGGGCCGGGTTAATTCAACACCCAGCCCCCACAGTCGGCATTCAGTAGGCCGTTCTCACCCTAGGAAACGGTGATCACTTGACGATGACCTGACCGAGGGAGACCTGCTCCTCGACCGGGTCCCAGACGATGTTCTCGACGTTCTCGCCCCAGATGATCGTCTTGATACCACTCCACAGCGGGAGCAGCGGGAGGTCCTCCAGCGCGATGTCGCTCGCCTGGGCGTAGATCTCCTGCGCCTCCTCCGGAGTCGCCGCCGCGTCGCCCTCAGTGACGAGGTCGTCGAGCTCCTTGTTGGAGTACTCGCTGCGGTTGACGTCGCCGCCCGTGCCCACGATCGGACGCAGGTAGTTCTCCGGCGACGGGTAGTCCTTCGACCAGCCGAGACGGAACGGGCCCTTGGCGCCGCCCGAGTCGAGCAGCTCGAGGTACTGCGCCCACTCCATCCCCTTCATGGTGAAGTTGATGCCGAGGTTGTTCTTGAGCTCGTTGCCGACAGCCTCGACCCAACCTTCGTGGCCAGAGCCGGCGTTGAAGATCAGCTCGACCGTGTCACCTTCCTTGCCGCCCGCCTCGGCGAACAGCTTCTTCGCCTCTTCGGGGTTGAACTCGCAGTACTTGCAGGCATCGTCACGAGCACCCGGGATGTTCGGGGTCGGGATGTCGGTCGACGGCTTGGCCTGCCCGTTGAGGACGGCATCGATGACCGCCTGGCGGTCGAACGCCATCGAGAAGGCCTGGCGGTACTCCTTCTTGTCGAACGGCGCGGTCTTGGTCGGGAAGCCCATGTACGTCAGCGACGACGTCTCGGTCTCCAGCTGACGGTCACCCGCAGCACCAGTGGCCTCTGCGTAGATCGTCGGCTCGAGCGTGTCGAGGACATCGAGCGTGCCGCCCTGCCAGGCGCGGAACGCCGCGACGGAGTCGGCGAACATGGTGAACTCGATCGAGTCCGCCTGGCCGCCGCGGTCACCCTTGTAACCCTCCCAGCGCTTCACCGTGATGGACTGGTCGTGGTTCCACTTGCCGTCCATCATGTACGGCCCGGTGCCAACCGGCGCCTCGTTGCACGCCTCGACGTCCTCGAGACACGCGGGGGCGATCGGCGCCCAGGCCGGCAGATAGCTCATCATCTGGCCGAACGCCTGGAAGGGGGCCTTCAGGGTGATCTCGACGGTGAGGTCGTCGACCTTCTTCAGGCCGGTCATCGTCTCGCCCTCGCCGGCGCCCTCGATGTGCGACATGAAGCCGGCGGTCGCCATCTCGTTCTTCGGGTTGGCGGAGTAGTTCCACGCGCCCAACAACGCGTCGGCGTTGACCGGCTCGTCGTTGTGGAACGTCAGGCCCTCGCGCAGCTTGAGCGTCCAGACAGTCTTCTCCTCGTTGGCCTCGACGCTCTCGGCCAGAGTGCCCTCGAACTGCAGCTCGCCGGTCTCGGCGTCGATGCCGACCAGCGGGTCGTTGATCGCGCTCAGGACCTTGTTGCACTCCGACTCGTAGCAGTTCTGCGCCGGAGCGAGGAACGAAGGCTCGGTCAGGTTGATACTGAAGGTGCCACCCGACGGGTTGTCCGGGTCGGCGGAGCCTGTGCCGCCTCCAGCGTCTTTTTCTCCCTCGTCTCCGCCGCCACCACAGGCGGTCACAAGGAGAGCGAACGAAGCCGCGGCTGCGGCGACACGCATTGGTGTCCTCATTCGCATTACGGTCCTCCTCAACACAAAGCAGGTGATGGCGAGAGGCGATTCTCGCGCCGACCGATGATTACCTGCAAACCGCCCCTCGCACAGGTCTGAGGCCTGATCGGGCTCTGATCGTTACCTGATCGTTTCCGCTCGTGACGCGGCGTGACTTGGGGGTGCGGTTTGGCCCCTTCCCCCCTCTGCGCGGGTACGCGAAAGGGCCGCTCCCGGACGGGAACGACCCCTCGCTGTGCAGCCTGGGGCAACCTGGGGGCTGCCTAGGGTCAGGCCGGCGTGACGTTCAGCTTGACAGTCGCGCTGACGTCCTCGTGCAGCCGGATACCGACCTCGTGGGGACCGACGGTCTTGATCGGGTTGCGTACCTCGATCCGTCGCTTGTCCACCTCGGGACCCCCGCCCTCCTTGATGGCGGTCGCGATGTCGGCGACGGTCACGGCGCCGAACAACCGGCCGGTGTCACCGGTGCGCGCCTTGAGGTTGACGACCAGCTCCTCGAGCTGGTGCCTGACCTGCTCGGCGGTGTCGGCGTCGCGGATGTCCCGGACGGACCGAGCCTTCTTGATCGAGTCGACCTGCTTCTCGGCGCCGCGCGTCCAGCGGATCGCGTGGCCGCGCGGCACCAGGTAGTTGCGGCCGTACCCGTCCTTGACCTCGACCACGTCGCCGGGCGCGCCGAGACCGGAGACTTCCTGCGTGAGGATGAGCTTCACTTCAGTCCCGTCCTTCCTCAGCGAGCGGTGGAGGTGTAGGGCAGCAGGGCTACCTCGCGGGCGTTCTTGACCGCGATGGCGACGTCGCGCTGGTGCTGCACGCAGTTGCCGGTGACGCGGCGGGCACGGATCTTGCCGCGGTCGGAGATGTACTTCCGCAGCAGGTTGGTGTCCTTGTAGTCGACGTAGGTGACTTTGTCCTTGCAGAACGCGCAAACCTTCTTCTTGGGCTTGCGCACGATGGGCTTGGCCATTGTGGTGCTCCCTTTCAGAGCCCGGGGTGAACCGGAATGGTCAGCCGGTCACGTGACCGGCAGGGTGGTCGAGGGGTGCGGGAACGCGGGTGGGTCAGAACGGCGGCTCTTCGGTCGCCCCTCCCTGGGCGGCCCACGGGTCGCCGGCCGGCTGGCCCTGGGGCTGGGCTTGCGGCTGACCTTGCGGTTGAGCCTGCGGTTGAGCCTGCGGTTGGGCCTGCGGTTGAGCCTGCGGTTGGGCCTGCGGTTGGGACCACGGGTCGTTGCCGCCGAAGCCTCCTCCACCGCCGGACCCACCGGCCCGGGTGGTCTTGGTGACCTTGGCGGTGGCGTACTTCAGGCTCGCGCCGATCTCCTCGACGTCGACCTCGAAGACCGTCCGCTTCTCGCCCTCGCGGGTCTCGTAGGACCGCTGCTTGAGCCGGCCCTGCACGACCA
>JBOHDE010000132.1:0-10693 GCA_050699035.1 Nocardioidaceae bacterium | reverse complement strand
CAACCGGGTCCGCCAACACCTCATCGACCACGACCCCGACCCCGCCACCAGCCGCGCCCGCCACGCCAAAGCCCGCCGCCGCGTCGACATCAACCCCGCCGGCGACGACGACGGCCTCGGCACCGGCGGGCCTTGACCCCGGAACTTGGACACGGGGTGGGATTACGCAGCTGACGGGAGCGTAGCCGAGGTGCTTCTGAGTAAATGCACCAGTTGGCGGTTGTAATACCCAGCCAGGGTGCGGAAGGGCACCGCCGCCTGACCGGTCCCGCGGCGAAGTTCGAGCTGACTTGACGTGGGGCACTCACAAGTCCAGCAGGGTCACTCCCAGTCGGGTCGATGGCTCACCCGGATCGCACCTATCACTGGTGGCCGGCTGTCCGGCTCGAACGAGACCTCAAGGTGGCCGTCGTCGACCGACACGCGGAACGTGTGGTCGTCCGCAGTAAGGGCGCCTGCTTCGGCACTGATGTCATGCCCTTCAAGCACGACATCGTCATCGATGAGCACATCGAAGGCGCGCTTTCCCGGCTTCATCCCCTCGATCAGTTCGGAGAAGCGAAGGTCCACTTCGTAGACACCGTCAGGTAGCCCGTCGAAGGAGTATGCACGCATGCTTCTCCGCTGGTCACGGTAGAGGGCATCGTCAACGGTCCCAAGAATTTCTTTGTTCTTCCAGGACGAGCCGGAACGGCCCGACCAGCCGGCCGTACCCTCTCCGTCGTACCCCCGGTCGGTCTGCCAGGTGTCACCGGCGCCGTCCGTGTAAGCGGCTCCGCCGGAGTTGAACGCCGTCGAGTATGCCGGGACTACCAGCCTGACCGGGATATCGAGGTATGGGTCACGGCCACTGCTGGAGGCGACGAACACGCGGGCGTCGTACACGCCGGGCTCCAATCCGGCGGTATCGACGCTGACATCGAACTCGGTCGATTCACCCGGTGACAGGGCTCCACTCGCGTGGGCCGTCAGCCACGGCACGTCGAGGAGTGCGGAGACGCCGCCGTCATAGAGGTGCGCGACTAGCTTGTCGATGTCAACCATCCAGATGTTGCCGACCTCGTCGACCTCGAGCCCACCGCCATGGAAGCCGGGTCGGGGGTGGGCCAGCGTCGACAGCACAGAACACGACTCCGGGTCCAACTCATAGACGACGTCGTCGGGGGAGCTCGTGGCGGCCCACACCGTGCCGGTGGCGGCGTTCCACCCTAGGCCGGAGATGGCGGGATCCGCGGGGATGCAGCTGTCGAGCACCTGGCCGGGAGTCTCAGATGACAGACCGGCGACATGGTGGAGCACGCCCTGGTTCCAGCCGCCGATGTAGAAGGAGTCGTCGTCGGGTCGGTACGCGAGCCCCCGCTGGCTAGTCTCGGTCCAGGGAAAGTCGCCATGGATCCCCCCGGTCGCGTCACCGGTTGCCGGGTTCCAGCACCGAATGCCGCCCTGCCCCCCGATCTCCACCTGGCACATCTGGTCGCGCACGGAGTCGTAGGCCATGTCGGCTGCCCAGGTCCGCGCCCACGGCGTGGGCCACTCCCGACCGGTCGGAGTGCCGTCGACCCGGTACTCCGTGTTCGAATCCTCCAATGCATTGCCGCCTAGCCAGACGTCTCCCGACGGCATCGTGCCAACGCCGAAGAGATCGGGCCGGTCGGCAACCCGCCAGCTCCTGACGAGCTCGCCAGCGGCTGTCGTCGACGCGCCGGGCGGGACGCGGTCGCCGACGAAGGCACTCTCCGCCGTGCGCGCCTGCGGGTCGGAGCCCGGGGCGGGCCGGTACGGCGAACCCGATTGCTCTGTCGATGTGGTGGAACTGGCCAGGTGGGTGCTGTCGGACTCCCGCAACTGCCAGTCGAGGTCTGTGCTGCCGGTGTTGCTGATCGACAGCGTGCGGGTGCGGGTCTCTCCGGCGGGCACCACGAGCGTCGGCAGCTGCGTGCCGACTGTCGCCTGCGCGGTCTCCAGTGTGGCACCGACATCGACGAGCTCGTCGTCCTCGTCAATCACGACCTGCCGGCGTTCGGTGACGTAGCGCGGGCTGGTGATCTGGACGTCGTAGGTCCCGAACGGGACCTCGATCTTGAACGAGCCGTCGCCCTCGGTCAGCTGTTGCCGCACCTGCGTACCGTCCTGCAGCACGGTGACCTCCGCGCCACGGATCGGCTCGCCGTCGTTGTTGTCCCGGACGATGCCGGTGGCGAAGCCGTTGGGTGGGCGCAGGAAGTGGATAGCGACGGAGTCCTTCAGGGCCGGCTCGTCGAGGGAGTACTGGTAGCCGACGCTGCCGTCCGCGTTCTCGATGCCGACCGTTGCGGAGCCGCCATGCTCGCGGTCGCCGTCGAGGTGACGGTACTGCGTCACGATGTCGCCGTTCTCGTGCAGGATCACCTGGAAGTCCAGCTGCCCTGTACCGCCCCAAAACGTCACGTTGCGCCAGTCGAAGACGACCTGCCGGTTCGGTGCCACACCGCTGGTCGCGGTGTAGATGCCCGACGTGGAGCTGACGACGAGGTCCTCCCAGAACGGGAAGATCGCCGCGTTCGGCCAGTCTCCCCACGGGATCGGGAAGTTCCGGAAGCTCGGGTGGTTGCGGCCGAAGTTGACGAACCCGACCGTCGTGACGTTCGCCGTCGTGTACGTCTCGCCGTAGAACGTGAAGGGGAACGGCAGCTCGACCCGCGCCGCCAGGCTGCTGCCGATGATCTGGAGCTTCTCGGTCGGCTGCAGGTACGACGACGGTCGCTCCTTGCAGTGATACCCGAATCCATCGACCTTCCGGGTGAGGGCGAAGTCGAGGGCGGTGTCGCCGCCGAGGACGACGTGCCTGGTCAGCCCGTTGAGGCATCCGGACCCCGTGACCCGGACGTCGTACTCGCCCTCGGGGACCTGCGGGAACTGGTATAGACCGTCCGTGTCGGTCGTGGTGTCGGGGATGGGGGTGCCCAGTATCTGCACGGTCGTGCCGGGCACCGGCGCGCCGGCCGAGTCGACGACGGCGCCGGACAGTACGGCATGTGGGGCCGCCTTCAGCGCGAAGTCCTGAACGGTCTTCGAATCCGCGGAGATCAGCACGGCCTCGGCGACGGCGGGTTCGTAGGCATAGCCGGTCGCGGTCAAGTCGTAGCTGCCGCTGGCCAGCTCCAGTGAGTACGTGCCGTCATCGCGGGTCCAGGCGGTACGGGTCAGGTCGGCGGCGAACTCGACGCGGGCTCCCGCCAGCGGACTGCCGGTCTCGGCGTCGGTCACCGTTCCGCTGATCGTGCCCGTGTCACCCCGCGGCGAGGATGTCACGGCTTCCATCGTGTCGAGGCGGCCTTCGCCCCAGACATTGTTGTCAGCAGCCGTGCCGCCGCACTGCAGGTCCTCGGTATCGACTGCGGCCTGGTCGAGGAGCTGGCGGGTTTGGCCGATGTCGCGCTGGAGAGAGGGCGCCGCGGACCACATCAGGGCCACGGTGGCTGCGACGTGCGGGGCTGCCATCGACGTACCAGACATGCTTCCGTAGCCGCCGCCGTTGAACGAGCTCCGGACATTGTTCCCGGGTGCCACGATGTCGGGGTTGATGGCGGTGATGTTGCTGCCAGGACCTCGGCTGGAGAACCAAGAGATCGAGCCGTTGCGGTTGGACGAGCCCACCGAGTACGCGGTGTCATAGTCGCCGGGCGAGCCGACGGTGCCGCAGTCTGGGCCTTCGTTGCCGGCGGAGAACACCGGGAAGATTCCGGCCGTGATCCATGCGTCGACGGAATCCTCGAAGAACGGCGTGTGGGCGATGTCGCCCCACGAGTTGTTGATGACGTGCGGTCGCAGGTCAGGCCGAGGGTTCTCGCCGTTCAAGTCGATGGGCGCCAACATCCACTGCGCCGAGGCCAGCAGCGCTGCGTCGGAGCAGAGACTGGTCTCACAGCCCTTGGCCGCGATCCAGGTGGCGTTGGGTGCAACCCCTACCTGGCTGGTCCCGTCGTCGCCAACCATCGTGCCCATCGTGTGGGTGCCGTGGTTGTCGTTGTCGCACGGCTCGAGCGACGGTTCGCCGCACACGTTGGAAGGGTCGTACCAGTTGTAGTTGTGGTCGAAACTGCCGGTGCCGAGGTTGCCTCGATACTGCCGAACCAGGGCGGGATGGTCGAAGTCCACGCCCGTGTCGACGTTGGCGACCACGATGCCCTCGCCGCGGACGCCGAAGGTGTTCCACACATCGTCCGCACGGACCTGCTCGATGTTCCACTCGATCGCCTGGACCTGGTTGGCGGCTTCGGCCTTGGTGGGCTCGGGGATGGAGATCGTCTGCGTTGGTCGGAGGCTCGCGACCTCGGGATGCTGGGCGAGGCGTTCAGCGAGTGTCTTGGTTCCAGTGACGAGGATGGCATTGCTGATCCAGAACGTCTGGTACTGGACCTGTGCATCCTCGAGCATCCTCACGATGCCGTCCTGGCTATCGCGTGCCGTGGTTTGAAGCTCCTGCGTGACCGCAGCGCCGAGCCTCGCCCAGCCGCGGGTCCGGCTCGCCGAGTCGAGGTCGGCCTTGGGGCCGAGGTCGACCCAGAACTCCACCTCGGCGGAGCTGTCGAACTGTCGGAGCAACTCGGGGTCGACACCGTCTACGACGTTGTCCTGCTGCGAGGCGCCTGTGGTGTCGGGGGAAGCAGCGCTGGCCAGTGTCGCGGTCTGAAGGGCGGCCAACACGGCGACGACCAGGGCCATCACACAGGCGCGGCGCAGGGCGCGAGTGGTCATAGCCGGACAGAACCGCAGCGAGGTCCTTGGGTCAATAACGAATGGCTCCGTTGGCCAGAAGTGCGCACAAATGTTGCATGCGAACCGCCGGGGTGGCAGCGTTCCCCTGTGTGGAGGTCCTCCCGTGAGCGTGACGGAGCAGGTGGTCGGACGCGAGGCGGTCGCTGAACGCTGGGCTGATCTGCAGTCGGCGACGCGCCACAGCCTGGAGATGTTCGTCAAGCCGCCGTACAGCCTCGCACCGTGGTCGGAGAGCGAGTCCTTGCAAGACTCACTGCTCCGCAGAGGCGGTGGATCGCGTGTCCTCTACGCGCAGGATGCTCTCGACTCCGAGCGCATGTGCGGTCATGTGCGACAGATGCGGAGCCTCAACGAGCAGTCCCGCGTGGTGAGCAGGCTCCCGCTGAAGATCGCGATCGTCGACCGTCGTACGGCCCTCGTGTGCAGAAGCAACCCCGGACCTGTCGACATGGCGCTCACCGTGCGGGAGTCGCCTGTGCTTGACGGCTTGATCGCGCTGTTCGAAACGACCTGGCAACGCGGCGTGGACGCCAGCACCGTCGCGTCCGTGACGTCGGCCCGGTCGGCCGACGAGCAAACAGTGCTGAGGCTACTGGCCCAGGGGACGAAGGACGAGGCGATCGCTCGTCAGCTCGGGATCTCGACCCACACGGTACGGCGACGGATCGCTTCGATCATGCTGGAGCTGGGTGTGACTTCGCGGTTCCAGGCCGGCCTGGTGCTCGGCCGCCAGGGCTGGTCGTCATAAACACCTGACCTGCAGCCCAGAGTCCGCTCCCACCGACCTAGCGGAGCTTGTAGTCCTCGAGCAGCCGGCGGCCGATGATCATCCGCTGAATGTCGGCCGTGCCCTCGCCGATCAGCAGCATCGGCGCCTCGCGGTAGAGCCGCTCGATCTCGTACTCCTTGGAGAAGCCGTAGCCACCGTGGATGCGGAAGGAGTCCTCGACCACCTCGGCGCAGTACTCCGAGGCGAGGTACTTGGCCATCCCGGCCTCGAGGTCGTTGCGCTGCCCGGAGTCCTTCTTGCGGGCGGCCCGCACCATCATCTGGTGCGCGGCCTCGATCTTGGTCGCCATCTCGGCGAGCCGGAACAGCACGGCCTGGTGCTCGGCGATCTTCTTGCCGAACGTCTCACGCTGCTGGGAGTACTGCACGCCGAGCTCGAAGGCCCGCAACGCCACCCCGCAGCCACGGGCGGCGACGTTGACCCGGCCGACCTCGACGCCGTCCATCATCTGGTAGAAGCCCTGCCCTGGCTCGCCGCCGAGGATGTCCGCGGCCGCGACCTGGTGGCCGTCGAAGACCAACTCGGTCGTGTCGACGCCCTTGTAGCCCATCTTGTCGATCTTCCCGGGGATCGTCAGGCCCGGCTTCACCTCGCCGAAGCCGGCCTCCTTCTCGATCAGGAACGTGCTCATGTTCCGATAGACCGACTCGGCGCCGGTGTCGGTCTTCACGAGCACTGCGACCAGGGTCGACGAGCCGCCGTTGGTCAGCCACATCTTCTGACCGTTGATCACGTAACCCTCGCCCGACGGCACGGCCTTGGTCTTGATCGCGGCGACGTCGGACCCGCAGCCGGGCTCGGACATCGAGAAGGCACCGCGCACCTCGCCGGTAGCCATCCGTGGCAGGTAGTGCTGCTTCTGCTCCTCGGTGCCGTGCTGCACCAGCATGTACGCGACGATGAAGTGGGTGTTGATGATGCCGGAGACGCTCATCCAGCCGCGGGCGATCTCCTCGACCACGAGCGCGTACGTCAGGAGGCTCTCGCCAAGGCCGCCGTACTCCTCGGGGATGGTCAGCCCGAACAGCCCGAGCTCCTTCATCTGCTCGACGATCTTGGTCGGGTACTCGTCGGCGTGCTCGAGCTGGTTCGCCACCGGCAGGATCTCGTTGTCGACGAAGTCGCGGACGGTCTTGAGGATCTCAGACTGGATGTCAGTGAGACCCTCGGTCTCGCACAGGCGACCCATGGAGGTTCCTTTCGGCACAAGGAAAAGTGGCAAGCGGCGCGGGCAGTATCACCCGCGGCCCACTCGCCCCACCATGAGCCAACTCACACGGCCGTGTCCATACCGGCCTCGGCGAGCAGATCGTCGGCGTCGTCCTGCTGCGCCGGTTGCCGGTCCCGCCCCCAGGCCGGCTCCGGCGCAACAGGCTCCCTCCCCGTCCATACAAGGGTCATGCGCCCTCCCCCTCGCTGTGGCGCAACCCCCCGTACACACGCCGCAACCGCCAGGCTGGACGCAGGCGACCGCCCCGGCAATACGCATCACTGCGTACCTCGTGATTCAGGCCCGGCGACGGCACGAAGACACTAGCCTGGTCCGGAGGGACGACATGGAGGGCAATGCCGACGTCCGGTCGTGGGTACGGCTTGCGGCGGACGTGCTCAACGAACCCGACCCAGCAGCCGCCGCGACCCGCCTGCGCGAGGCCCGCGACCCCCCGGACGACGAGCAGCTGCGCCGCCTGGTCACCGGGTTGCATCTGCACGTCAGCGCCATCCGCGAGGTCCCCAGCGACCCGGACGGCCAACCCACAGTCTCGCTCACCCCACGCGAACAAGTCATCCTCGCGTTCATCGCGAACGGCGGCACCGCATCGAGCGCGGCCGCCAGGCTCGGCATCTCCGAGCGCACGGTGCACAAGCATCGGGAGAACCTGTACCGCAAGCTCGGCGCCGTCGACCGGCTGTCGGCGGTGCTCGCGGGCCAGCGCCTCGGCTTCCTGCCCACGCCGAGGACCACGGACCGCTGAGCCGTCACTCGCTCGGCGGCCGCCAGACGTCGGTGCGCTGCATCCCCGCGGAGCGGCCCTTCGCCGACACCACCAGCGCCATCTTGCGCGAGGCCTCGTCGATCATCTCGTCCCCGAGCATCACCGCGCCGAGCGCGCCGCCCGCGGCCGACGTCGAGTGCTCGTACGCGTCGAGGATGTTCTCGGCGTGGTCGTAGTCGGACTGTGCCGGTGAGAACACCTCGTTGGCGGCGGCCACCTGGTCGGGGTGCAGCACCCACTTGCCGTCGAAGCCGAGCGCGGCCGACCGACCGGCGACCCGCCGGTACCCCTCGAGGTCCTTGATCTGCAGGTACGGTCCGTCGATGGCCTGCTTGTCGTACGCGCGCGCCGCCATCAGGATCCGCATCAGGATGTAGTGGTAGGCGTCGCCCACGTCGTACCCGGGCGGCTGCTCACCGACGACCAGCGACTTCATGTTGATCGACGCCATGAAGTCGGCCGGGCCGAAGATGATGGTCTCGACCCGTGGCGATGCCGTCGCGATGGCGTCCACGTTGACCAGACCGAGGGCGTTCTCGATCTGTGCCTCGATGCCGATTCGCCCGACCTCGAGCCCGTTCACCTTCTCGATCTGGGTGAGCAGGGTGTCGAGCGTGACGACCTGCTCGGCCGTCTGCGCCTTCGGCAGCATGATGCAGTCGAGGTTGGCGCCGGCGCCCTCGACCACCTCGATCACGTCCCGGTAGGTCCACTCGGTGGTCCAGTCGTTGACCCGGACGACGCGGATCTTCTCGCCCCAGCCACCCTCGTTCAGCGCGGCCACGATGTTCTTGCGCGCGTCGGGCTTGGCGATCGGGGCGACGGCATCCTCGAGGTCGAGGAACACCTGGTCGGCGTCGAGACTCTTGGCCTTCTCCAGGAACCGCGGGTTGGAACCCGGCACGGCGAGACAGGATCGGCGGGAACGCAGTACGTCAGGCATGGACCGGACGCTATCGCGGCGGCGGGCGGGCGGTGGAGCCCCGGCTGCCGTGAGATCTCTCACCCGAGTACGCCGCCGCCCGGGCGGTCACGACCAGTGCCAGCCCGCCGAGCAGCAGGGCGAGACCGGCCCACACACCGAGCGGCGGCGCCTGGCCGAGCCACCAACCGGCCAGCAGCGCCGCACCGGGGACCTCGAGCAGGATCACCAGGGAGACGAGCGTCGGCGACACCGTCGCCAGCACGTGGTTGAAGACCGAGTGCCCGGCCAGCTGGGCGACCGCGGTGACCGCGACCAGCCGCCACCAGTCGGCCGCCGCGTAGCCACCCAGCGGCTGCCCTCCGGCCAGGCAGACGACGAGCAGGAGTACGGCGCACAGGCCGTAGCAGGTGAAGGTGTAGACGATCGTGTTCGTGGTCCGTCGGACGGCTGCACCCGCGACGACATAGACCGCCGCTGCTGCCCCACCGGCCAGCGCCAGCAGATCGCCGATCAGAGCGTCGCGGGACACCCTGAGGTCGACGCCGGTCACCACCAGCACGCCGGCCAGGCAGGTCAGCAGGCCGACCAGGAGGCGCCGGGTCACCGCCTCACCCCGCGACCACGCGTACAGCACGACGAAACCGGCTTGCACGCACACCAGGGCCGTCGCCGCCGCGACCGTGGTGAGGTGTAGGGCGGACACCCAGCAGGCGAAGTGCACGGCCAGGGCGATCGCCGCCAGGACGATCGTCGCCGCCGGCCGGCCTGCCAACCCACGCATCACCGGGACGTGGCGGACCGCGAGCGGCGCGAGTGCCGCCGTCCCCATCGCGTTGCGCCAGAACGCGATCGCCAGGGCGGGCACCGCCATCGACGCCATCAGCGGACCGGACATCGACACGCCGAGCACGCCCACCGCCAGCAGCGCAGCGTCGACGGGTCTCACCCGGGTGCCGGTCACGGCGCCATCCTGCCCCGAGCTGTGGCAGGCTCGGCCCGTGACCCCATTCCACGCCGCACTGGTCGAGCAGGTGATGAAGAAGACCGGCATCTGCTGGATCCGCTGGACCGGGTCGGACCGCGACCACGCCGTGTGGCACCTGTGGCACGACGGCGCCGCGTACGTCGTCTCCGGCGGCGACGAGCAGCCGCTGCCCGGTATCGCCGACGTCACGTCGGCGACGGTGCTCGCCCGTACCAAGGACAGCCGCGCCCGGCTGGTCGGGTGGCACGCCACCGTGACGACGGTCGCGCCGGACGACGCCGAGTGGGACACCGTGGTCGGGCTGTTGCAGGCCGACCGGCTCAACCTGCCCGACCCCGACTCGGTGCGTGAGCGCTGGGCCACCGGCTGCACCATCACCCGCTTCACGCCGACCGGCGAGGTCGACGACGCGCCGGGCGACTACCCCGAAGCGGACCTCGCGGCAGCACCGCTCCCCACTTCGGCCACCACCCGCGGGAAGCTCCCCAGGGTCCTCCACCGCCGCCAGGAGCGCCGACCCAACCTCAGCTGACCGGCGCTCGCACGGGGCGCGGAGTACCACAGGCACCACAGCAGCATCAGCGCAGTCGTGACCAGGTAGTACCCGTGCAGGAACCAGACCGGCCCCATCGGAAGGTGCAAGACGTACACGCTGTGAATGATGTTGCCGAGGTTGGCGAGGGCGATGTTGCCCAGGCTGTACGAGCTCAGGTCCTTCGTACGGACCGCCTTCAGCAGCATCGGCAGCGCACTCACCGCGAAGATCGTGGTGGAGATCGCACCGGCGATGACGGGAAGGTCCATGCCCACGACGCTAGGAGCCCCTCTCGGCCGCCGCATCGGACAGATTGCCCAACCTCCCGACCGGCGGTGATGGGTCGTTCTGTGTAGCAACCTCGCGCGTGGGCCTGGTCAGAGGTCGGGTACGACGATCCGGCCAGCGGCCACCGCGACCACGTGCCCGGCGACCCGGACCGCGGTCACGTCGCCGTCGACCCGGCCGAACAGCCGCGACGGCCGGCCCATCTCCACGCCCTGCGTCACGACGTACTCGCCGTCCTCGCCCAGCAGCCGGCGCGCGTGCAGCACCAGGCCGAGCCCGGCCGCCGACGAGCCGGTGGCCGGGTCCTCCGGCACCGCCACCTCCGGGCAGAACACCCGGGCGTGCACATCGCCCGCCGCCGCCACCGCGTAGACGTCGATCCCACCGATCGGGTCGGCGACACCGGCGACCGCCG
>JBOHDE010000131.1:0-10713 GCA_050699035.1 Nocardioidaceae bacterium | reverse complement strand
CTCCTCCGGCACCTCCATCTCCAGCAGCGAGCGCAGCCGCTCGTCGTACAGCGTGGCCTCGTCGCCGGTCAGCACGTCGGGCAGCACCGCCACCACCCGGGCGAGGTCGGCACCGAAGTGGTCGACCGTGGCCTCGCTGTCGATCGGCGGGCGCCGGTTGTTGACCATCCACCGGGTCGCCCGCTCCGCGATCGTACGCACCTGCAGCCGCATCCGGATCTGGGCGTCAGCACTGACCGCATGGTCGAGTGCGGTGATCTGCTCCATCAGCGACTCGGCACCGTAGAGATCACGGACGACCAGGTTGGCCCGGCAGAGCTCGGCCGACGTCGCGCCGGTCTCCTGGCTGAGCCGGTGGAAGAAGGTGATGCCGGCGTTGTTGACGATCTCGTTGACGATCTGGGTCGTGATGATCTCGCGGCGCAGCGGGTGGCCGTCCATCTGGCTGCGATAACCCTGCTGCATCGCCGACGGGAAGTACCGGAACAGGTAGCCGCGCAGGAACGGGTCGTCCGGCAGCTCGCTCTTCAGCACGTCCTGCTCCAACACGATCTTCGTGTACGCGAGGAGGACCGAGAGCTCGGGCGCGGTGAGCCCGCTGTTGTCGGCACGCCGGGCCGCCATCTCCTTGCTCAGCGGCAAAAACTCCAGCTCACGGTCGAGCAGTCCGGCTTTCTCGAGCCGCCTGATCCAGTCCTCGTGGACATGCAGCAGCGCCGTCGACTGGGCCACCGACATCGCCAGTGCGATGTTCTGGTCGTCGTTGTCGTCGAGCACCAGGCGACCGACCTCGTCGGTCATCTTGGCGAGCAGGTTGTTGCGCTGCTTCTCGGTGAGGTCCCCGTCGGCCACCACCTGGTCGAGCAGGATCTTGATGTTGACCTCGTGGTCGGACGTGTCGACGCCGGCCGAGTTGTCGATGAAGTCGGTGTTGATGCGCCCGCCCGCCCTCGCGTACTCGATCCTTCCGAGCTGGGTAAACCCGAGGTTGCCGCCCTCGCCGACGCACTTGCAGCGCAGCTGGGCGCCGTTGACCCGGATCGAGTCGTTGGCCCGGTCACCGACATCGGCGTCGGTCTCGGTCTCCGCCTTCACGTAGGTGCCGATGCCGCCGTTCCACAGCAGGTCGACCGGTGCGGCCAGGATCGCCCTCATCAGGTCGGCCGGCGTCAGCTTGCTCACCCCGTCGGCGAGGCCGAGCGCGGCCCGCACCTGCGGGGTGATCGGGATCGACTTGGCCGTCCGCGGATGCACCCCACCACCGGCGGAGATCTTGTCGGTGTCGTAGTCGGCCCAGCTCGACCTCGGCAGGTCGAAGAGTCGACGGCGTTCGGCGTACGACACAGCCGCGTCCGGTGTCGGGTCGAGGAAGATGTGCCGGTGGTCGAAGGCCGCGACCACCCGCGTGTGCTCGGATAGCAGCATGCCGTTGCCGAACACGTCGCCGGACATGTCACCGATGCCGACGCAGGTGAACTCTTCGCTCTGGCAGTCGACCCCCATCTCGCGGAAGTGACGCCGGACCGACTCCCACGCACCGCGTGCCGTGATGCCCATCGCCTTGTGGTCGTAGCCGACCGACCCACCGGAGGCGAACGCGTCGCCGAGCCAGAAGCCGTAGTTCTTGGCGACGCCGTTGGCGATGTCGGAGAACGTCGCCGTGCCCTTGTCGGCCGCCACCACGAGGTAGGAGTCGTCGCCATCGTGGCGTACGACCCGGCTCGGCGGGACGGTCTCTCCCCCGACCAGGTTGTCGGTCACGTCGAGCAGGCCGGAGATGAACGTCTGGTAGCAGGCGACGCCCTCGGCCAGCCACGCCTCGCGGTCGACCGACGGGTCGGGCAGCTGCTTGCAGTAGAAGCCGCCCTTCGCTCCGACCGGCACGATCACGGTGTTCTTAACCATCTGCGCCTTGACCAGACCGAGGATCTCGGTACGGAAGTCGTCACGCCGGTCGGACCACCGCAGACCGCCCCGCGCCACCGGGCCGAACCGCAGGTGCACACCCTCGACCCGCGGCGAGTAGACGAAGATCTCGAACTGCGGGCGCGGCTCCGGGAGGTCCGGGATCGCCGTCGGCTCGAGCTTGAACGACACGTAGCTCTTGTGGCTGCCGTCGGCGGCCGGCTGGAAGTAGTTCGTCCGAAGCGTCGCCTTGATCAGGGTCAAGAAGCTGCGCAGGATGCGGTCCTGGTCGAGGCTGGCGACCGCCTCCAGCTCCTTGTTGATGCGCTCCTCGAGGTCGGACACGAGTGCCGCCCGCGACTCGGAGTCGGCGGCGATGGTGCCCCCTCTTCCCGGGTCGAAGCGGGCCTCGAACAGCTCCACCAGCAGCCGGGCGATCGGCACGTTCGCCTGCATCGCGTCCTGGATGTACTCCTGGCTGAACGTCGTACGTCCCTGCCGCATGTACTTCTGGTAGGCCCGGAGCACCGACACCTGCCGCCAGCCCAGGCCGGCAGCGAGGATCAGTCGGTTGAACCTGTCGTTCTCGCACTGGCCCTTCCACACGGCGACGAACGCGTCCTGGAAGAGGTTGCGGCACTCCTCCGGGAACGGCTCGGCGTAGCGCAGCCCGAAGTCGTAGATGTACGAACGCTCGCCCGACGG
Organism: Nocardioidaceae bacterium; assembly: GCA_050699035.1. Lineage (GTDB taxonomy): Bacteria > Actinomycetota > Actinomycetes > Propionibacteriales > Nocardioidaceae > WHTB01. Next base: position 8,103 of record JBOHDE010000131.1, on the reverse strand, counting down.
CTGCACCAGGTCGTAGGGTCGCTCGTCGATCACGTCGACACCCATCTGGCTCAGCAGCGGCAGCATCTGCGACAGCGACAGCGACTCGTGGTTGCGGTAGACCTTGAACCGCCGCTCCTCCGGCGGAACGTCGACCGGCTCGTACAGCGACAACGCGACGCCGACGTCCTCGGAGATGTCCTCGATCCGCCGCAGGTCGGCCGCCGCCGTACGCGCCGGGAAGTCCTCCTTGTACGCCTCGGGGAACGCGTGGGCGTACTGCCGACTGATCCGCGCCGCCTGCTCCTCGCCCATCAGCTCGATCACTGACTGGGAGAAGTCGTCCGACCAGGACCTCGCGGCGTCGGCCAACCGGCGTTCTAGGTCGTTCTCGTCAAACTCGCGCAGCGTCTCGCCCTGCTTGGTGCGTACGACGAAGTGCAGCCGGGCCAGCACCGACTCGCTGATCCGGGCGGTGTAGTCGATCGACTCGCCCCCGAGCGTCTTCACCAAGATGTCCTGGATCCGCTCGCGCACCTGCGTGGTGTAGCGGTCCCGGGGCAGGTAGACCAGGCACGAGAGGTAGCGGGCGTAGACGTCACGACGGACGAACAGCCGCAGCTGCCGGCGCTCCTGGAGCCGGAGAACGGCGTCGGCGATCGGGACCAGCTCGTCGACCGACGTCTGGAACAGCTCGTCGCGTGGGTACGTCTCGAGGATGTCCATCAGCGCCTTGCCGCTGTGGCTCATCTGCGCGAAGCCGGCCCGCTCGACGACGTCTCGGGCCTTGCTCTTGAGCACCGGGATGCGGGTCAGGCTCTCGGTGTAGGCCGCCGAGCTGAACAGGCCGAGGAAGCGCCGCTCCCCCGCTACCGCGCCGTCGGCGTCGAAGCTCTTGATGCCGATGTAGTCGAGGTAGGCCGGCCGGTGCACGGTCGACCGGGAGTTGGCCTTGGTGATGATCAGCAGCTGCTTGTCACGGGCCCTCGCCCGGACCTCCGGGGACAGCTTGCCGAACGACGTCGACAGGTCCTGGTCGCTGCGGAGGATGCCGAGTCCGGTGCCGGGTACGGCGCGGAGGACATCGTCGCCGTCGACCGACTGCAGGGAGTACTCGCGGAACCCGAGGAAGGTGAAGTGCTCGTCGGACAGCCATCGCATCAGCTCGGCCGTCTCCTCGACCTCGGCCGCCGGCAGCCCGGCCGGCGGGTTGGTCTCGAGGTCGGACACTATGTCGGAGGCCTTGGCCTCCATCTTCCGCCAGTCTTCGACGGCCTCTCGGACGTCGCGCAGCACCTTGCCCAGGTCGTCATGCAGCTGCTCGAGGTCCTCCTTGTCGCTCTGCCGGTCGATCTCGACATGCATCCACGACTCGCGTACGACGTCGTGCGCGTCGTCGGCGCCTGCTTTGTCGACGTCGCCCTCGACCAGTGCCTGCAGCTGGCCGGTGACGTCGCGGCGGACCAGGAACTGCGGGTGCACCACGACATGGATGCTGCGCTCGCTGCGGGACAGCACCATGGTGACGGAGTCGACCAGGAACGGCATGTCGTCGGTGACGATCTCGGCCACCGTGTGTCCACCGGCGGACCACCCGTGCTCGTCGACGGTCGGGGTGAAGACCCGCAACGCGGCCGTGCCCTGTGGCCGGTCGGCCGCCATCCGGTACATGCTCATCGCCGCGCCGTAGATGTCGGACGGCGAGCGCTCCGCCATCTCCTCGTACGTCACATGGCGGTAGAAGCGCTTGAGCAGCCTGGTCAGCTCCTCGGCGCTGCAGCTGGCGGCACCTCCACGGCGGGTCGAGGCGACCGCAGCCGCCTTCTCCAACAGCTCCTGCTTGGCCTCGTCCTGCGGTGCGTGCATCGCCAACAACCCGACCTTCGCAGTCCCTACAGGCACGCCGTTGTGCCTGGGGTGGAGCCTGCCGGCGCCCACAAGACCGACATTAGACCCACCGGGCGTGCCGTGTCAGAGCAGGGAGCGCAGCTCCCACAGGATCGGGTAGTAGTGCAGACCGAGACGGCTGCGTAGGTAGGTCGCACCGGACGAGCCGCCGGTGCCGGTCTTGGTGCCGATCATCCGTTCGACCATGGTCACGTGCCGGGCCCGCCAGGCGGCGGCGAGCTCGTCGTGCTGGAGCAGGGCCTCGGCCAGCTGCCAGACGTCGGGGTACGTCGAGCGGTCGTGCGCGGCGGTGCGCAGCGATGCGGCGACGGCGGCGTCGTCGTCGTTCGGCAGGCCGCGAGCGGCCAGGTGGTGGACCAGCGCGTCCCACAAGGTGGGCTCGTCGAGACGTCGCAACAGCCGAGTGCTCTCCGCCTCGGTCAGTCCGCGGAACCGTTTGACGAAGGACGCGTCCTTCGCCCCGGACAGGAACTCGAGCTCGCGATACTGCACGGACTGGAAGCCGCTGGCCGGTGCGAGCTTCTGCCGGAACTGCAGGAAGTCCTGCGGCGTCATGGTCTCGAGGACGTCGATCTGCTCGACCAGCACCCGCTCGATCACGTGCACCCGGTTGAGCAGGTGCTGCGCCCACCAGACCTGGCCGGCGAACATCGCGTCGCGCGCCGTCGTGGCTTCGTGCAACAGCTGCTGGAACCACAGCTCGTACACCTGGTGGATGGTGATGAACAGCAGCTCGTCGTGCGCCGGCGGGTCCGACTCGAGCCGTTGGGCGTCGAGCAGGGCGGGGAGCCGGAGGTAGCTGCCGTACGTCAGGCGCCCACCCTGCTCACCGAAGCTGACCTCGCCGCCCCACTCGCCCGTCGTGCTGTCGCTCGATGTCGTGTCGCTCACCTCAGCACGATATCGGCAGCGGTGCGGCATGATGCCGCACATGGACCTGCAGAGAGAGCTGAGGTACGACGCCGGCGTCGACGCGGTGTTCGCGATGCTGTGCGACAAGGACTTCCGGGAGCGGGTGTGCGAGGCCACGCTGGCGAAGAGCTACGAGGTGTCGATCGACGCCGCCGGTGACACGGCGTCGGTGCGGGTCAGCCGCGCGCTGGAGGCGCCCGACATCGCGAAGAAGTTCGTCGGCGACACGATGGACGTGGTGCAGACCGAGCGGTGGCAGGCCCCGGACGCCGACGGCACCCGGCGCGCCGACCTCGAGGTCGTGATCCCCGGCAAGCCGGGCGCGATGAAGGGCACCGTCGTACTCGCGCCCGACGGCGACGGCTCGGTCGAGACGATCTCCGGTGACGTCAAGGTGAAGATCCCGCTGGTCGGCGGCAAGCTGGAGAAGGAGATCGCCCGCGGCATCGTGGCCGGCATCAAGGCCGAGGGCCAGGTCGGCCGGGACTGGCTGGCCGGCTGAGAGTTGACGCCCGGACCAGCGTGTCGTCCCGGGGTCGGTCGGTGCGGGCTGCCACGGTGGGAGCGTCCGACGAGTGAGGAGGCCCGATGTCGACGCGAACCGACGACGCGCTGATGCTCACGGGCACGACCGAGTGGTGCCCCGACTGCGAGGCCGAGGTGGTCTTGGTGGCTCCCGACCTCGACGACTGTGACGGGGCCGAGCTGGCCTGCACGGTCTGTGGGGCAGCGATCCTGCGCGGGCTCAGCGCTGCGCCGACCGGCACCCGGTCGTCACGTATCGCCTGACGCTCGCTCGTTCCGCTCGTGTCGCTCGTGTCGCTCGGCGGCGCGGTCACGGCGCGACACGATCGTGATCACGATCGCCAGCACCACGAACGGCCCGAGCGCGAAGATCGCCAGCGCGTAACCCTCCGCGGCGTGCAACGACCCGAGATGCAGGGCGGCGAGGAGCAGGGCCATGCCGCCACCCTAAGCCGCCCCCCATTCGCGCCGAGGTTGCGCGTATGTCGGTGGTTTTTCTGGTACGGGGGCGCCCCGTTCCATACCTATTGGAACGGGGCGCCCCCGTACCAAACGGGGTTTGGACCAGAGCCGCCCACCAGACGACATTCGCGCAACGTCGGCGGGAGAAGGGACCGGGTAGGTCAGCCCAGGGGGAGGATCTGCCACTCTCGGACGCTGGCCACGGTGGCGGCCGGCTGACCGCTGAAGTACGGGTCGTCGGCCAACACGGCGTCGAGCTCGGCGCGGTCGGTCACGTCGTACACGAGCAGCGCCCCCGCACCGTCCGCGAACGGGCCGGCCGATCGCAGCCGCCCCTCCCCGGTGAGCCGCTGGAGGTAGTCGCGATGCCGCGGACGCACCTCGAGCCGGTGCTCCTCGTCCTGGTCGAAGTCGAGCTGAACAGCGAAGACAGTCATCGTCATCCCATGTGGGGGTAGCGGTAGTCCTTCGGCGGATTGAACGTTTCCTTGATCGAGCGCGGCGACGTCCAGCGCAACAGGTTCTGCGCGGCGCCGGCCTTGTCGTTGGTGCCCGACGCCCGCGCGCCGCCGAACGGCTGCTGGCCGACGACCGCACCGGTCGGCTTGTCGTTGATGTAGAAGTTGCCGGCCGCGAACCGAAGCCTGTCCTGCGCGTCGGCGATGGCCGCCCGGTCCTGGGCGATGATCGCTCCGGTCAGGGCGTACGGCGCGAACGACTCCATCTGGTCGACGGCCACGTCGTAGTCCTTGTCGTCATACACGTGCACCGCGAGGATCGGCCCGAAGTACTCGGTGTCGAACATCTGGTCGGTCGGGTCGCTCGACTCCACCACGGTCGGGCGGACGAAGTAGCCGACCGAGCCGTCGACCTTGCCCCCGGCGAGCACGTCGAGGTGCTTGTTGCGCTTGGCCCGGGTGATCGCTTTCCTATGCTTCGCGAACGCCCGGTCGTCGATCACGGCGCCCATGAAGTTGCTGAAGTCGCTGACGTCTCCGACCCTGATCCCCTCCACCTCGGCCAGGAACTCGTCGCGCAGCTTCGCCCACACGCTCTTCGCGATGTACGCGCGGGACGCGGCCGAGCACTTCTGTCCCTGGTACTCGAACGCACCACGCAGCAGCGCCACTCGGGTCACGTCGGGGTCGGCCGACGGGTGCGCCACCACGAAGTCCTTGCCGCCGGTCTCGCCGACGATCCGGGGGTACGAGCGGTAGCCGCTGATGTGGGCGCCGACCGTGCTCCACAGGTGCTGGAACGTCGCCGTCGAGCCGGTGAAGTGGATGCCGGCCAGGTCGGGATGCTCGAGGACGACGTCCGACACGGCCAGCCCGTCGCCGGGCAGCATGTTGATCACGCCCGGCGGCAGCCCGGCCTCCTCCAGCAGCGCCATGGTGAAGTGCGCGGCGAGCTGCTGGGAGTGGGCCGGCTTCCAGACCACCGTGTTGCCCATCAGCGCCGGGGCGGTCGGCAGGTTGCCGGCGATCGCGGTGAAGTTGAACGGCGTGACCGCATAGACGAAACCCTCGAGCGGGCGGTGGTCGGTGCGGTTCCAGATGCCGGGAGAGTTCGCGATCGGCTGCTCACGGAGGATCTGCTGGGCGTAGTGCACGTTGAAGCGCCAGAAGTCGACCAGCTCGCAGACGGCGTCGATCTCGGCCTGGAACGCGGTCTTGGACTGACCCAGCATGGTCGCGGCGTTGAGCGTCTGCCGCCACGGCCCGGCCAGCAGGTCGGCCGCCTTGAGGATGATCGCGGCCCGGTCCTCGAAGCTCATCGCCCGCCAGCCCGGAGCCGCCTTGGCGGCGGCGTCGACCGCGGCCTTGGCGTCCTTCTTGGTGGCGTTCTTGATCACGCCGAGCACGTGCTGGTGGTGATGCGGCTGCACGATCGGGATCTCCGCGCCGCCGCCGTTGACCTTGCGGCCACCGATGGTCGCGGTCAGCCGGTGTTGCTTGGCCTGGAGGTCCTTGAGCCGCCCCTCGAGCTCCTTACGCTCGTCGGTGCCGGGAGCGTAGGTGAGGTTGGGCTCGTTGACCGGGCTGGGAACAGTCGTGATGGCATCCATGCGAAGTCGGCTCCGTGCCTAGGCTGCGTCTGCGGGGGTGTCCCGACGTGCCGCAATCGTGGCACGCACCCCCGGTTACTCCCAAGTCGTCCGGCGAGCCCGGGTCAGGCCGACTTCTTGGCCTGCTTCTTGGCCGTCGGGCGCTTGTCCACCTTCTTGGCGGCGGCCTTCTTGGCAGGTGCCTTCTTCGCGGCCGACTTCTTGGCGGCGGCCTTCTTGGTAGGTGCCTTCTTCGCCGCCGACTTCTTCGCAGCGGCGGTCTTCTTGGCCGTACCCTTCGCTGGCTCGTCGGCCGCCTCACCGCGCCGCTCCTTGGCCGCGGCGACCGACGCCCGCAGCGCCGCCACCAGGTCGACCACCTCGGCGCCGCCGTCGGCCTCTTCCTCGTCCTCCTCCAACGGCTCCAGGCCGGACGCCTTGGCCTCGACCATCTCCTCGAGCGCCTCCCGGTACTCGCTGTGGTAGCGCGACGGCTCGAAGTCGCCCTCCAGGGTGGCGATGTAGGACTGCGCCATCGAGCGCTCCTGGTCGCGTACCTCGACGTCCTCGGGGGGTACGGCGAACGACGAGTCACGCACCTCCTCCGGCCAGAGCATGGTCTGCAGCACCAGCGCGCCGTCCTTCTCGCGCAGCAGCGCCAACGCCTCACGAGTCCGGATCGCCACCTTGACCAGCGCGACCTGTCCGCTCGCGGTCAGCGAGTCACGCAGCAGGACGTACGGCTTGGCACCCACGGTGTCGGCGGCCAGGTAGTAGGCCTTGGCGAAGTAGAGCGGGTCGACCTGGTCGATCGGGACGAACTCCAAGACCTCGATCGACTTGGCGGTCGGCAGCGGCAGCGCCGCGAAGTCCTCGCTCTCCAGCACGACCATCCGGCCGTCGGGCATCTCGTAGCCCTTGGCGATGTCGGAGTACGGCACCTCCTCCTTGCACACCTCGCACACCCGCTTGTAGCGGATCCGCCCCGAGTCGGCGGAATGCACCTGACGGAACGACACGTCGCGCTCCTCGGTCGCGGAGTACACCTTGACCGGGATCGTCACCATGCCGAAGGAGATCGTGCCCTTCCAGATGGCCTGCATGGGTCAACGATCACCGATGGACGCATCCTGCACAAGCAACGCGACACAGTGGCGTCGGGTCATGACAGCAGGTCGCCGACCTCCTGGGACGCGAACCAGGCCAGCTCGTGGGCCTCGCAGCTGTCCACCACGAACTGCTCGTCGTCGTCGCGCGGCCCGCCGGCTCGCAGCACCGTCACCGCGGCCGTGACGTCGGCCTCCGCCTCGGCGGTGTCGGCGTGCACGGCGACCACCTCGCGCTGCGGAACCGCGGCGTCGATCACCACAGCACCGCGGCCCTGGGACTCGTCCGGGGTGGCATTGCCGGTGTCGACGGCCAGCACCATCCGCCGCAGCTGGTGGTCGTCGGCGGCGGCCAGGAACCGCAGCGCGGCCTGGGCGGCCAGCGTCATCGCGGCGTACTCCATCTCCTCCTCGTCGCTCGCGGCATACCACTCGCGCAGCGGTCCGGTCACGGCGTACCCGATGATCGGCGGTGGTCCGAGCCCGCCGGACTCGACCAGTGCGCGGAGACCAGCCGGCGTCACCGGCACGTAGACACGCATGTCAGCCGTCCCCCTTCGGCCGCGGCTTGGTGCGCCCACGCGGCGCCCGCGCCCGGCTCGGCGTCGTGGTCTCCACCAGCTCGTCGAGCGCCTCGACGATGCACTGCCCGAGCACGTCGGCGTCCGGCATCGCGTCGTAGTCGGCGTCGATGCCGTAGAAGACCTTGCCGTCGTACGAGGTGACGCCGACGGCGACCGCCTGCCCCTGCAGCAGCGGGAGCACCGGGTAGCTCGCCAGCATCCGCGCGCCGAGCGCGTACAGCGGGAACTGCGGTCCCGGCACGTTCGTGACCACCAGCTGGAACGCACGCCGGGGGTACGCGGTCGCGACCCGGGCGCCCAGGGCATGGAACGTCGACGGCGCGAAGCCGCTGATCCGGGAAAGCTTGCGCGCCGCCACGGCTCGGCCGGTCTCCTTGTGCGCCTTCAGGGCGTACGACACCTGGTGCAGGCGCATCACCGGGCTCGTCTCACCCACCGGCAGCGAGAGCAAGTGCGGCGTGACGTGGCTGCCCAGGCTGGTCGGCTCGCCCTCCTCGTCGACCACGCTCATCGGCACCAGGGCGCGTACCCGGCTGCTGCCGCGGACCGTCTCGGCTCGGGTCATCATCCAGCTGCGGAG
>JBOHDE010000130.1:0-10726 GCA_050699035.1 Nocardioidaceae bacterium | reverse complement strand
GGTGGCTGGCTGGTCACCCGCGCCCTGGCAAGGACGGGTGCGATCGACGCGATGCCTCCGGGCCGGGAGCTGCACGAGAGTCGCGCGATCTGACTTGGCCGGATCTCGGGTCGAGGTCCGGGGGCTGAGCTGGCGGCCGTCGTCACGACGGCAACCGGTGCTCCGGGACCTCGACCTCACCATCGAGCCCGGCGAGCGGGTCCTGCTCGCCGGTGCCAGCGGGGCCGGCAAGTCCACCTTGCTGCGTGGGCTGGCCGGCCTGCTGCTGACGGCCGACGTCGGCGAGCTGTCGGGCCGGGTCACGGTCGACGGCGAGGAGCCGCACGAGCATCCGGGCCGGGTCGCGCTGTTGCTGCAGGACCCGACCGCGTCGCTGGTGGCGGAACGGATCGGCCGTGACGTCGCGTTCGGCCTGGAGAACCTGAGTACGCCGCGGGAGCAGATCTGGCCGCAGGTCGAGGAGGCGCTGGCCGCGGTCGACCTGACGTACCCGTTGGACCACCCGACGCACGCCCTGTCGGGTGGGGAGATGCAGCGGCTCGCGCTGGCCGGCGCCCTGGTGATGCGGCCGGGCGTGCTGCTGCTCGACGAGCCGACGTCCATGCTCGACCCCGAGCTGGCCGCCGACGTACGGGCGGCGGTCATCGACGTCGTGCGTCGTCGCGGCAGCACGCTGGTCGTGGTCGAGCACCGGATCGAGCCCTGGGTCGACCTGGTCGACCGGGTCGTCGTGCTCGGCGACGGCGGTCGCGTGGTGGCCGACGGCGAGCCTTCCCGAGTGCTGGCCGAGAACGCGCGTTCCCTTGCTGCACAGGGGATCTGGGTGCCTGGCGAGCCCGACCCCGACCCGGTCGACCTCGACTCGGACCTCGTCGCCCCGCACACCCCGGCCCGTGGCCCGGTGGTGGAGGCGACCGGCATCGTCGTCCGTCACACCTCGCGACTGGGCGGCGGGGGTCGCCGTACGACGCTTGCCCTTGACGGCGTCGACCAGCGGCTCGATGCCGGCCGCCTGCTCGCCGTCACCGGTCGCAGCGGGGCGGGCAAGTCGACGCTGGTCGGGGTGCTGGCCGGGCTGCTGAAGCCGACCGCCGGCCAGGTGTGTGGTGCGGGACCTGACAAGCCGCTCTGGTCCTGGCGGTCCCGGGTGCTGGCGGGCCACCTCGCCTGGGTTCCGCAGCAGCCCGAGCACGGGGTGGTCACGACGACGGTGCGCGACGAGGTGCTGACCGCGGCCCGGGCGGTCGGGCGCGCGCAGTGGGCGGAGCGCCGGGCCGATCGGCTGCTCGACGCGCTGGGTGTCGGGCATCTCGCGGCCGCCAACCCGTACCAGGTTTCCGGGGGCGAGCAGCGCCGGGTGATGGTCGCGGCCGCGCTCGCCCACGGCCCGGCTGCGCTGCTGTTGGACGAGCCGACGGTCGGCCAGGACCGGCTGACCTGGGCCGCGGTCACGGGTGCGGCGGCGTCGGCCCGGGACGCCGGAGCCGCCGTCGCGGTGGCGACCCATGACCTGCTCGCGGTCTCGAGCGTCGCCGACGACCGGACCCGACTGAGCCGGGGACGCCGGACATGACGCGGTCGCCTGTCGCGCGGGCCGGCCCGCTCGCGCTGCTACTGGTCTGCCTGCTGCCGGCCGCCGGCGCACCGGCGATCGGGTCGCTGCAGCACGGGCTGTGGTCACTGCTGCCGGTCGCGGTCCTGGCCGCCGTCGCGGTCCGCGACGTCGGCATCACGCTGCGCCGGCTGGCGCTCGGTCTGGTCGCCGGGGTGTCGATCGCGGTGTCGACCTGGCTGTACGGCGGCCGCGACCTTGACGTCGCCCTCGGCGCGGCCCTGCGCATCGTGTACCTCGTCGCGCCGGGCGCCGTGCTGTCCCCGTACCTCGACCCGAGCCGGCTGGCCGACCACCTGGCCCAGCGGCTGCGGCTGCCGGCCCGGGTGGTCGTCGCGTCGTCAGCGGCGCTGCAACGCCTCGACCAGCTCGGCGAGCAGTGGCGGCAGATCGGCCGGGCCCGGCGAGCCCGTGGTGTGGGCGCGGACGGCGGGCCGCTGCGCCGGGTCCGGGTCACGGCGTCGATGACGTTGGCGATGCTGGTGGCAACGATGCGGCTGTCCGGTCGGATGTCGGTGGCGATGGACGCCAGGGGGTTCGCCCGGGCGCATCGCCGTACCTGGGCCGAGGCGGCGCCGTGGGGGGTCGCCGACTCGGTGCTGACGCTGGTCGGCGTGCTGCTCGCGGTCGGCCCCTGGCTGCTGCCGGCCTAGCGCGGTGCGCCGTCTGCCACCGCTCGGTGGATCGTTCGAGACGGGAAGGTCGCTTCAGGACGGGGCCGACGACCTGCCCGCGGTTTCGGGACACGTGTTCCCAGAAGGCAGATCTGCGGCGGGTCGGTTGCAGTCCGGGAACACAAGGTCGCGGACTGCGTGCGGCCGTTCGGCAAGGGGCCGTGGGCTCGACCGGCTAGGTGCTGACGTCGGCCGGCTGGTAGGTGGCGATGACCACGCCAGTGGTCGTCGTCGTGGAGCCGACGAGCCGGAGTGCGTTGACCGACGACCCGTCGGTGAAGAGACGGCGACCTGATCCCAGGACCAGTGGGTGGATCAGCAGCACGTACTCGTCGACGAGGTTGCGCCGCATCAGCGCCTGCACGAGCTCGCCGCTGCCGAGCACCACGATGTCCTTTCCCGGCTGCTGCTTGAGGCCGGCCACTGCATCCGCGGCGTCTCCCTCGAGGAGCGTGGAATTGGCCCACGGGAGGGGCTCGGCCAGCGTCGTCGACGCGACGTACTTCTGGGTGTTGTCGAGCACCTCGGTGAAGGGGTTGTCGGTCTGCTTGGGCCAGAAGCCGGCTAGGTCCTCGTAGGTCCGTCGCCCGAGCAGCAGGGCGCCGGTCCGGGCCATGCCCTCGCCCATCGCCTTTCCCATGACGTCGTCGTTGTACGGCAAGGCCCACCCGCCGTGCGCGAAGCCGCCGCGGCGGTCCTCGTCGGGCCGGCCCGGCGCCTGCATCACGCCGTCGAGCGTCACGTTGTTGGTCACCACGACTCTGCTCACGCCCGGCAACGTACGCAGATCGGCACCGTCGGCGCAACGTCCGAAGGGCACGGCCCTGGGAGGACTCCATGTGGTCGACTCCGTCTGACAACTCGCCAGCCGGCCCGCCGCGGGTGACGTTGGTCCAGATTCCCTCTGGCACGGGGGCGCCCCGTCCCAGTAGGTCTGGAACGGGGGCGCCCCGTCCCAGTAAAATCCCGGGGGTAGCCGGGGAGTTACATGGTTGTAGTTTGTCAAGGCGACGCGCCGTGTGACTGAAGGTTTTTCTGGGGAAAGTGTTCCATTTGTGACTGATGGTGACTACGGTGCACAAGGGAACAGGCGTGAGGCCTCGGGGAAGGGGCTCACGCACAACGGGAAGGACGCGACGTGCATCAGCGCACCAGCCGCTCGGCGACCTCTCGTGCGATCCGCGGCGGCGTCGCGCTGGCCACGGCCGGCCTCGTCCTCGTCGGCGGCCTTCCGGCCGCGATGGCCGACGGCGACGACCGCGCGTACCCCTCGCAGTCCGAGGTCGACGACGCCCGTGACCGGGTCGACTCGACGCAGCGTTCGGTGGACGCCATCCGCGCCGACCTGGCCTCGGCCAGCGCCCAGCTCGAAGGTCTCGCGGTCGAGGCCGCCAAGGCCGCCGAGGCGTACAACGGCGCGCAGTGGCGTCTGGAGCAGGCTCGCGACACCGCCAAGACGGCCAAGCGCAAGGCCGCGCGTCAGGACCAGCGGCTGGGGCGCCAGCGCGACCAGATCGGCCGGCTCGTCGCCGACACCTACCAGGGCGGCGGCTCGCTGGGGCAGGTCGGCGCGTACCTGACGTCCGAGGACCCTGAGGTGCTGCTCGACCGCGTCGCGGCGTACAAGGGCGCGTCGGAGTCGTTGGCGTCGGACTACGACAAGTTCGCCGCGCAGGGTGCGCTCGCCAAGGTTTTCAAGGACCAGGCCACCGAGGCGGCCAAGCTGGCCGACCAGGCCGCGAAGGAGGCCGAGCAGGCGAAGCAGGCTGCGGCCGCCGCCGTCGCGGCCCAGCAGTCTGCGGTCGCGCAGCTGGCCGATCGCCGAGACGGACTGATGAGTGAGCTGGCCGAGGCCCAGCACGTGTCCGTCAGCCTGGCGACGCAGCGGCAGGAGGCACTCGAGCGGATCGAGGCCGAGCGCCGGGCGCGGGAGGCCGAGCGGCGGGCCGAGGCGCAGCGGGCGGCGGAGTGGCGGGCGCAGCAGGACGCGCAGGACCAGCGCCGGGCCGAGTGGCGAGAGGCGCAGCGCAACGCCGAGGAGCGCCGGCGGGACCGCGCCGACCGGGCGGACGACCCGGAGCCCGAGCCGCGACCCCGCCCCGAGCCCGAGCCTGACCCGGACCCGCCGCCGCAGAGCCGTGGCGCGCAGGCGGCGATCGACTTCGCGTACGCCCAGCTCGGCGAGCCGTACGTCTGGGGTGCCGAGGGTCCGGGCTCGTGGGACTGCTCCGGCCTGACCATGAAGGCGTGGGAGGCGGCCGGCAAGTCCCTCACCCACTACAGCGGCGCGCAGTACTACGAGACCGAGCGCGTCTCGTACTCACAGCTGCGGCGAGGCGACCTGATCTTCTGGTCCGACGACGGCACGCCGGACACGATCTTCCATGTGGCGCTGTACATCGGTGACAACCAGATGATCCATGCGCCCCGCACCGGGGTGCCGGTCAAGGTCGAGAACGTCTTCTACTGGCAGACGCCCGACTTCTACGGCCGCGTCTGACCTCAGTGGTCTGCGCGGTGGCAGGGTGTGGCCATGAAGGGACCAAGCCAGCTCGGGCCGATCGACGTCCCCGCCCTGTCGAGGCTGCTCGACGGCGACCATGTCGAGGTGCGCACGCGCGTCCGTGAGCAGCTCGCGACGTACGCCGGCCTCGTGCGCGAGGCACCTGGGCTGACCACCGCGGACTACCGCGCCCGGGTGCTCGACGTGCTGCACAACGCCGTCCCGTCGGGCCTGACGAGGCTCGGTTTTCCCAAGGAGTACGGCGGTTCCGGCGACATCGGCGGCTCGATCGCGGCGTTCGAGACGCTGGCCCTCGGCGACCTCTCCGTACTCGTGAAGTTCGGCGTGCAGTTCGGCCTGTTCGGCGGGGCGATCCTGCACCTCGGCAGCGCGAAGCATCACGAGCGTTACCTGGAGGACGTGATGAGCGGCCGGTTGCTCGGCTGTTTCGCGATGACGGAGACCGGTCACGGGTCGAACGTCCAGGCGTTGCGGACGACGGCGACGTACGACTCGGAGAGCAGTCGGTTCGTGGTGCACACGCCGGACCGCTCGGCGCGCAAGGACTACATCGGCAACTCCGCCCGTGACGGCGAGCTGGCGGTGGTGTTCGCACAGCTCGAGGTCGGCGGGGAGCAGCACGGTGTGCACGCGATCCTGGTGCCGATCCGCGACGCCGACGGGGCGCCGTTGCCGGGCGTGCAGATCGAGGACTGCGGCCAGAAGCTCGGGCTGAACGGCGTCGACAACGGCCGGCTGACCTTCGAACGGGTCGCCGTCCCACGCGACAACCTGTTGGACCGGTACGCCCAGGTCGACGAGTCTGGGTCCTACGCGAGCGCGATCGACAACCCCGACCGGCGCTTCTTCACCATGCTCGGGACGCTGGTCCAGGGCCGGGTCAGTGTCGGCGGAGGTGCGCTCGGCGCGGCCAAGGTGGCGCTTGCACTGGCGACTCGTTATGCCTTGCAGCGCAGGCAGTTCGGCGCACCCGGTGCCGAGGACGAGGCGCTGTTGATGGACTACCGCGTACACCAGCGCCGGCTGCTGCCACTGGTCGCGCGGACGTACGCGCTGCACTTCGCGCAGGCCGGTCTCGTGTCCACGCTGCACCGGGTGTTCTCCCTCGACGGCGACGCCGGCGACGCGGGCGAGCACGAGCGCCGTGAGCTGGAGAGCGCCGCCGCCGGCATCAAGGCGCTGACAACCTGGCACGCCACGCAGACCATCCAGACCTGCCGCGAGGCCTGCGGCGGCGCCGGCTATCTCAGCGCGAACCGGTTCGGGATGCTGAAGGCCGACACCGACGTGTTCACCACGTTCGAGGGCGACAACACGGTGCTGCTCCAGCTGGTGGCGAAGGGGCTGCTCACCGACTACCGCGACTCCTTCGAGCAGCTCGACCCGATCGGGATGGCGCGGTACGTCGCGGGGCTCGCGGTCGAGTCGGTGGCGGAGCGTACGTCGTGGTGGCAGCTGGCCGAGCGGCTGCGCGACGCCGTACCCGGGGGTGACGACGACAACGCCGGACTGCTCGACCGCGAGTACCACCTGGCCATGTACCGCTGGCGCGACGACCACGTGCGGTCAGCCGTCGCCCGCCGGCTGAAGCGCGGGATCGACCGTGGCGACGACGCGTTCGACGTGTTCTCGTCGTGTCAGGACCACGTGGTGTTGGCGGCGCGGGTGCACGTCGAACGGGTCGTGCTGGAGGCGTTCGCCGAGGCGGTCGACAGTTGTCCCGACGGCCCGCAACAGATGATGCTGTCGGCGCTGTGCGACCTCAGCGCGCTCGGCGGCATCGAGCACGACCGGGGTTGGTTCCAGGAGCATGGTCGGCTCTCCGGCGAGCGGTCGAAGGCGATCACGACGATGGTGGGCGCGCTGTGTGAGGAGCTGCGACCGCACGCGCGCGACCTGGTGGACGCGTTCGGCATCCCTGAGGAGCTGCTCGACGTCGAGATGCTCCGCTGACCCTCGGCCACTCGCCCGGTCAAAGATTGCCCAGTGGGGCTCTGCTGCCGTTGACTGGCGCGTTCGGTCGGGACAAACCGGGCACGAGGCCTACGTAACGCGCCAGTCGATGAGGTGGGTGCCGCCCATCGTGGGTCAGTGCGGTCGACGCAGGTAGGTCGCCGTGCCGGGCAGAACGTGTCGGCGCCGGTCCGGGTCGTCCACCGCCGTAACCGACGACTTTGCGGTCCACCGCGGCTGGCGACAGCAAAGTCGTCGGTTACGACAGTGCACCCGCGACGACGCCCTCAACCCATCCAGACCTGGGTCGAAGATTGCCCAATTGGGCAATCTTCGACCCAGTTCGCGCGGTTCGAGGTGGAACTTTGCCCAATTGGGCAATCTTTGACAGGCGCGCGGGTCAGTTCCGCCGGGTCAGCGGATTCGTCAGCGCCAGGACGAGGGTCAGCGCGGGCTCCGCTGCCCTTCGTTGACTGGCGCGTTGCGTAGGCCGCGCGTCCGGTTTGTCCCTACGGAACGCGCCAGTCGATGAGGTGGGAGCGGTCCAGCGGGTTGACGTGGTCGCGCCCGCGAGTGGTCGGACCGGACGAAGACCGCACCCACCAGGCGGCGAACCGGACCTGCCGGCGGCCTACCCACACATCAGTCAGGGGAGCCCCAACTGGGCATAGGTCGACCCGCCGGCGATCGCTCACCGACGAGCGGTCAGTGGTCGTACCCGCCGTTGTCCTTGAACCGCTGGAACGACGCCGTCACCTCGGCCTCGGCCTCGGCCCGTCCGACCCAGCTGGCGCCCTCGACCGACTTGCCGGGCTCGAGGTCCTTGTAGACCTCGAAGAAGTGCTGGATCTCCAGCCGGTCGAACTCCGCGAGGTGGTGGATGTCGCGCAGGTGCTCCATCCGCGGATCGGTGGCCGGGACGCACAGCACCTTGTCGTCCCCGCCGGCCTCGTCGGTCATCCGGAACATGCCGATCGCGCGGCACTTGATCAGGCAGCCCGGGAACGTCGGCTCCTGCAGCACGACGAGCGCGTCGAGCGGGTCGCCGTCGAGGCCGAGGGTGTCGTCGACGAAGCCGTAGTCGGCGGGGTACTGGGTGGAGGTGAACAGCGTCCGGTCGAGACGCAGCCGCCCGGTCTTGTGGTCGACCTCGTACTTGTTGCGCTGACCCTTCGGGATCTCGATCGTGACGTCGAACTCCACCTGCTGCCTCCTGCTGCCGACCGTAACGCGATGCCGGTCTAGTGTCCCCTACACGGCATCCACCGCTCTTCGAGGGAGGGTCACGTGCGCAGAGGCGCCGCCGGCCGCACCACGGTCGTGCTCGCTGTCGTGGTGGTGCTGCTCGCGTCCCTCGCGGGCGGCGGCTACCTGGCGTACGACAACGGGCTGCTCGACCGGTTCCTGGACCAGGAGCGGGCGGCGCCGGCGGAGCTGCCCCCGCCGGCGGCGGTGTCGCTGCCCGACGCGGCCCGCCCGGCGCCGGTGCTCGCGGCGGCCACTGGCCCCGCTCCGAACCGGGTCGCGCTGCGGCGGCGACTGTCCCCGCTGCTGAAGGACGGTGACCTCGGGCCTCATCGCGGCGTGCTGGTCCAGGACCTGAGCACCGGCAAGGAGCTGCTGCGGGCCGGCGGCCGCGACCTCTTCACCCCGGCGTCGACGCTGAAGATCCTGACGTCGGTGGTGGTGTTGGACCAGCTCGGCCCCGACCACCGATTCAGCACTAGCGTCGTCCGCGGCACCGCACCCAACCAGCTCGTCCTGGTCGGCGGCGGGGATCCCTTGCTGGCGCGTACGCCGCCCCGGCGCGGGGTCCGCGAGTACCCGAAGCGCGCGACGACGTACGACCTGGCTCGGCGGACGGCCGCCGCGCTGAAGGCGGACGGGGTCACCCAGGTCACGGTGACGTACGACAGCTCGCTGTTCGCCGGGCCGGCGGAGAACCCCGCATGGGAGGCCGCGTACGTACCCGACGGCGTGGTCAGCCGGATCAGCGCGCTGTGGGTCGACGAAGGGGTCGAGAAGGGCGGTGCCGGCCGGTCCGCGTCGCCCGGCCGGGCCGCCGCCGAGACGTTCGCGGCCCAGCTCGACCGCCGCGGCATCACGGTCCGCGGACGGCCGATGCCGCGCAAGGCACCCCAGGACGCGGAGACCGTCGCCGCGGTCGAGTCGCCGCCGCTCGACCAGGTCGTCGCCCACACGCTGCTGGTTAGCGACAACGAGGGTGCGGAGGTGCTGCTCCGCCACGTCGCCCTCGCCGCCGAAAGGCCGGGCTCGTTCGGCGAGGGTGTCAAGGCGATGGTGCGAACGCTCACCGGCCTCGGTGTCGACCTGTCACGGGCCCGGCTGTACGACGGCAGCGGGCTGGCCCGCCGCAACCGGCTGCCGCTCGACGCGCTGGTGGAGACGCTGGCGGTCGCCGCCGACCCCGATCGGGCGGCGCTCCGGTCGGCCGTGACCGGGCTGCCGGTGGCCGGGTTCAGTGGCAGTCTCGACGACCGGTTCGACGCCGAGCTGCGGCCGCCGACGAAGGCGGGGCTCGGGGTGGTGCGAGCGAAGACCGGGACGCTGAGCGGAGTGCACGGGCTGGCCGGGGTGGTGCTCGACCGCGACGGTGCCGCGCTCGTCTACGCCGCGGTCGCGGACCGGGTGCGGCTCGAGAACACGTTGGACGCCCGCGCCACCCTCGACGACCTGTCCGCCGCTCTCGCTTCCTGCTGCCCCCGGTGAGTGTGACGTCTTCGACAGACACGCCGGCGTGTCGCGTCGGAAACGTCACACTCACCGGGGGTGAGGGCGGGCGACGTACGGTTGGCGCATGACTGAGCAGCCGGAGATGGTCGACTGGGAGCTCGCCGCGCAGACCGCGAAACGGTTCCTGCGGCCCGGGCCCGAGGTGTCCCACGCCGAGGCACGCACGATTGTCACCGAGCTGCGTGCGGGTGCGGAGCAGTCCGAGGGACATGTCCGCGCGTTCACCGGCCTGCACACCGCCACCGCGACCGCGCCGGTGGTGGTGATCGACCGGGGCGGCTGGGTGCAGGCCAACACCGACGGCTTCCGGATGCTGATGCGGCCGGTCGTGGACAAGGTCGTCAGCAGCCGCGGCGCCCCGTCGCCGATGGCCGCAGCCGTCGGCTCGCGCATCACCGGGCTCGAGGTCGGGGCGCTGCTGGGCTACCTGGCCGGCCGCGTACTCGGCCAGTTCGACCCGTTCTGGCAGGGGCGCCCCGGCGAGGACGACAACGCGACCGGCCGGATGCTGCTGGTGGCACCCAACATCGTGCACACCGAGCGCGAGCTCGACGTCGACCCGCACGACTTCCGGCTCTGGGTCTGCCTGCACGAGGAGACCCACCGGGTGCAGTTCACCGCGGTGCCGTGGATGCGGGAGCACCTGATGACCGAGATCGGCGCCCTGGTCGACGCGACCGAGCTCGACCCCGCCGCACTCGGTGCGACGCTGCGTGAGGGGGTCGAGCGGCTGACCCGGGCCACCAAGGGTGAGCTCGGCTCGGAGTTCTCCCTGCTCGACCTCGTCCAGACCCCAGCGCAGCGCGAGATCGTCGACCGGATCACCGCCACCATGTCACTCCTCGAGGGCCACGCCGACGTCGTGATGGACGGCGTCGGACCCGACGTGATCCCGTCCGTCGAGGTGATCCGCAAGAAGTTCGACTCGCGGCGCAAGGGCGGCGGCGCCCTCGACCAGCTGCTGCGCCGGCTGCTCGGGTTCGACGCCAAGATGCGGCAGTACCGCGACGGCGCCGCGTTCGTCCGCGGGGCTGTCGACGCGGTGGGGATGGACGGGTTCAACCAGGTCTGGACGTCGGCCGACAACCTGCCGAGCAAGCTGGAGATCGGCGACCCGGCGGCCTGGGTACGCCGAGTGCACGGCTGACCCATGCTCGACCCCGCGGTAGCCGACACCCGCCGCGCCGTGCGATCCGCGCTCACCGACCT
>JBOHDE010000129.1:0-10749 GCA_050699035.1 Nocardioidaceae bacterium | reverse complement strand
AGGCGCGGCTCGGCCGGCTGCACATCCTGGAGTGCCAGCGGCTGATCCGGTTCATGCCGAAGGTCGTCATCTGCGTCGTGCCCGGCTGGGCCGCGGGTGGCGGGCACTCGCTGCACGTCGTCGCCGACCTGACCCTCGCCTCGGCCGAGCATGCGCGGTTCAAGCAGACCGACGCCGACGTGGCGAGCTTCGATGGCGGCTTCGGGTCGGCGTACCTCGCGCGGCAGGTCGGGCAGAAGTTCGCCCGCGAGATCTTCTTCCTCGGTGATGAGTACGACGCCGACGCGGCGTACCGGATGGGGATGGTCAACGCCGTCGTTCCCCATGCGGAGCTGGAGAAGACCGCACTCGAGTGGGGCCGCAAGGTGAACGGGAAGTCGCCGACGGCGCAGCGGATGCTGAAGTACTCGTTCAACCTGATCGACGACGGGTTGGTCGGCCAACAGCTCTTCGCCGGCGAGACGACCCGGCTGGCGTACATGACCGACGAGGCCGCCGAAGGGCGGGACGCGTTCCTCGAGAAGCGCGCCCCCGACTGGTCGCCGTACCCCTGGTACTACTGATCGGTCCATCCCACCGGTGAGTGTGACGAGTTGGCGCGACACGCCGGCGTGTCGCAACCAACTCGTCACACTCACCGAGCGGCACCGGGGAGGGGCGGTCGGAAAGGTGGCCGAAACTCGCGCGACGGTGGCGGTCGCGCTGTCCTAGGGTCAGCGCATGCTGCCTGATGATCTCGGTGCCCTCATCGACGTTGCCCAGCCCGCAGTGTCACCCGACGGGACGACGGTCGCGTTCGTCGTCCAGCGGGCCGACCTCGATGACAACACGTACCGCAGCCAGGTCTGGCTCGCGGCGGTGGACGGCTCCTCGGCGCCGTTGCCGTTCACGTCCGGCGACCACAAAGACGCCAACCCGACCTGGTCGCCCGACGGTGGGCGGCTGGCGTTCACGTCGACCCGAGGCGAGGGCGAGCAGGCGAAGAGCTCGATGCACGTCGCGCCGGTGCGCACCGGCGGCGAGGTGGTGACGCTGGCGAAGCTGCCGGAGGGCGCGGGCGGGCTGCAATGGTCGCCGGACGGGCGGCAGATCGCGTTCACCACCCGCACCCGGGACGATCGGCTGTCCGACGACGACGAGCGCAGGCAGCCCCCACGCCGGATCACCCGGTTATTCGCCCGGCTCGACAACGAGGGCTTCGTCGTCGACCGACCCCAGCACGTCTACGTCGTCCCCGCCGACGGCTCCGCACCGCCGCGCAACCTCACGCCGGGCGAGCACCAGCTGGGCGGCCCGGCCTGGACTCCCGACTCGTCGACGCTGATCGTGAGCGGGGCGACGCACGCCACCTGGGACCTCGACCTCAAGGTCGACCTGCACGCGATCGACGTCGGCTCCGGCGAGCGCACCCGGCTCACCGGAACCATCGGCGACTACGACAACCCGAGCGTCTCGCCGGACGGCAGCCGAGTGGCCCTCCTCGGCACGGACGACGCGGCGACGTACCCCCATAACCGGCACGTCGGTGTGGTCGATGTGCACGGTGGCGAGCATCGGTGGGTGTCCGACCGGCTGGACCGCACCTTCGCGCCGTACCCGGGAGCCCGCCGGCCGCACTGGGTCGACGACGAGACCCTGCTGGTGTGCGCCGAGGACCGCGGCGACGTGCACCTCTACCGCGTCGCCGCCGACGGTTCGACGCCGCCCGAGCCGGTCTGGAGCGAGGCCGGTTGCGTGACCGGGTACGACGCGGCGGCGGGCACGATCGCGATCACGCTGTCGACGCCGACGCGACCGGGGGAGCTGTACGTCCTCGACGGTGGCAAGGCCCGACCGCTCACCGACCTGACCGCGGCGTTCGCGACCCAGGCACAGCTCCGCCCGTACGAGCAGTTCACGGTGCCCTCGACCGATGGCACGGTCGAGCTGGACGCGTGGCTGGTGACTCCGCCCGACTTCGACCCGGCGGCGTCGTACCCCATGCTGGTCAACGTGCACGGCGGTCCGTTCACCCAGTACGGCAACCGCTTCTTCGACGAGTTCCAGCTCCAGGCCCGCGCCGGGTACGTCGTACTCCTGTGCAACCCGCGGGGAAGCTCGGGCCGTGAGGAGGCTTTCGGCCGGGCCATCTGCGGCGCTCCGCTCGGCGGCACCGGCTGGGGGAGCGTCGACTACGACGACGTGATGGCGGTGGTCGACCATGCGGTCGAGACGCACGCGTTCGTCGACTCCGACCGGCTCGGCATCCTCGGGGGCAGCTACGGCGGTTACATGACGTCGTGGGTCGTCGGCCACACCGACCGGTTCACGGCGGCCTGCAGCGAGCGGTCCTGCAACAACCTGCTCAGCCAGGAGTGGTCGTCGGACGGCGCCGGGGCGTTCCGGTCCTGGTTCGGCGTGGGTCACCTCGACGATCCCGAGCTGTGGCTGTCGATGTCACCGATCACCTACGTACGCGAGATCGACACCCCGCTGCTGATCTTGCACGCCGAGGAGGACCTGCGGTGCGCGATCGAGCAGGCCGAGCAGCTGTTCGTCGCGCTGCGACTGGCGGAGAAGGAGGTCGAGCTGGTGCGCTTCCCGGCGGAGGGGCACGAGATGTCGCGGTCGGGCTCACCGGTCCATCGGCGGCAGCGCGCGGAGCTGATCCTCGAGTTCTTCGGCCGGCACCTGGAGCCGCAGGCAGCAGGTCACCACCAGCCCTGACGCTTGGTCCAGCGCAGCAGGACACCGCTGATCGTCGCCATCACCAGCAGCACGAGGACGACCTGCACGATGCGGGTCGAGTCGTTGACGATGACGTTCATGCCGTAGATGGAGGCCAGCGCGGTGACCGGCAGGGTGATCGCGGCGATCACCGCCAGCCGCTCCATCGCCACGGTCATCTTCGTGGTGACCCGGGTCTGGTAGAGCTCGATGACCCCGACGAGGAACTGGCTCTCGCCGTCTGCGACGCTCCGGATGCGGTCGAACTGCTCGGTCAGGTCCTTCGCGAACGGCCGGTCCGCGTCGGGTACGAACCGCTCGAGCGACCCGATGCGGGCGTACACGTCGTTGGCCTGGGCCGCCATCGTGCGAGCGATCAGCAGCTCGTGGCGCAACAGGAACAGGCGCTCCAGCAGCACCTCGGGCCGGCGGAAGTCGGCCGCCATCACCTCCTGCTCGAGGTCGGGGAGCCGCTCCGCGACGTCGCCGATCAGCGCCCGCTGGCGGCGGGCGACCGAGGTCCCGATGGCGTACGACAGCTCGGCGGCCGACCGGGGCCGGAACCGACCCTGCTCGATCCGCTCGCGTACTCCATCGGTGTCGCGCAGCGCGTCGGCGAGGTCGACCGCAGGGTTGAGAGGTCCGTGGACGGTGACGAGGTAGTTGCGCCCCACCACTTGGTCGAGCTCCAGCATGTGCACGTGACCGGATTGGCCCGCCAGCGGTGCGTGCAGGATCACGAACACGTGCGACGCGTACCCATGCACGGTCGGCACGTGGTTGCGCTGCCGGCAGGCGCTGACCACCAGCGGGTGGCAGCGGAACACCTCGATCAGCGTGGTCTCGGCCTCGGTGTCCCAACTGGCGACGTCTACCCAGGTGATCCCGTCGGTCCGCTCGAGCAGGCCGGGGATCTCGCCCGAAGAGTGCCGGGTCAGCCCGTCGGGTTGCACGAACCAGGCTTCCATCCGCTCAGCGTGGCACGAGCCCGTCGAAAAACGGATGGGATACAGCATACACATGCTGAGACAACCCTCTCAAGTGGTAGCGAGATGGCCTGTGTGCCTCTAGGTTGCCGAGGGTGAAGATCGCAGTGGTCAAGGAGACGCGGCCCGGCGAGAGCCGGGTCGCTGCCGTTCCGGAGCTGGTCGGCAAACTCTCCGCGCTCGGCTACGAGGTCGCCGTCGAGCCAGACGCCGGCGCCGGCGCGGAGTACGCCGACGACCTCTACCGCGAGGCCGGTGCGACGATCGAGGCGGACGCGCTGTCGGCGGCCGAGGTCGTGCTGTCGGTGCAGCCGCTCGAGATCGGCCGGGTGCAGCAGCTCAAGCAGGGCGCGGCGACCTTCTCGTTCCTACCGGTCGGGCAGGAGACTGACATCGTGGTCGCGCTGCGAGACGCCGGTGTCACGGCGTTCGCGCTGGAGCTGGTGCCGCGCATCTCGCGGGCCCAGTCGATGGACGCGCTCAGCTCGCAGGCGCTGGTGGGCGGCTACCGGGCCGCCATCGTCGCCGCGGAGAAGCTGCGCCGGTTCCTCCCGCTGAACATGACCGCCGCGGGCACCGTCCCGCCGGCCCAGGTCGTCGTCCTCGGTGCCGGCGTCGCCGGGCTGCAGGCGATCGCGACCACCAAGCGGCTCGGCGCCGTGGTCAAGGCGTACGACGTGCGCGCCGCGGCGGCCGAGGAGATCGCGTCGATGGGCGCCGTACCCATCGAGCTCGAGTTGGAGACGCTGGAGGGCACGGGGGGCTACGCCCGCGAGATGACCGAGGACCGGGCGACGAGACAGCGCGAGCTGCTCACGCCGTACATCGCTGCCGCGGATGCGCTGATCACCACCGCCGCCGTGCCCGGCCGTACCGCGCCGGTGCTGGTCACCCGCGAGATGGTCGAGCAGATGAAGCCCGGCTCGGTGGTGATCGACCTCGCGGCCGAGACTGGCGGCAATGTCGAGGGCTCAGTCGCCGGCGAGGAGGTCCGGATCGGCCACGCGATGGTGTGGGGAGCGTCCAACGTCCCCAGCCAGATGCCCGGCCCAGCCAGCAAGCTGTACGCCCAGAACCTCGTCAACCTGATCACGCTGATGACCACCGAGGGCGCGTTCGCCCCCGATTTCGACGACGAGGTCGTGGCCGGCTGCTGCGTCACGCATGGCGGCGAGATTCGGCACGAGCCGACCCGCGAGCGGCTGGAAGGAGCTGGCTCATGACCACCGAGATCGCATTGCTGACGGTGTTCATCCTGTCGGTCTTCACCGGCGTCGAGGTGATCTCCAAGGTCTCGTCGACCCTGCACACCCCGTTGATGTCGGGCGCCAACGCGATCCACGGCGTCATCCTCGTCGGCGCGGTGATCGTGACCGGGTTCGCCGAGTCCACCGGCGGGCTCATCGTCGGCCTGGCCGCTGTCGTACTCGCGACCATCAACATGGTCGGCGGCTTCGTCGTCACCGACCGGATGCTGCAGATGTTCGGCGGTCGCAAGGCGCCCAAGAAGGCACCGCAGGAGAACGCCCAGGAAGGTGCCGCATGATCCCGGTCTGGGCGCAGCTGGGCTACCTCGCCGCGGCGATCTGCTTCATCGTCGCGCTGAAGGGCCTGTCGTCGCCCAAGACCGCGCGCGGCGGCAACCTGATCGGCGCCGCAGGTGCCGTGCTGGCGTGCGTGATCACGTTCTTCGCGTACGACGTGGGCAACCTCGGCTGGATCCTCGCCGCCATCGCCGTTGGCACCGTGATCGGCGTCATCGGTGCGCAGCGCGTGCAGATGACCCAGATGCCCCAGCTGGTGGCGCTGTTCAACGGTGTCGGTGGCGGTGCCGCTGCACTGGTCGCGCTGCTCGAGCTGAACGAGATCATCGCGCACGGCGAGGACGGTGGGTCGGCGCTGGTCGCCCTGGTCGCGACCGCGTTCACGATCCTGGTCGGGTCGGTGAGCTTCTCCGGGTCGATGGTGACGTTTGCCAAGCTGCAAGAGCTGATGACCACCCGCCCGGTGACGTTCCCCGGTCTGCCGGTGCTCTTCGGCGGTTCGTTGCTCGCCGGCGTGGTGTTGTCGGTCGTGCTGGTCGCCGGGCCCGGGCTGGCCGTCGGCACGCTGCTCTGCCTGGTCGGCCTCGCGCTCGGCATCCTGCTGGTGCTGCCGGTCGGCGGCGCCGACGTACCCATCGTGATCTCCCTGCTGAACGCGTTCACCGGACTCACCGTGGCCGCCGGCGGGTACGTCCTCGGCAACACGCTGCTGCTGGTGGCGGGCACCCTGGTCGGCGCATCCGGCACGTTCCTGACCAAGCTGATGGCCGACGCGATGGGCCGATCCCTGTTCAACACGCTGTTCGGTGCCCTGAAGGGCGGCTCGACGCTCGGTGGCGGGGAGATCAGCGACCGGCCGGTGAAGTCGGCCGGCGCGGAGGACGTCGCGATCCTGCTCGGCTACGCCCACCGGGTGATCGTCGTCCCGGGGTACGGTCTGGCCGTCGCGCAGGCCCAGCACACGTTGCGCGACCTGGTCGACGAACTCGGTGAGCGTGGCATCAAGGTCGACTATGCGATCCACCCGGTGGCCGGCCGGATGCCCGGGCATATGAACGTGCTGCTCGCGGAGGCGCAGGTGCCGTACGAGCAGTTGCGTGAGATGGACCAGATCAACGGTGACTTCAAGCAGACCGACGTCGTGCTGGTCGTGGGTGCGAACGACGTGGTCAACCCGGCCGCGAAGACGACGCCCGGTGCTCCGATCTACGGCATGCCGATCCTCAATGCCGACGAGTCCCGGCAGATCGTGTTCATGAAGCGGTCGATGCGGCCCGGCTTCGCCGGCATCGAGAACGAGCTGCTCTTCGACCCGAAGACCACCTTGCTGTTCGGCGACGCCCGCGACTCACTCACCAAGCTGCTCAGCGCGGTCAAGGCGCTGTAGCGGCTGTCGCTGCGCCGTCCCGCGTCTGCGCGTCGAAAATTGCCCAATTGGGCAAAATTCCACCTCGAAACGGTCAGGACTGGGTCGAAAATTGCCCAATTGGGCAATCCTTGACAACCGGCGAGCGTGCCCGGTGACAGCAATCCCCGGCGGTCACGTTTAGTCATGTAACTGCGGGTTACCCTGAAGATAGGGAGGGGCCAGTCAGCACCGAAAGGCCCTGGAGACGATGGACAAGCCGCAGTACGACGCCCCCGAGCCGGACGAGGAGAAGCGGTCACGCGCAGTGACTTATCTGGCACTCGGCGCGCTCGTTGCGCTGATCCTCATCCTGATCGCCACCGGCACGGTCCGCATCTTCTGAGCCGGCGCCCAGTCGCGTGTCACTCCTGGGGCCGCACGCCGCGGGCGCGACTCGGGCGGATCAGTCGACGATGCCGTACAGCCGGTCGCCCGCGTCGCCGAGACCAGGGACGATGTAGCCCTTCTCGTTCAGCCGCTCGTCGAGGGCGGCGGTGACGATCGTGAACGGCCGCCCGAAGTCGGCGAGCTCGCGCTCCAGCCGCTCGATCCCCTCCGGTGCCGCCAGCAGGCAGATCGCGGTGATGTCGTCGGCGCCACGGTCGACCAGGAACTTCGCGGCCGCGGCCAGCGTGCCACCGGTCGCGAGCATCGGGTCGAGCAGGTAGCACTGCCGGCCCTGGAGATCGTCGGGGAGTCGCTCGGCGTACGTCGAGGCGCGCAGCGTCTCCTCGTCTCGGATCATGCCGAGAAACCCGACCTCCGCGGTCGGCATCAGCCGCATCAGACCGTCGAGCATGCCGAGCCCGGCGCGTAGGATCGGCACCACCAGCGGTTTGGGGCGGGCGAGCTTGACCCCCTCCGTCGGCGCGACCGGGGTAGTGACCGAGACGGGCTGGACGCGGACCTCGCGGGTCGCCTCGTACGCCAGCAGCGTGACCAGCTCGTCGGCGAGGCGGCGGAACGTCGGTGAGTTGGTCTCCTGGTCCCGCAAGACGGTGAGCTTGTGGGCGATAAGCGGGTGATCCGCCACATGGATGCGCATGGCGCCACACGCTACACATCTGCCACGATGCAACGGAGGAGTGCCAGGATGGAGAGGTGATGACCGAGTCGTCCGATGAGGTGGTCGACTTCGCCGTGGCCGCGTTCCGTGAAGAAGGCGCGTGGCAGGTCAACGCGCTCCCGCCCCGTGCCGCCTCCGATCTCGAGACCTTGCTGCACGCACTCCGCCAGTCGCCGGGTGACTCCGGCGCGCTCGGCATGGTGTCGGTCGCCGAGGACTTCTTCGTCCTGGCGCGCGTGCACGGGCCGGACGTACGCCTGCTGCTCTCCGACATCACCGCCGCTACCGAGTGGCCGCTGGCCCGCGCTGTGGTCGACGAGCTCGGTCTGCCGATGCCCGATGACGAGGACGGCCTCCAGCCAGCCGGCGACATGGACATCCTGGCCGACGTCGGGTTCTCCGCGATGGACCTTGCCGTGCTGTGCGACGAGGAGGAGCTGTACCCCGACGAGATGCTGCAGGACATCGCGAACCACGTCGGGTTCGCCAAGGAGTACGAGTCGGCCGTCGACTCCGACACCGAGTGAGCGCTCCGACCCGCAATGTCTGGCACGGCGCGATGCGGTCTGCGCTCGAGCAGGCGGCGCTGGCGAGGGCGGCCGGCGACGTACCCATTGGTGCGGTGGTGATCTCTCCGTCCGGCGAGACGATCGGGGTCGGGCGCAACCGGCGTGAGGCCGATGCCGACCCGACCGCGCACGCCGAGGTGCTCGCGCTGCGCGGCGCCGCTGCCGCCCGGGGCGAGTGGCGGCTGTCGGGCTGCACCCTGGTGGTGACCCTCGAACCCTGCACGATGTGCGCGGGCGCGGCCGTCCTGGCCCGGGTCGACCGCGTCGTCTTCGGGGCGTACGACGAGAAGGCCGGAGCCGTCGGGTCGCTCTGGGACGTCGTACGTGACCGCCGCCTCAACCACCGTCCCGAGGTCCTCGGCGGCGTGCTCGCCGAGGAGTCGACCGCCCTGCTCGACACGTTCTTCGCCGACCGCCGGGACCAGGCCGAAGGCCCGGCTTTCGATTTCTGACCGGCCCGGGGTCTCCGGTACCCTCGTCCGCGGTGGCGTGTCCGAGCGGCCTAAGGAGCACGCCTCGAAAGCGTGTGTGGGTGCAAGCCCACCGTGGGTTCAAATCCCACCGCCACCGCCATGTGATCTCTCAGGAGATCGGAAAGGTCCGGACCTGCAACTGGGTCCGGACCTTTCGTCATTCTCGGGTGGGTCCTTCGGGTGCTCCGGTGGGTTCGGCCGATGCCGATGTGGCGGAGTTGGCCGGCGACGCGGAGGTGACGATGCCGGTCGTGGGTGTCAGCCTTGATGTGCGACTTGCCGGGCGATGGCAGAGCCCATGTCGGCCATGATGCTGACTCGTTCATCGGCGTCGCCTAGAGCGCTGCATGGGGTGAGCGCACAGAATCCGATCACTCGCATTCCAGCGGCACGTGCTGCCGAGACTCCCGTTGGGCTGTCCTCGATAACAACACAGCGGTCAGGTTCGTGGCCCATTCGTCGTGCCGCGTGCAGAAATAGATCAGGCTCCGGCTTGCCTTTGGCCACCTTTGGTCGCACTGAAGATCCGTCCTTCAAAGAGCGGAAGGAGCCCGGTCCTACCGAGCGTTAATGCCATCCGCTCGTGGCTTCCAGACGAGGCGACGCACATGTCGTGACCCGCGACGAGCAGCGCTTCGGCAACAGCTCGAACACCGGGAACCTCGGTAAGGTGACGGCTGAACGCTCTCATGTATGCGGCGTGGCGCCTCAGGACGAAATCGGGCGGCACCGGCTGCTCCAGATGGCGCTCGATGTTCTCCGTGACCGCAGCCTCGGAACGGCCAAGGTGCTGTTCCAAGATCTCATCGCGCGTGATGGGCCAGCCGAGTTCGGAGATCATCTGCATGTCAACCGCCTGCACCAGACGCTCGGTGTCGACAAGGGCCCCGTCGCAGTCGAAGATCACCAGCGCGCTGCCACCCATAAGTGTCATCTTCTTGCATGTCGTCGAACCCGCGCAGGACCGGCGCTTTCTCGCGGCCGCTGGCCATGGTGAGTCGTCCCGATTTATGCGGTCATGAACTCGACGTCAAGCCGGTCCAGCTGTGCCGGTTCGGCCACCACATCGATAGCGGTGATCTTGTCGTCGACGATGGTGAAGATGAACGCCGAGCGAAGGTGTCCGGCCGGTGCCCATGCCGCACCTGGGGATCCATCGATCAAGGCAAGGCGGGCTGCCTGTGCCCTACCGCCGAGCTGTCCGGCCACCGCGGCGGCGCCACGAACGCCATCGGGCGCGCCCCAGCTCGCGGCGGTGGCATCGGCCCGGAGGGAAACCTCGGGGTGGAGCAGCGACAACAGGCGTTCGAAGTCGCCTTCACGTGACGCGAGGAGAAAGGCTGCGACAACTTCGCCACGTTCAGCGCGCCGGTGCTCTGGGATGCTGTCGGGTCTGTGAACCCGGCGCCGAGCGCGGCTGGCGAGCATCTTCGATGCAGCCGGGGTCTTGTCGAGGATGGAGGCGATCTCTCGATGAGACACCCCGAACAGATCGTGCAGGACAAATGCCAGTCGCTCGTCGGGGGTCAACGTGTCGAGTACGACCATGAGTGCCAGGCCGACCTGGTCAGCGAGCACCGCATCGCCCTCGGGGTCAGACCCCTGACTTTCGAGCTGGCCGTCCGAGTCAACTTTGAGCGGATCCTCGCGACGCGCTTTGCGCGACCGCAGAACATCGAGGCAGACACGTCCAACGACCGTCGTCAACCAGCCGGCGAGGTTGTGAACAGTAGTGACATCTGATCGCTGAAGCCGCAGCCACGCCTCCTGGACCGCGTCTTCTGCCTCGCTGGCCGAGCCCAGCATCTTGAATGCCACTGCCCGCAGCCCGGGCCGCTGCTCCTCGAAGCGCTCGGCAAGCCACTCGTCGTCCTCCACTGTTACCTCCCGCCGTCCTCATTCGTCGTAGGTATGACGAAGCACGACCGGTGCAGGTAACAACCCTGGCATCGCGCGAACTGAGGAGTCCGTACGTTGACAACGCCGATTATCGAGGC
>JBOHDE010000128.1:0-10807 GCA_050699035.1 Nocardioidaceae bacterium | reverse complement strand
TGAGACGCGCTCGGCGGTAATCTCGGCGGCCGTGACCTTGGTGTCGTACTCGTCCAGCGACGCTGCCAGCAGCGCCCGCCAGCCGGTGAGCCGGGTCCAGGCGAGGTCGGTGTTGCCCTTCGAGAACACCGCGCACTGCTGCTCCAGCGCAGCCTGCCGGCCTCGCGGCACCGACGCGCAGTCGGTGATCCGCCGCTGCGCGAGCGCCCCGAGCGGGTCCGCGGCCGGGTCGTCGGGAGCCCGGCGCGGCCACCAGATCACCACCGGGGAGTCCGGCAGCAGCAGCGGGAGTACGACACTCTCGGCGTGCCTCGTCACCTCGCCGGTCAGCCGGATCAGGATCGACTCACCCGGTGCGTGATGGCCGATGTTGATCTCGGCGTCGACGCGGGAGGTGCCGGTCGCGCGGCCGCGGATCACGCCCAGCACGCGCGCCGGGTGCTCGGTCGATGCCGCCCGGGCCGCGCCGAGCGCCTCCGCGGAGCCCTCCTCGTCGGTGTCGACGATCAGGGTCAGGACCATGCCCATGGCAGGGCTGCCGGCCCTCCGCCGCGCGGTCAGCAGCTCGGCCGCGATCGCCGCGGAGTTGGTGTCGGTGAGTTCGGTGCTCATCTCGCTCCGTTCAGGGGCTCAGGGACGGCGCCAAGCACGCCCGTCGCGGGCGAGCATCGCGTCGGCCGACGCGGGACCCCAGGTGCCGGAGGGGTACGGCTCCGGCGAACCCTTCTTGGCCCAGTGCTCGATGATCGGGTCGAGGATCTGCCAGGACAGCTCGACCTCCTCGTGCTGGGGGAACAGCGGCGGGTCCCCGAGCAGCACGTCGAGGATGAGCCGTTCGTACGCCTCCGGGCTGGACTCCACGAACGAGCCGCCGTAGGCGAAGTCCATGCTCACGTCGCGGATCTCCATCGCCGTACCCGGCACCTTGGAGCCGAACCGGACCGTGACGCCCTCGTCGGGCTGCACCCGGATCACCAGTGCGTTCTCGCCGAGGGCCTCGGTCACCGTCTCGTTGAACGGCAGGTGCGGTGCCCGCTTGAAGACCACGGCGACCTCGGTGACCCGCCGCCCGAGCCGCTTGCCGGCCCGCAGGTAGAACGGCACACCGGCCCACCGGGCGCTGCCGATCTCCAGCTTGATCGCGGCGAACGTCTCCGTGCGGCTGTCGGCCGGGATGTCCTCCTCGGCGGTGTACCCGGGCACCTTGACGCCGCCGGACCACCCCTCTGCGTACTGCCCGCGGGCCGTGTGCAGGTCGAGCCGCCGCGGCAGCCGGACCCCCTCCAGCACCTTCTGCTTCTCGATCCGCAGGCTGCGCGCGTCGAACGAGATCGGCTCCTCCATCGCGATCAGCGCCATCAGCTGCAGCAGGTGGTTCTGGATCACGTCGCGGGCGGCGCCGATCGCGTCGTAGTAGCCCGCCCGGCCACCGATGCCGATGTCTTCGGCCATGGTGATCTGGACATGGTCGACGTAGTGGGTGTTCCAGATCGGCTCGAACAGCGCGTTCGCGAAGCGCATCGCCAGGATGTTCTGGACCGTCTCCTTGCCGAGGTAGTGGTCGATCCGGAAGACCGACTCGGCCGGGAACACCTCGGACACGACGGTGTTGAGCTCGCGTGCCGTCTGCAGGTCGGAGCCGAACGGCTTCTCGACCACCACGCGCCGCCAGGAGTCGTCGTGGGCGGCGAGGCCGTGCTCCTTGAGCTGACCGACGACGTCGGGGAAGAACCGCGGCGGGATCGACAGGTAGAACGCGTGGTTGCCGCCGGTGCCACGCTCCTTGTCGAGGTCCTCGATGGTCTGCCGCAGGCGGTCGAACGCCACGTCGTCGGCGAAGTCGCCGGGGACGAACCGGAAGCCCTCGGACAGCTGCCGCCAGACCTCCTCGCGAAACGGTGTCCGGGCGTGCTCGGCGACAGCGTCGTGCACGATCTGCGCGAAGTCCTGGTTGGCCCAGTCGCGGCGGGCGAAACCGACCAGCGCGAAGCCCGGCGGCAGCAGGCCGCGGTTGGCGAGGTCGTAGACGGCCGGCATCAGCTTCTTGCGGGCCAGGTCGCCGGTGACGCCGAAGATCACCAGGCCGCACGGCCCCGCAATCCGGGGCAGCCGCCGGTCCTGCGGGTCGCGGAGTGGGTTGTTCAGCGGGTTGCTGGGGCGGTTGCTCATGCCGCTGCGGCGTTCATCGAAGGGTCTCCAACAGCTGGCGTACGCCGGCGTCGGGGTCGGTGAGGTGCAGCCGAAGTACGGGTCGGCCGCGGTCGGCGAGCACGCGGGCGTCGCCGGCCGCCTGCGCCGCGATCAGGGTGCCGAACGTGAACGGCCGGTCGGGGATCTCGACGTCGACCGGCTCGGTGCTGGTGACCTGCAAGAACACCCCCTGCGCGGGGCCGCCCTTGTGGTACTGCCCGGTGGAGTGCAGGAACCGGGGTCCCCAGCCGAACGTCGTCGGGCGCTCGGTCCGACGGCACAGCGTCGACCGGACCCCGGCCAGGTCGGCGTCGCGCTCGGAGTCGAGGTAGGCCATCACGGCGAGGTAGCCGTCGTCGGCCAGTCGCGCCAGCAGCGCCTCGACCGCACCGGCCAGCGTGTCCACGCCGTCGAGCAGGCCGGCCGACCCGCGCACCTCGACGGCGCCATCGGTGAACGCCGCGTCCTCCGGCTCGGGCCGGTGGTCGAGCAGCCCGCGGGCCGCCTCCTTGGCGCTCTCGACGTCCGGCTGGTCGAACGGGTTGATGCCGAGCATCCGCCCGGCCACCGCGGTCGCGGTCTCCCACAACAGGAGTTGCGCGCCGAGCGGCCCCGCCACGGTCACGACCGGCGTGCCGTCGTCGGTGGTCGGCCGGTCGGCGCGCGGAGCGACCAGCGCGACCGGCGTGACGTCGGCGGCGGGCCAGCGCACCTCCGGCGCCGCCAAGCCTTCGACGGCCAGCGGCAGGACCCCCAAGCCGAGCTTGCCGGTGCTCTCGGCGATCAGCTGCTCCGCCCAGCCGGCGAAGCCGGTCAGCCCGGACCCCGCCTCGGCGATCGCCACCTTGTCCCGCGCCGGGTCACTGGTGGGGTCGCCGGCGAGCACGGCTGCCAGCAGCAGCGCCGGGTTGTCCGGGTCGTCGGCGCGCAGCGCGGCCGCCACCTCGTCGGCCTCGTCCAGCAGCTCGGCCACGTCGACACCGGCCAGCGCCGACGGCACCAGCCCGAACGCGGTCAGTGCGCTGTAGCGGCCGCCCACCTGCGGGTCGGCCAGGAAGATCTTCCGGTAGCCCTCGTCGACGGCGAGCTGCTCGAACGGCGAGCCCGGGTCGGTCACGACCACGATCCGCGTCGCCGCGTCGATCCCGGCCGCGGTGAATGCCTGGACGAAGGCACGCCGCTGGCTGTCGGTCTCGACGGTCCCCCCGGACTTGCTGGAGACCACCACGACGGTGCTCTCCAGGTCGCCGGCGAGTGCCCGGGAGATCACCGACGGGTTGGTCGAGTCCAGCACCACGAGCTCGGCGCCATAGCTGCTGGTGATGACCTCCGGCGCCAGCGACGAGCCGCCCATGCCGCACAGCACGACCCGGGTGACGCCCACGCCCCACAGCTCGGCGCGCAGCGCGTCGACCTCAGCGAGCAGCGGCCGCGAGGTCTCGTGCAGGTCGACCCAGCCCAGCCGGATCGAGGCCTCGGCCTCGGCGTCCGGACCCCACAAGGTCGCGTCCTTGACGGCCAGCCGGGAGGCCACGTTGTCGGTGACGAGGGTGCTGAGCGTGTCTTCCCGGGTGGCACCGTCGGCGACGACGGTGAGCGGGTCCCTCACGCCTCGGCCCCCTTCGGAGCCGCGTCCTTCAGGGCCGTTGTGACGGTCTCGAGCAGCTCGGTCCACGAGGCCTCGAACTTCTGCACGCCTTCCTCCTCGAGCACCTGGACGACGTCGTCGTACTCCACGCCCAGCGCGGCTAGCCGGTCGAACACGTCCTGTGCGTCGGCGTACTGGGTGCTCACCAGGTCGCCCTTCACCTCGCCGTGGTCGGCGAACGCCTCGATGGTGCCTTCCGGCATCGTGTTGACGACATCGGGGACGACCAGCTCGGTGACGTACATCGTGTCCGGCAGGTTGGGGTCCTTCACCGACGTCGACGCCCACAGCGGGCGCTGCTTGTGCGCACCCGCGGCCTCGAGCGCCGTCCAACGCGCACCGGAGAAGACCTTCTCGAAGCGTTGGTACGCGAGCCGCGCGTTCGCGATGGCTGCCTTGCTGCGCAACGCCGCCGCCTCGTCGGAGCCGATCTTGTCGAGCCGCTTGTCGACCTCGGTGTCGACCCGGCTGACGAAGAACGACGCCACCGAGTGGACGGTCGCGAGGTCGTGGCCGTTCTCCTTGGCCTGCTCGAGCCCGCTCAGGAAGGCCTCCATCACCGCGGAGTAGCGGTCGAGGGAGAAGATCAGCGTGACGTTGACGCTGATGCCCTCGGCCAGCGTCGCGGTGATCGCCGGCAGGCCGGCCTCGGTGGCCGGGATCTTCACGTACAGGTTGGGCCGGTCGATCATCCACGACAGGCCCTTGGCCTCGGCGATGGTCGCCTCGGTGTCGTGCGCGAGCCGCGGGTCGACCTCGATCGAGACGCGGCCGTCGACACCGTCACTGGCGTCATAGGCCGGTCGCATCACCTCGCAGCCCCAGCGCACGTCGTACGTCGTGATCATCCGCACCGCCTCGTCGACGCCGAGCTCACGGACCGCGAGGTCATGGATCTGCTCGGCGTAGTCGTCCGCGTCGGAGACCGCCTTCGCGAAGATCGTCGGGTTGGAGGTGACCCCGACGACGTGTTTGTCGTCGAGCAGCTGCTGGAGCTGGCCCGTGCGCAGCCGCTCGCGCGAGATGTCGTCGAGCCAGACGGACACGCCCGCGTCGGACAGCGCCTTCAGCCGATCCTTCATTGCTACGACCCTTCTCTGCGTGACTGGTCTGAACTTCGGGCTTGGACGGTGTGCTCAGCCTTCGTCGGCCGGACCGACGGGGCCGTGGGCGGAGGTGAAGACGGAGGCGGCCTTGCCGCCCAGCTCGGCGGCGGCGGCGATGCTGTCGCGGGCCGCCTGGGCCACCGCCTCGGCCGTGATTCCGAACTCGCGGTACACCGTCGCGAAGTCGGCCGATGCCCCGTAGTGGTCGATGCTGACGATCCGGCCGGCGTCGCCGACCACCTCGCGCCAGCCCTCGGCCACCCCGGCCTCGACCGACACCCGCGCCTTGACGGCCGGCGGGATCACCGCGTCGCGGTAGGCGGCGTCCTGCTCGTCGAACCACTCCCGGCACGGCATCGAGACGACCCGGGCCTGCACTCCGTCGGCGGCCAGCGCGGTCCGCGCCGCGACGGCGAGCTGCACCTCCGACCCCGTACCCACCAAGACGACATCGGGGTCGCCATCCTCGGCGTCGAGGAGTACGTAGGCGCCCTTGGCGACTCCCTCGGCGTCGGCGTACCCCTCGCTGCCGCGCGGGAAGGTCGGGACGTTCTGCCGGGTGAGCGCCAGGCCGGCGGGCCGGTTGGTGTGCCCGAGGACAGTGCGCCAGGCGACGGTGGTCTCGTTGGCGTCGGCGGGCCGGACCACGTCGAGGCCGGGGATCGCGCGCAGCGCGGCCAGGTGCTCGATCGGCTGGTGCGTGGGGCCGTCCTCCCCGAGGCCGATGGAGTCGTGCGTCCACACGTACGTCACCGGCAGCTTCATCAGTGCCGCCAGCCGCACCGACGGCCGCATGTAGTCGCTGAACACCAGGAACGTGCCGCCGTACGGCCGGGTGCCGCCGTGCAGCGCGATGCCGTTGAGGATCGATCCCATGCCGTGCTCGCGGATGCCGAAGTGCAGGACCCGGCCGTACCAGTCGCCGGGCCACATCTTGGTGGCGTGCTCGGGCGGCACGAACGACGTCTCGCCCTTCGGTGTCGTGTTGTTGGACTCGGCCAGGTCGGCCGAGCCGCCCCACAGCTCGGGCAGCCCGGCGGCGATCGCGGACAGCACCTCGCCGCTCGCCTTGCGGGTCGCGATGCCTTTCTCGTCCGCGTCGAAGCTCGGCAGCGCCTCGGACCAGCCGTCCGGGAGCCGGCGCTCACGCATCCGGTCGAACAGGTCGGCGCGGTCGCCGGCGGCCGCCCGCCAGGTGTCGAACCGGCCCTGCCACTCCGCCTGCTCCGCCGCACCCCGCTCGCGCAGCCCACGGGTGTGCGCGAGTACGTCGTCGGCGACCGCGAAGCTCTGGTCCGGGTCGAAGCCGAGCACCTTCTTGGTGGCAGCGACCTCCTCGGCGCCGAGTGCCGACCCGTGCGCCTTGCCGGTGTTCTGGGCGGTGGGTGCCGGCCAGGCGATGATCGTGCGCAGCTGGATGAAGCTGGGACGGCCGGTCTCTGCCTTGGCCGCCTGCAGCGCGTCCCAGAGGCCCTGCACGTCCTCCTCGTAGCCGTCGTCGTCGTTGGTCCAGTCGACCACCTGCACGTGCCAGCCGTACGCCGCGTAGCGCGCCGCGACGTCCTCGGTGAACGCGACCGCCGTGTCGTCCTCGATCGAGATCTTGTTGTCGTCGTAGACCAGCGTGAGGTTGCCGAGCCGCTGGTGGCCGGCCAACGACGACGCTTCCGACGAGACGCCCTCCTGCAGGTCGCCGTCGCTGGCGATGCAGTAGATCTGGTGGTCGAACGGGCTCTGGCCGTCGGCGGCGTCGGGGTCGAGCAGGCCGCGCTCACGGCGGGCCGCCATCGCCATGCCGACGGCGTTGCCGACGCCCTGGCCGAGTGGGCCGGTGGTCGTCTCGACGCCCTTAGTGTGGCCGTGCTCGGGGTGGCCGGGGGTCAGGCTGTTCCACGTACGGAGGGCCCTGAGGTCGTCGAGCTCGAGGCCGAAGCCGCCGAGGTACAGCTGGATGTACTGAGTGAGGCTGGAGTGCCCGGCGGACAGCACGAACCGGTCGCGGCCGGCCCAGTCGGGGTCGGCGGGGTTGTGCCGCATCAGCCGCTGGTACAGCAGGTAGGCGGCGGGCGCGAGGCTCATCGCCGTGCCCGGGTGGCCGTTGCCGACCTGCTCGACGGAATCCATCGCAAGCACCCGGATCGTGTCGACCGCACGCTGGTCGAGGTCGGTCCACGGCAGCGGTGTCGGTGCGGCTGGCTCGGCGTTGCCCACGGCGGTGAGCCCTTCTGTCAGGTCACGGGTCGGACAGGCACGACGCTACCGCCGCCACCCCAGCCGCTGCACCCTCGGGGCGGGTCGGACGGCGCGGCTGTACGGCACTAGACTCGGGGCGATCCGCCGGGCGGAAGCTCCGGCAACTCTCGCTGAGCAGACCGAGGTTTTCGTGACGGCCATCGAACCGCAGGTGCCGGTGCTTGCGCACGGCACGGTCCGGGCCGATGCGCCGTCGTGGCGGCACGTGATCGGGGCGTATGTCGGCCTGACCAAGCCACGCATCATCGAGCTGCTGCTCGTCACCACGGTCCCGGTGATGTTCCTGGCCGAGCGCGGGGTCCCCGGGCTATGGCTGGTCGTCGCGACCATGGTCGGCGGCACCCTGTCGGCCGGGTCGGCCAATGCACTCAACTGCGTACTCGACCGCGACATCGACGAGCAGATGCGCCGCACCCGGCGCCGTCCGCTGCCACGGCACGCGGTCACGCCCACCGCCGCACTGGTGTTCGGCCTGGTGCTCGGCGTCGTGTCCACGCTCTGGCTCGGCCTCCTCGTCAACTGGTTGTCGTCGATGCTGGCGCTGGCCGCGAACCTGTTCTACGTCCTCGGCTACACCCTGCTGCTGAAGCGGCGGACGGCTCACAACGTCGTCTGGGGCGGGGCGGCCGGCTGCTTCCCGGCCCTGATCGGCTGGACCGCGGTCACCGGGTCGCTCGCTTGGACTCCGGTCGTGCTGTTCCTGGTGGTGTTCTTCTGGACGCCGCCGCACACCTGGGCGCTGGCGTTCCGCTACCGCGACGACTATGCCGCGGCCGCCGTGCCGATGCTGCCGGTCGTCGCGACGCCGCGCCGGGTGGCGGCCGAGATCACCGCGTACTCCTACCTGACCGTGGCGACCAGCCTGGTGCTGTGGCCGGTCGCGGGCACCGGCTGGTTCTATCCCGCGGTCGCCGCCCTGCTCGGCGGGTGGCTGCTGGTCGAGGCGCACCTGCTGCAGGGACGGGCTCGGCGCGGTGCGGAGGGCGCCGGGCTCCGGCCGATGCGGCTGTTCCACTGGTCGAACATGTATCTCGCCATCTTGTTCGTGGCGGTCGCGGTCGACCCGATCCTGCTGGGCTGATCCACCCGCTGAACCGGCACCTGGGCCACCCGCTGGGACATACCCGTTGTCATCTGTCGGCAGCGAGGCGCAGACTGGGGCAAAGTGTTCGTGCGTCCCTTGTGGGGTGAGCTCGTGGCTGTCAGCACCGACCATCCGGACCTGCTCCCGTTGCTTGCGCGGGGCAAGCACCGCAACCCGCGGCGCGGTGCCTGCTTCATGGAGCTCGCGTCGTTCCTCGCCGGCGAGCGGTGGAGTGACCATCCGTCCTGCACCCATCCGCTGCTGTCCTCCCTGGCACGGCTGGTCAACGACCACACGTCCGACCAGGCGCGGCCGCGGCTGGCGCCGTTGATCCCGTCGGTCATCGGGTTGACCAGCGAGGAGGTGCGCTGGGACGCCGAGATCGCCCTGCACACGGCCACCAGCGCGCTGCCGATCGCGCCCGCGGAGCGGCAGCAGGCGCTCGCGGTGGGCGTGTTCGCCTGCGAGCGGATGCTCGCCGACCTCGACGGCCGTGAGCCGGGCTCGTTGCGGGACTCCAGCCGACGGGCGCTGGCCTCGGCCCCACACGCCGAGCGGTGGGCGCGCAAGTTCTCCCGCTACACGCAGGTGTCGGTCCGTCGCTTCCGCCGCGACTCCGCACCGACGATCGTGCGTTGCGGCGTCCAGGGCATCGCGACGGCGTGCGTGTCCGACGCGGACGAGCGGATGTACGACCTGCTGGTGGCCGTGATCGACGACTGCGTGCTGTGGTCGGGCCGTGACCGGTCGGCCGCACCGCTCGAGCCGGCCGCCTGGGCCGATGTGTGCCACCCGGCGGAGACCGCCGCCTGCTGACGCCCCTCGCGTCCGGGTAGCGTCGGGGAGCATGACCGAGCGGTTGGACGCGTTCCAGCGACGCCATCGGTGGGCCGGCTTCCCGCTTGCGGTCGTCTACAAGTACTTCGACGACCAGGGCCACTACCTGGCCGCGCTGATCACGTTCTATGCGTTCTTGTCCATCGTCCCGTTGCTGCTGCTGGGCTCGTCGGTCCTCGGCATCGTGCTGCAGGGCAACCCGGACCTCCGGGACTGGATCCTCGACTCGGCGCTCAGCCAGTTCCCAGTGATCGGTGACCAGCTCGGCCGGCCGGAGGGTCTGCCCGGCAGCGGCGCCGGGGTGCTGGTCGGCGCCCTCGGCCTGGTGTACGGCGCGCTCGGCATCGCCCAGGCCACCCAGAACGCGATGAACGTCGCCTGGGCGGTGCCACGCAACCGGCGCCCCAACCCGTTCCTGTCGAGGCTGCGCAGCATGGTCCTGCTCATCACCGCCGGGTTCGCCATCCTCGGCACGACCTTGCTGTCGGCGCTCGGCAGCCGGGTCGATGTGTTCGGGGTCGACCTGGGTGGCTGGCCCAAGCTCCTGGTCACGCTGGCCACCATCACGCTCAACGCCGCCATCTTCGTACTCCTGCTGCGGATGGCGACGGCGCACCGGCAGTCGTTACGGGCCGCCGCGCCGGGTGCGGTTCTCGCTGCGGTGGTCTGGCACCTGCTGCAGCTGTCCGGGGCGGCGTTCGTCGACGGGGTCGTCCGGGAGGCGAGCATGACCAACAGCGTGTTCGCACTGGTGCTCGGCCTGGTCGCCTGGATCTACCTCGGCGCGGTGACCGTGGTGATCGCGGCCGAGGTCAACGTCGTGCACGACCAGCGGCTCTACCCGCGAGCCCTGCTCACGCCGTTCACCGACAACGTCGACCTGACACCGGCCGACCGGCGTGCGTACGCCGCGTACGCCAACGCGCAGCGCACCAAGGGCTTCCAGTCCGTCGACGTCAGGTTCGCCAACAAAGGCCAGAACCGCGACAAGCCCTCGCCCTGACAACTCGCGCGCGTATGTCCCTGCGGCCGGCCCGACGGGGACGGGAACGAGGCGTAACCGTCCGTTCCACGTACACCCCGAGCCTTGCGAGGCGTGGGGCGCACGAACTTCGGGTGGGGCGAAACCGTACGCCAGCCGCGAAACCGGCCCACACCCGCGCGTCAAAGATTGCCCAATTGGGCAAAATTCCACCTCGGATCGGCCGGGACCGGGTCGAATTTTGCCCAATTGGGCAAAATTCCACCTCACCCGGAGCGGCCGCGGACCGTCAGCAGCAGGTGGGTGACCGTGGCCGCGAGCAGGGCGGCGCCGAGCAGGTGGAGGCCGACCAGCAGCGCGGGCAGGTCGAGGTAGTACTGGGTGAAGCCGACGCCGCCCTGGCCGGCCTCGACGGCGAGCAGCGCGTACGCCGGCCGGACCGCCGCGGCCGGGCCGGAGCGCCGCAGCAGCACGACCGTGAGCAGGGTCAGGCCGACCAGCAGGTAGACCCCGGCGGCGTGGACGTGGCTCCACAGCTGCGGGTCCAGCCCGTTGCGCGGTGCGTCGACGTCTCCCGCGTGCGGGCCGGAGCCGGTGACCACGGTCCCGAGGTACAGCACCACGAACGCGACGCCGGCCAGCGCCGGCACGACCCGCTGCACCACCGAGTCGAGCGGGGCCGCGCCGGCCGGCCGGAGCAGGTGCAG
>JBOHDE010000127.1:0-11110 GCA_050699035.1 Nocardioidaceae bacterium | reverse complement strand
GTCGCCGGCGAGCGCCTTCTGGACGTCGCCATCGAGCGACTCGGGGGTCGTGGTCGGGGCGAACCGGTCGATCACCTGGCCGTCGCGGCCGACCAGGAACTTGGTGAAGTTCCACTTGATCCGGTCGCCGAGCAGGCCGCCCTGCTGGTCCTTGAGCCACTGGTAGAGCGGGTGCGCCGCCGGTCCGTTCACGTCGATCTTGGCGAACATCGGGAAGGACACGTCGTACGTCGTCGAGCAGAAGGTCTTGATCTCCTCCTCGTCGCCGGGCTCCTGGCTGCCGAACTGGTTGCAGGGGAAGCCGAGCACGACCAGGCCCTCACCGGAGTACCGCTGGTACAACACCTCCAGCCCGGTGTACTGCGGCGTGAACCCGCACTGGCTGGCGGTGTTGACGACCAGCAGCACCTGACCGCGGTAGTCGCCGAGCGAGCGGTCGACACCGTCGATGCCGGTCGCACTGAAGTCGAACGCAGTCGTCATGTCACTCTCCCGAGATAGCGATGAGGGCCGGCCCCCGAGACTCCGTCGGCCGACCCGCATCCCGTCGGTGGTCAGCCGTCGTCGCTGTCGCGGCGGTTGCCGGCGACCGGGGTGGTCTTGTTGACCTCCATCAGGAACTCGATGTTGCTCTTGGTCTGCTTGAGCTTGTTCAGCAACAGCTCGAGTGCCTGCTGGCCGTCGAGACCGGAGAGCACGCGGCGCAGCTTCCACACGATCGCGAGCTCGTCCTTGCTCATCAACAGCTCCTCGCGGCGGGTGCCCGAGGCGTCCACGTCGATGGCCGGGAAGATCCGCTTGTCGGCGAACTCCCGACGCAGCCGCAGCTCCATGTTGCCGGTGCCCTTGAACTCCTCGAAGATCACCTCGTCCATCTTCGAGCCGGTCTCGATCAGCGCGGTCGCGATGATGGTCAGCGAGCCGCCGTCCTCGATGTTGCGCGCCGCCCCGAAGAACCGCTTCGGCGGGTAGAGCGCGGACGAGTCGACACCGCCGGAGAGGATGCGCCCGCTGGCCGGAGCCGCCAGGTTGTAGGCACGGCCGAGCCGGGTGATCGAGTCGAGGAGTACGACGACGTCGTGCCCGAGCTCGACCAGCCGCTTGGCCCGCTCGATGGCGAGCTCCGCGACAGTCGTGTGGTCATCGGCCGGCCGGTCGAAGGTGGAGGCGATGACCTCACCCTTGACCGCGCGCTGCATGTCGGTGACCTCTTCCGGCCGCTCGTCGACCAGCACCACCATCAGGTGGCACTCGGGGTTGTTGGTCGTGATGGCGTTCGCCATCGCCTGCATGATGAGGGTCTTGCCGGCCTTCGACGGCGACACGATCAGGCCGCGCTGACCCTTGCCGATCGGCGCGACGATGTCGATGATCCTGGTCGTCAGGACGCCTGGCTCGGTCTCGAGCCGCAGCCGGTCAGCGGCGTACAGCGGGGTCAGCTTGGAGAACTCCACCCGCTGCTTGGCATTGTCGGGGTCGGCGCCGTTGACGGTGTCGATCCGGACCAGGGGGTTGAACTTCTCCTTGCGCTCGCCCTCCCGGGCCTGGCGCACCTGTCCGGTGACGGCGTCACCCTTGCGGAGCCCGAACTTGCGGGCCATCGACATGGCGACGTAGACGTCGTCAGGGCCGGGCAGGTAGCCGCTGGTGCGGACGAACGCGTAGTTGTCGAGCATGTCGACGATGCCGGCCACCGGGAGCAGGACGTCGTCCTCGGACACCTGGGGCTCGGCCTCGTTTCCGCGGCCACCGCCACCGCGGTTGTCACGGTCGCGGTAGCGGTCCCGGCCCCGACGGCGCCGGCGTCCGCCGCGCTCGTCG
Source organism: Nocardioidaceae bacterium (assembly GCA_050699035.1). GTDB lineage: Bacteria > Actinomycetota > Actinomycetes > Propionibacteriales > Nocardioidaceae > WHTB01. The sequence continues at coordinate 9,289 of JBOHDE010000127.1, read as the reverse complement.
TCTCGGTCCCGGTTGCCGCCACCGTCACGGTTACCGTCCCGGCTGCCCCCGTCCCGGTTGCGCTGCTGGTTCTGGTTGCCGCCACCGTCGCGGTTGCCCCCGTCCCGGTTACCGTCCCGGTTGCGCTGCTGGTTCTGGTTGCCGCCACCGTCCCGGTTGCGCTGCTGGTTCTGGTTGCCCCTCTCGGGGTTATCGTCGCCGTCGCCGTCGTCGTGCTGCTTGTCGCGGCCCTGCTTGTCCCGGGCCTGGTCGTCGCCCTGCGACGAGTCGGCCTTCTCGGCCTGCTGCCCGGACGACGCGTCAGCCGGCGTCTCAGCCCGCTTCTCAGCCGGCTTCTCAGCGGGCTTGTCGAACGGCTTCTGCGACGGCTCAGCCCGGGCGGGAGCGCTCGCTCCACCGCCCTGGGCGGCCTGGATCGCCTCGACCAGCTGGCCCTTGCGCATGGCGCCGGCGCCCTTGATGCCAAGGCTGCCGGCAAGCTGCTTCAGCTCGGGCAGCAGCATGGCGGCGAGACCACTTCCCTTCCTTCGACGTGGCGCGTCGGTCGTTGCGGCACCGGAGTCGTCGGTCGCCGGTGAACCGGCTGGCGAGGAGGTGGTGATGGTTTGTTCAGTCACGTGAGGTCCTTCCCACGTCGGCGGCACGGATCGTGCGCCTCGGATCGGCGTCGCCATCGGGTGGACGGTGCGACGCGTGGGTGTGAAGTCCGCCAGGCTTGACGGAGATTCAATGGACTCTCTCTGGTCGTCTCGCCCGAGGCACTCGATATCTGAGGCCGGGCGTCCGATGATCGGAGAGAGGGGGCAGCGACCCGCTGGGGGATCGACTACTGCCCAGACAGTACCACCACCTGAATGAGTGGTGGTCCACCGGGCACAACGTGTGTCGCTCCGAAGTTATTCCGAAGCCGTGAGGACCCGTGCCCCGTCGAGGTCGATCGGCAGGTACTCGACCGACCAGTCGTCGCCGGCCACGCGTCGTACGGCGTCGGCGGGGTCCTCGTCACCCGCCGGCAGCGCCAGCACGCTCGGCCCGGCACCGGACACCACGGCCGCGACCCCCTCGGCACGCAGCCGCTGCACCACGTCGGCGGTCGGTCGCATCGACGCGGCGCGGTACGGCTGGTGCAAGCGGTCCTGGGTGGCCTCCAGCAGCAGGTCGGGCCGCTGGGTCAGTGCGGTGACCAGCAGAGCCGACCGCGCGACGTTGAACGCCGCGTCGGCATGCGAGACCTGCGCCGGGATCAACCCCCGCGCCTGCTCGGTCGACATCGGCCAGCCGGGCACACAGACCACCGGGTGGACGTCCCGGTGCGGCTGCAGCCTGACGCCGTGCGCCCGGCCGTCCACCGCGGTCCACGACACGGTGAAGCCTCCGAGCAGGCAGGCGGCCACGTTGTCGGGATGACCCTCCAACCGGCTGGCCAGGTCGAGCAGGTCGGCGTCGCCGACGTCGACTCCGTCGAGGAGCGCCCGCGCCGTCGTCAGCCCGGCGACGATCGCCGCCGCGGACGAGCCGAGACCGCGGCCGTGCGGCAGCCGGTTGACACAGTCCAGGCGCAGGCCGTCCGGGCGCTCGTCGGCCCACGCATCGAGCCCGGCGAGCAACGACGACACGACGAGATGGGTACGGTCGCGCGGCACGTCGTCGGCACCCTCGCCGGTGACGTCGACCACCAACCGGTCTCCGGTGACCTCGGCGCAGACCACGTCGTGCTTGGCGAGCGCCAGGCCGAAACTGTCGTACCCGGGCCCGACGTTGGCGCTGGTCGCCGGCACCCGGACGCGGACCGGCGCGTCGTGGACGACCGCCACGGCCTCAGGCCAGCCCGGTGGCGCGGGCGGCGGCGTCGATGTCCGCGTCGACGACCGTGTCGACCAGGCCGTCGAAAGTCGCCAGCGCCGTGTCGATGTCCTTCAGGCCATGACCGGTCACGGTGACGACCACGGTCTGGCCGGAGTCGACGTCGCCGGCGGCGTGCGCCTTGAGCAGCCCCGCCGCACCGGCCGCGGACGCCGGCTCGACGAAGACGCCGTCCCGCGCCGCCAGGTCGCGCTGCGCGGCGAGGATCTCGGCGTCGGACACGGCGTCGATGCGGCCGCCCGACTCGTCTCGCGCCGCCTCGGCCAGCTTCCACGAGGCCGGGTTGCCGACCCGGATCGCGGTCGCCACCGTGTCGGGCGACGCGACGACCTCACCGCGCACGAGGGGGGCCGCGCCCTCGGCCTGGTACCCCCACATTCGGGGGGTGCCGCCGGCGAGCCCTGCACCGGCGTACTCCTGGTAGCCCTTCCAGTACGCCGCGATGTTGCCGGCGTTGCCGACCGGCAGCACGTGCACGTCGGGTGCCTCACCGAGGAAGTCGACGACCTCGAAGGCGGCGGTTTTCTGACCCTCCAACCGGACCGGGTTGACCGAGTTGACCAGGGCAACGGGGTACGAGTCGGAGAGCCCCCGGGCGATCTGTAGACAGTCGTCGAAGCCGCCGCGCACCTGCACGATCTGCGCGGAGTGCACCACGGCCTGCGCCATCTTGCCCTGGGCGATCCCGCCCTGCGGGACGAGCACGAGCGGGGTCAGACCCGCCCGAGCCGCGTACGCCGACATCGAGGCCGACGTATTGCCGGTCGACGCGCACACGACGGCCTTCGCGCCCTGGGCGACCGCCACCGAGATCGCGACGGTCATCCCACGGTCCTTGAACGACCCGGTGGGGTTGTCACCCTCGACCTTCAGCCACACCCGGGCACCGGTGCGCTCGGACAGCCAACTGGACTCGACCAGCGGCGTGCCGCCCTCGCGCAACGTGACCACGGGTGTCGTCTCGTCGACCGGGAGCCAGTCGCGGTACTCCTCGATGACGCCCCGCCACTGCCCGCTGCGGGCACGTCGACCGGTGGTCACTCCGCCTCCGCCTCGACCCGCATCACCGAGGTGACGTCGCGGACGGCGGCGAGCTCGCGCAGGCCCTGGACGGTGGCGGCGAGCGCGGAGTCGGCGGCGGTGTGGCTGACGATCACCAGCTCCGCGTCGTCGTCGCGGCCCTCCTGTCGCACCGTCTGGATGGACACGTCGTGCGCAGCGAACACCTGGGCGACACTGGCCAGCACGCCGGCTCGGTCGTCGACGTCGATCGCCACGTGGTAGCGAGTACGAGTCTCACCCATCGGCTGGATGGCGCACTGGGCGTAGGTCGACTCGCCGACCCCGCGCACCTCGTCGAGCCGGTTGCGGGCGATCGTGACGAGGTCACCGAGCACAGCACTGGCGGTCGGCGCGCCGCCGGCGCCGGGACCGTAGAACATCAGCTGCCCGGCCGCCTCGCTCTCGACGAACACCGCGTTGTAGGCCTCGCGCACACTCGCCAGCGGGTGCGACAGCGGGATCATCGCCGGGTGCACGCGGGCCGAGACCATGCTGCCGGTGTCGCCGTCGGTGAGGTCACAGATCGCCAGCAGCTTGACCACGCAGCCCATGTCGCGGGCCGACGCGATGTCCGCGGCGCTGACGTCGGTGATGCCTTCGCGGTGGACGTCGGCGACGGTCACCCTGGTGTGAAATGCCAAGCTGGCAAGGATTGCCGCCTTCGCCGCAGCGTCGAACCCCTCGACGTCGGCGGTGGGGTCGGCCTCGGCGTACCCCAAAGCCTGGGCCTCCTCCAGCGCCTCGGAGAAACCGGCGCCGGTGCTGTCCATCCGGTCCAGGATGAAGTTGGTCGTGCCGTTGACGATGCCGAGCACGCGCCGCACCCGGTCGCCGGCGAGCGACTCGCGCAGTGGCCGCAGGATCGGGATCGCGCCCGCCACCGCCGCCTCGAAGTAGATGTCCCGCCCGGCCTTCTCGGCGGCGGCGAACAGCGTGGCGCCGTCCTCGGCGAGCAGGGCCTTGTTGGCGGTGGCGACCGACGCCCCGCTCTCGAGCGCGGCCAGGATCAGCGAACGGGCGGGCTCGATGCCGCCGATCACCTCGACCACGACGTCGACGTCGCCCCGGGTGACGAGTGCGTGCGCGTCGGTCGTGAACAGCGCGGGGTCCACCGGCACGTCCCGCGAGCGCTGCGGCCGGCGCACGGCGATGCCGACGATCTCGGGGCGGGCGCCGATCCGCGCGGTCAGGTCGTCGGCCTGCTCGGTGAGGATGCGGGCCACCTGGCTGCCGACGACACCGCATCCGAGCAGCGCCACGCGCAGTGTGCGACCAGTCATCGGCCCACCCTGCCTTCCTCGTCCACGATCCAAGACATGGGTCTCACAGTACGTCGAGCCGTAGCAGATCGTCCTCCGACTCCCCACGCACGACGAGTCGTGCCTGGCCGTCGCGGACGGCCACCACCGGGGGCCGTGGGACGTGGTTGTAGTTGGAGGCCAACGACCGACAGTAGGCGCCGGTACCGGGGATGGCGAGCAGGTCGCCCGCCGTCAGGTCGGACGGGACGAACTCGTCCTTGACCAGGATGTCGCCGGCCTCGCAGTGCTTGCCGACGACCCGGCCGAGCACCGCCGGCGCCGACGACGACCGGGACGCGAGGGTGCAGGAGTAGTCGGCGTCGTACAGGGCGGTGCGGATGTTGTCGCTCATGCCACCGTCCACGGACACGTACAGCCGGGACGCACCGGCGTCGAGGGCGACCCGCTTGACCGTGCCGACCCGGTAGACGGTGCAGGTGGACGGGCCGACGATCGCACGACCGGGCTCGATCGACAGCCGGGGCCGGTCGACGCCCAGGGCGCGGCACTCGTGGTCGATGATCCGCGACATCCCCTCGGCCAGTGTCTTCGGGTCCTGCGGGTCGTCCTGGGTCGTGTACGCGATGCCGAACCCGCCGCCGAGGTCGAGCTCGGGCGGGACGACCCCGAGCTCGGCGACGATCCGCGCGTGCAGTGCCAGGACCCGGCGGGCTGCTACCTCGAACCCGGATGTGTCGAAGATCTGTGACCCGATGTGCGAGTGCAGGCCCAGCAGCTCGAGGCCGTCGGCGGCGGCGACTCGGCGTACGGCCTCGAGCGCATCGCCCTCGGCGATGGAGAAGCCGAACTTCTGGTCCTCGTGCGCGGTCGCGATGTACGCGTGGGTGTGCGCCTCGACGCCGGCGGTCACCCGCACCAGCACGGGTACGGCCTTCGACCGCTCGGCCGCGATCTGGCCGAGCCGCTCGATCTCCGCCACCGAGTCGACGATCACCCGGCCGACTCCCGCCTCGACGGCACGAGTGAGCTCGGCCTCGGACTTGTTGTTGCCGTGGAAGCCGATCAGGGACGGGTCGACGCCGGCCCGCAGCGCCAGCGCCAGCTCCCCGCCGGTGCAGACGTCGAGTCGTAGCCCCTCCTCGATCGCCCAGCGGACGACCGCCGAGCAGAGGAACGCCTTCCCCGCGTAGTAGACGTCATAGTCCGGGAACGCCTCCCGGAAGGCGGCGGCGCGGCTGCGGAAGTCGACCTCGTCGAGTACGTAGAGCGGGCTGCCGAACTGCTCGACCAGCCGTCGCACGTCGATGCCGCCGACGCTGAGAGCGCCGTCGGCGGACCGCTCGACGGTCGACGACCAGAGGCTGTCGACCAGCGCGTTGACGTCGTCGGGCTCGCGCAGCCACGAGGGGCCGCGCGAGCCCAGGTCGGCGTGCAGAGCACCGGCTTCGTGAGCGCGCACGGCTACATCCGCTCCGGTGCGGTGACGCCGAGCAGCCCGAGTCCGTTGGCGACCACGGTGCGCGTCGCGTCGACCAGGAGCAGCCGCGCAGCGTGCAGCTGCGCGGCCGGCTCGTCGCCCATCGGCAGCACCCGGCACACGTCGTAGAACTTGTGGAACGTCGAGGCGGTCGCCTCCAGGTAGCGCGCCACCCGGTGCGGCTCCCGCAGCTCGGCGGCTTGTGCCACGACCCGAGGGAAGTCGCCCAGCGCGCGCAGCAGGTTGCCCTCGCGCTCGTGCGACAACAGCGACGGGTCGAAGTCGGCGGCCGCCGGCGCGATGCCGAGGTCGGCGGCGTTGCGCAGGATCGACGACAGCCGCGCATGGGCGTACTGCACGTAGAAGACGGGGTTGTCCGAGGCCTGCCGGGTGATCTGCTCGACGTCGAGGGTCAGCGGGGAGTCGGACGGGTAGCGCGACAGGGTGTAGCGCAAGGCGTCGACGCCGATCATCTCGACCAGCTCCTGCAGCGTGACGACGGTGCCGGCCCTCTTGCTCAGCTTGACCTCCTCGTCGCCGCGCACGATCTTCACCAGCTGCCCGATCAGTACGTCGATGTCACGCTCGGGGTCGTCACCCGCGCAGGCGGCGATGGCCTTCAGCCGTGAGACGTAGCCGTGGTGGTCGGCGCCGAGCAGGTAGATGCAGGGGCTGAACCCGCGCTCGCGCTTGTCGATGTAGTACGCGGTGTCCGACGCGTAGTAGGTGTAGGCGCCGTTGGACCGCACCACGACCCGGTCCTTGTCGTCACCGAAGTCCGTCGTGCGCATCCAGAGCGCGCCGTCGGATTCGTACAGGTGCCCTTGCTCGCGCAGCTTGTCGATGCCGTGCTGCACCTTGTCATGACCGGGCCCGCCCTCGTGCAGGCTGCGCTCGGAGTACCAGACGTCGAAGTGGGTACGGAACCCGTCGAGCTGCTCTTGCTGCTCGGCGAGCTGGAAGCGGTAGCCCGCCTCGCGGAACGCCACGAACTGCTGCTCGCCGCTCAGGTCGAGCAGCTCGGGCTGTGCCCGCACGATCCGGCTAGCCAGCTCCGCGATGTAAGCCCCGTGGTAGCCGTCGTCGGGGATCGGCTCACCGAGTGCCGCCGCCCGTAGCGACGCGCCGAACTTGTCCAGCTGGGCACCGCGGTCGTTGATGTAGAACTCGCGCGTGACGTCGGCGCCGGCGGCCTCCAGCACCCGGCCGATGGCGTCGCCGACGACGGCCCAGCGGGTGTGGCCGAGGTGGATCGGGCCGGTCGGGTTGGCGGAGATGAACTCGAGGTTGACCCGCTGGCCGGTCAGCACGTCGGTGCTCCCGTACCCCTTGCCCGCCTCGATGATCTCGCGGGCGAGCACGCCCTGGGCCGACGCCTCGACCCGGATGTTGATGAAGCCGGGGCCGGCGATCTCGGCCGCGGCGACACCGTCGGACGACGTCAGTGCGGCGGCGATGTCCTGCGCCAGCTCGCGCGGCGGGCGCCCGGCCCGCTTGCCGAGCTGCATGGCGATGTTGGTGGAGTAGTCGCCGTGCTCCTTGGCCTTCGGCCGCTCCACCCGTACCGCGGCCGGCAGCCCGTCGGGCAGGTTGAGGCGCCCCTCATCGGCCAGCGAGCCGAGTACGTCGAGGATCGTCTGCGAGAGCTGCTCCGGGGTCACCGACCAAGCGTATCGGCGCACGACCGGCCGATGCTCAGCCGGCCAACCGCCGGACGGTCGCCACCAGCAGGTCGGGGTCGAACGGCTTGGTGATGTAGGCGTCGACGCCGATCTCGCGGCCTCGGTCGAGGTCGGCGGCCTGGGCCGAGGTGGTCAGCATGATCACCGGGAGGTCGCTCGTCGCCGGGTCGCTCTTCAGCCGGGCGGCCGTCGAGAAGCCGTCCAGCCGAGGCATCAGCACGTCCAGCGTGATGACGTCGGGGGCGACGTCCAGGACGCGGTCGAGGCAGTCCTGGCCGTCGACGGCCATGATCACCTCGAATCCCTCGAGCTCGAGGTTGAGCCGGATGAGGTCGCGGATCGACTCGGTGTCGTCCACCACCAGCACCCGGGGGCGGTCTGTGGTCACAGCAGGACCGTAGCCGCAGACCGGGCCAGGAATGCCCAGAATGCGCCGTGGCGACCACCCTGATCTGGTTTTCGCCGCGCCGCGGGGCGCTGATACTGTGTGCGCGCCCCGCCAGCGCCACACGAGCCCCCGTAGCTCAGGGGATAGAGCACCCGCCTCCGGAGCGGGGAGCGCAGGTTCGAATCCTGCCGGGGGCGCTTTCTGTGATGTCTCGAGACACCGTTGACAGGTGTCTCGAGACATCATTGCATCTGGGGTCTTCTTCGTCCGCTGCCGGAAGTTTGTCTTGGGGGTGGTCCGGGTGGGACTCCTCGCGGTTGGAAGTCGCGGGTGGGGTCCAGGGTCAGCTCGCGGATGAGCTCTCCGGTGTGGCGGTGGATGGCCCGGATGTGTAGGTCGTCGACGAGGAGGGTGACTGGGGTGCCGGCGATCCCGCGTCCGAGGCCGATGTGGTGTAGGCGGCTGTTGTGTCGCAGGGTGACGGTGCCGCCTTGGTCGATGCGGTCGTGGCGTACGCGGCAGTGCGGGTCGATGTAGGGCCCGGTCGCGGTGGCCTTGGGTCGGGCGGTGTAGGCGTGCATGGGTGTGTCGCGGGCCAGCGCCCGGTGCGGTCGGACTTCGTTGTAGTAGCGCCGGAACCGGGTGAGTTGGCGGTGCAGGCCTGCGACGGTCTTGGCGGGTGGCTGGGCGGCGAGCCATTTCTTCTGGGTCTGCTGGTACCGCTCCACCTTGCCGCAGGTCTGGGGGTGGTGGGGCCGGGAGTGGTGGAGTCGGATCCCGCGCTTGCCGAGCTCGACCTCGAGGGCGACGCGGCCGCCGCGGCGGGGTGTCCCGGTGAAGACGGCGCCGTTGTCGGTCAGGACGCTGGCGGGGATTCCCCAGCGTAGGAAGGCGTCTTGGAAGGTGTGCACGACGTCGGGGCCGGTGATGCTGCGGCGCGGTACGGAGGCCAGCGACAGCCGGGAGTGGTCGTCGAGGAGGTTGAGGATCTCCACCTCGGTGCCGTCGGCGAGGTGCCAGTGGGTGGTGTCGGCCTGCCAGCGTTCGTTGGGTTGTTCTGCGCTGAACCGGTGCCAGGACGATCTCGGCCGTTTCTGCGGCTGGGGGACCACGAACCCGCGCCGGACCAGGATCCGCCAGATCGTCGAGACCGCGGGAAGCGGGCTGGGCGACGTCGAGGTCTGCGACCTCGGGGTGCGACGGGCCAGGTGGGTGCGGATCGTGTCCGCGCCGGCGTCCAGTCCCTGCTTGGACAGCTCCTTGCGGAGCCGGACGATCTGTTCCTCGACGTCGGGTGGCACGGCCCGGCTGCTGGTGTGCGGGCGCCGGGAGCGCGGTTGGAACGCGGTCTCTCCCTCGGCCTGGTAGCGCTTGACCAGGACATGGACCCAGTAGCGGGACACGTCGTAGTCGCGGGCGACCTCGCTCTTGGAGCGTCTCTCGACCACCACCGCGGTGATGATCAGTCGGGCCTTGGACATGGGCCGTCACCTCCGGCAGAGGTGTCAACTATGTCCCGAGACAGGTGTCAACTATCTCCTGAAACCAGACACTG
>JBOHDE010000126.1:0-11155 GCA_050699035.1 Nocardioidaceae bacterium | reverse complement strand
AGCAGGTCGACGGCCGACCACTCGGGACACGTAGGCACGGGTTTCGCTGGGTCGGTCGCTGCCAGCAGGTCGCCGAACCGTTCGGACTCGACAGCCAGCGGGGTCAGGTAGTCCAGCGTCGGGCTCATGCCTGCACCGTACGACCGCGGCCGGACAAACCTCGGCGGGGGCGGTCGGAGACCGACTTGCATAGAGTCCCGCGAACCTGCATGATTATGCAGATGGTGGTGAGGGTTGGAGTCGCAGGAGCCAGCGGGTACGCCGGCGGGGAGGTGCTCCGCCTGCTCGCGGGGCACCCGGAGGTCGAGATCGGTGCGATCACCGCCGGCGGCAACGCCGGCACACCGCTCGGCGCGCACCACGCCCAGCTGGTGCCACTCGCCGACCGGATCCTCGCGGAGACCTCGGCGGACGTGCTGGCCGGCCATGACGTCGTCTTCCTCGCCCTGCCGCACGGTCAGTCCGCGGCCTTGGCCGCCGAGCTCGACGATGCGGTCGTGATCGACTGCGGCGCCGACTTCCGGCTCGCCGACGCCGCCGACTGGCAGGAGTTCTACGGCGGCGACCACGCCGGGACGTGGCCGTACGGCCTCCCCGAGCTGCCCGGGCAGCGCGACGTGCTGCACGGTGCGCGCCGGATCGCCGTACCCGGCTGCTATCCCACCGTCTCCACCCTCGCCCTGCTGCCCGCCGTCGCGGCCGGTCTCGTCGACACCGGCGACGTGGTCGTGGTGGCCGTGTCCGGCATCTCCGGCGCCGGCAAGGCGCCCAAGCCCCATCTGCACGGCCCCGAGGTGATCGGCTCGGCCAGTGCGTACGGCGTCGGCGGCGTGCACCGCCACACCCCCGAGATCGAGCAGAACCTGGCCACGGCCACCGATGGCGCCGTCCACGTGTCATTCACGCCGGTACTCGCGCCGATGGCCCGCGGCATCCTCGCCACCTGCTCGGCGCCGCTGCGGCCCGGCGTCACGCCGGCCGATGTGCGCACCGCGTACGAGAAGGCGACGGCCGACGAGCCGTTCCTCCACCTGCTGCCCGACGGCCAGTGGCCGCAGACCCAGGCCACGGTCGGCGGCAACGCCGTGCACCTGCAGGCCACGCTCGACCAGCGGGTCGACCGGTTGGTCGCCGTCGCAGCGCTCGACAACCTCACCAAGGGCACCGGCGGCGCCGCTGTCCAGTGCATGAACCTCGCCCTCGGCCTGCCGGAGACGGTCGGCCTCACCACGATCGGAGTGGCGCCGTGACCGTGACCGCAGCCAGCGGGTTCCGGGCCGCCGGAGTCACCGCCGGGCTGAAGCCGAGCGGCCGGCCCGACATGGCGCTGATCGTCAACGACGGGCCTGGCTTCGCCGCCGCCGCCGTCTTCACCGGCAACCGCTGCAAGGCCAACCCGGTGCTGTGGAGCGAGCAGGTGGTCAAGGATGGCAATGTCCGGGCGGTCGTCACCAACTCCGGCGGCGCCAACTGCTACACCGGTGCCGAAGGCTTCCAGAACACCCACGCGACCGCCGAGCAGATCGCCGCCGGGCTCGGCATCGGCGCGGTCGACGTGCTGGTCTGCTCCACCGGCCTGATCGGCGTGCCGAACGACCGGGCGCTGCTGCTGGCCGGCGCCGACGCGACGGTCGCGGCCCTCGCGACCGACGGCGGTCCGGCCGCGGCCGAGGCGATCATGACCACCGACTCCAGGCCGAAGGAGGCCGTCGTCTCCCGGGACGGCTGGACCATCGGCGGACAGGCCAAAGGCGCCGGGATGCTCGCCCCCGCCCTCGCGACGATGCTGGTCTACCTCACCACCGACGCCGACGTCGACGCCCCGACCTGTGACCGGGCGCTGCGGCTGGCCACTCGTACGACGTTCGACCGGCTCGACTCCGACGGCTGCCAGTCCACCAACGACACAGTGCTGCTGATGGCCAGCGGTGCCTCCGGGGTCGCCCCTGAGCTCGACGAATTCGTGGACGCCGTACGCGAGGTGTGCCACGACCTGGCGATGCAGCTGCTGGCCGATGCCGAGGGTGCCGACCACGAGATCGCGATCACCGTGGTCAACGCCGCCAGCGAGGACGACGCCGTCGAGGTGGGCCGTTCCGTCGCCCGCAGCAACCTGTTCAAGTGCGCGATCTACGGCAAGGACCCCAACTGGGGCCGCATCCTGGCCTCGGTCGGCACGACCCGGGCCGCCTTCGACCCGACCGACCTCGACGTCGCGCTCAACGACGTGTGGGTCTGCCGCAAGAGCGGTCCCGCCGAGTCACCCGACGCGATCGAACTGACCGGACGCGAGGTGACCGTGACGATCGACCTGAAGGCCGGCGACGCGACCGCGACCGTCTGGACCAACGACCTCACCCATGCGTACGTGCACGAGAACTCCGCCTACTCCACCTGACCGAAGGAACGCATGAGCCGCGCCACCACAGCCGCGCAGCACAAGGCGGCAACGCTGACCGAGGCACTTCCCTGGCTGGAGGAGTTCCACGGCCGCACCGTCGTGATCAAGTACGGCGGCAACGCGATGACCGACGAGACGCTCAAGCAGGCGTTCGCCGAGGACATCGTGTTCTTGCGGTACGCCGGCCTGCGGCCCGTGGTCGTGCACGGTGGTGGCCCGCAGATCAGCAGCATGCTCGGTCGGCTCGGCATCGACAGCGAGTTCAAGGGCGGCCTGCGGGTGACGACTCCGGAGGCGATGGACGTCGTACGGATGGTGCTGGTCGGCCAGGTCGGGCGCGAGCTGGTCGGGCTGCTCAACCAGCACGGTCCGCTGGCGGTCGGGCTGTCCGGGGAGGACGCCGGACTGTTCACCGCCGAGCGCACCGGCACCGTGATCGACGGCGAGCAGGTCGACCTCGGGCTGGTCGGCGACGTCGTCCACGTCCGGCCGGAGGCGGTGCGCGACATCATCGACGCGGGCCGGATCCCGGTCGTCTCCTCGGTGGCACCGGACGCCGACGGCACCGTGCACAACGTCAACGCCGACACCGCGGCGTCGTCGCTGGCGATCGCGCTCGGCGCGCACAAGCTGGTCGTGCTGACCGACGTGGAGGGCCTCTACGCCGACTGGCCGGCTAGCGACGAGGTGATCAGCGACATCCAGGCCAAGCAGCTCGCCGACCTGCTGCCCGGGCTGTCGAGCGGCATGGTGCCGAAGATGGAGGCCTGTCTGCGGGCCGTGGAGGGCGGAGTGCCCCGCGCGCACGTCCTTGACGGCCGGGTGGCGCACGCGCTGCTGCTGGAGCTGTTCACCAACGAGGGCATCGGCACGATGGTGCTGCCCGACCGGACCGGGGGAGCGAGCAGATGACCGCGCCGATGACCGCGCCGATGACCGTGCAGGGCTGGCAGGACCGGTACGCCGGTTCCTACATGAACACGTTCGGCCCGCCCCGCACGACCCTGGTCCGCGGCGAGGGGTGCTACGTCTGGGACGCCGACGGCAACCGCTACCTCGACCTGCTGGCGGGCATCGCGGTCAACGTCCTCGGCCACGCACACCCGGCCGTGGTCGAGGCGGTCACGCACCAGCTGACCACGCTCGGACACGTGTCGAACTTCTTCACCACCCCGCCGCAGGTCGAGCTGGCCGAGACGCTGCTCGGGCAGCTCGGCGGCGACGGCCGGGTGTTCCTCACCAACTCCGGGACCGAGGCGAGTGAGGCCGCGTTCAAGCTGGCCCGGCGCACCGGCCGTACCACGATGGTCGCCGCGACCGGCGCGTTCCACGGCCGGACTATGGGCGCGCTCGCGCTGACCGCCAAGGCGGCGTACCGGGAGCCGTTCGAGCCGCTGCCCGGTGACGTGCGGTTCGTCGAGTACGGCGACGCCGACGCGCTGCGCGACGCCGTGGACGAGACCACCGCCGCTGTCGTGCTCGAGCCGATCCAGGGCGAGGCTGGCGCCGTCGTACCCCCGGCCGGCTACCTGCAGGCAGCTCGCGAGGTCGCGACCGCCAACGGCGCCCTGCTGTGGCTCGACGAGGTGCAGTCCGGAGTCGGCCGCACCGGCCGCTGGTTCGCCCACCAGCACGCCGCGGTCACCCCCGACGTGGTCACAGTCGCCAAGGGCCTGGGCGCGGGGATGCCGATCGGCGCCTGCATCGGGCTGGGCGCGGCCGGCGACCTGCTGCAGCCCGGCAACCACGGCACGACGTTCGGCGGCAACCCGGTTGCCTGTGCCGCCGCCCTCGCCACCATCGGCGTGATCGAGTCCGAGGGCCTGCTGGGGCACGCCGAGAAGGTCGGCGAGTATCTGGCCGGCGGGCTGCGCGACCTGCAGCATCCGCTGGTGACCGACGTGCACGGAGCCGGCCTGCTGCTCGGCGTCGACCTCGCCGCCGACATCGCACCCGCGGTGACCCGGACGGCGCAGGCGGCCGGCTTCATCGTGAACGACTGCACGCCGGCCCGGCTCCGGATGGTGCCGCCGCTGGTCATCTCGTACGAGCAGGTCGACGCCTGGCTCACCGCACTCCCCGCGGTCCTCGAGGAGGCATCGGCATGACCCGGCACTTCCTGCGTGACGACGACCTCTCGCCGGCCGAGCAGGCCGAGGTGCTGGCGCTGGCCGGGACGCTGAAGCGGGACCGGTTCGCGCAGCAGCCGCTGGCCGGGCCGCAGACCGTCGCGCTGATCTTCGACAAGCCGTCGACGCGTACCCGGGTCTCGTTCGCCGTCGGCGTCGGTGACCTCGGCGGGCTGCCACTGGTGATCGACGCGACGACGTCACAGCTCGGCCGCGGCGAGCCGGTCGAGGACACTGCCCGGGTGCTCGAGCGGCAGGTCGCCGCGATCGTGTGGCGCACGTTCGCGCAGCAGCGGATCGAGGCGATGGCGGCGGTTTCGTCGGTGCCGGTGGTCAACGCGCTCACCGACCAGCTCCACCCGTGCCAGCTGCTCGCCGACCTGCTGACCGTCCAGGAGCACAAGGGCGCGTTGGCCGGGCTGACGCTGACCTACCTCGGCGACGGCGCCAACAACATGGCGCACTCCTACCTGCTGGCGGGGGCCACCGCCGGGATGCACGTACGAGTCGCCGCACCGGCCGAGCTGACGCCGCACGCCCAGATCCTGGCCCGCGCGGCAGCGATCGCGAAGACCACCGGCGGTTCGGTCGCCCACCTCACCGACGCCGCCGAGGCGTGCGCGGGCGCCGACGTGCTCGCGACCGACACGTGGGTGTCGATGGGTGACGAGGCCGACGCCGAGGCGCACCGCGCGCTGCTTACGCCGTACGCCCTCGACGAGGCGGCCCTCGCCAAGGCCGACCCGGAGGCAATCGTGCTGCACTGCCTGCCCGCCTACCGCGACGTCGAGATCGCGGCAGCGGTGATCGACGGCCCGCAGAGCGTGGTGTGGGACGAGGCCGAGAACCGGCTGCACGCCCAGAAGGCGCTGCTGGTGTGGCTGCTGGCGCAGGGAGACGGCTGATGAAGGCGGCAACGGTCCCCGCGACCAAGGCGGCGCGCCAGCACCTGATCACCGAGATCCTCGGCCGCCATCCCGTGCACAGCCAGAGCGAGCTGGCCGACCTGCTCGGAGCCGCCGGGCTGGCTGTCACCCAGACCACGCTCTCGCGCGACCTGGTCGACCTCGACGCGGTCAAGGTCCGGCATCCGTCCGGCGCCCTGGTCTACGCCGTACCCGCCGAGGGCGGGGACCGACGACCCCAGCCGGCCCGGGAGACGGTGGCCAGCGAGACCCGGCTGGCCAGGCTCGCCGGGGAGCTGCTGGTCTCGGCCGACGCATCCGCGAACCTCGTGGTGCTGCGCACGCCGCCGGGCGCCGCGCAGTTCTTCGCGTCGGCCATCGACCACGCCGAGCTCGGCTCGATCCTCGGCACCATCGCCGGTGACGACACCGTGCTGGTGATCAGCCGCAGCCCGACCGGAGGAGACGCGGTCGCGCACCGCTTCCTCGACCTGGCCCAGAACGCCGAGCCTCCCAACGACAAGAACCCCACCAGCAACGCATCACCCCCGCAGGAGAAACCATGACCGACCGCGTCGTACTCGCGTACTCAGGAGGACTCGACACCTCCGTTGCCATCGGGTGGCTCGCCGACCAGACCGGAGCCGAGGTGGTTGCCGTGGCCCTCGACGTCGGCCAGGGCGGCGAGGACCTCGACACCATCCGCAAGCGGGCCCTCGCCTGCGGCGCGGTCGAAGCCGTCGTCGTCGACGCCAGGGACGAGTTCGCCGACGAGTTCTGCCTTCCGGCGCTCAAGGCCAACGCTCTCTACATGGACCGCTACCCGCTGGTCTCCGCGCTGTCGCGGCCGCTGATCGTGAAGCACCTCGTGCAGGCGGCGCACTACCACGGCGCGACGATCGTCAGCCACGGCTGCACCGGCAAGGGCAACGACCAGGTGCGGTTCGAGGTCGGCGTCGGCGCGCTGGCACCGGAGCTGCAGGTCATCGCACCGGTCCGCGACTACGCCTGGACGCGGGAGAAGGCGATCGCGTACGCCGACGAGCACCGGCTGCCGATCGACGTGACGAGGAAGTCGCCGTACTCCATCGACCAGAACGTCTGGGGCCGCGCCGTCGAGACCGGCTTCCTCGAGGACATCTGGAACGCCCCGATCGAGGAGCTGTACGACTACACCGAGAACCCCGCGACCCCACGCGACGCCGACGAGGTCGTGATCGGCTTCGAGCGTGGTGTCCCGGTGGCGATCGACGGCCGGCCGGTCACGGTGCTGCAGGCGATCCAGGAGCTCAACCACCGCGGCGGGGCACAGGGCGTCGGCCGGCTCGACATGATCGAGGACCGGCTGGTCGGCATCAAGAGCCGCGAGGTGTACGAGGCACCCGGCGCGCTGGTCCTGATCGCGGCGCACCAGGAGCTGGAGTCGGTGACCGTCGAGCGTGACCTGGCCCGGTTCAAGCGCACCGTCGGCCAGCGGTGGGGCGAGCTCGCTTACGACGGCCTGTGGTTCAGCCCGCTCAAGCGCAGCCTGGACGCGTTCATCGAGGACTCGCAGGAGCATGTGACCGGCGAGATCCGGCTGACCCTGCATGCGGGCAAGGCCACACCGACCGGCCGGCGCAGCGACTCCGGCCTCTACGACTTCCACCTGGCCACCTACGACGAGGGCGATACCTTCGACCAGTCGCTGGCCAGGGGCTTCGTCGAGCTGCACGGCCTGCCGAGCAAGATCGCCGCCAAGCGCGACCACCTGGTGGCCGGCGACAGCTGACCAACGCCCCCCGATTTTTCTGGTACGGGGGCGCCCCGTTCCACTAGGTCTGGAACGGGGCGCCCCCGTACCAAACGACATTGGAGAGTGTGTGAGCAAGGACAGCGGTGGCCTGTGGGGCGGCCGGTTCGCGGGTGGTCCGTCACCCGAGCTGGCGGCCTTGTCGAAGTCGACGCACTTCGACTGGCGGTTGGCGCCGTACGATCTGGCCGGCTCGCGGGCCCACGCGCGCGTGCTGGCCCGGGCCGGGCTGCTCACCGACGCCGACCTCGAGGGTCTGCTCGACGGCATCGACGCGCTCGCGGCCGACGTCGAGAGCGGTGCGTTCGGACCGGCTGAAACCGACGAGGATGTCCATACAGCGCTTGAGCGTGGCCTGGTGGAGCGGCTGGGCTCGGAGCTCGGCGGGCGGCTGCGGGCGGGACGCTCGCGCAACGACCAGATCGCCACCCTCTTCCGGACCTACCTGCGGGAGCACGCGCGTACGGTCGGCGGGCTGGTCCTCGACCTGGCGGAGGCGCTGACCGTCCAGGCCGAGCAGCACCTCGGGGCGGTCATGCCGGGGCGCACCCACCTGCAGCACGCCCAGCCCGTACTCCTGTCCCATCACCTGCTCGCGCACGCGTGGCCGCTGCTGCGTGACGTCGACCGGCTGCGGGACTGGGACGACCGGGTGGCCGCCGAGTCGCCGTACGGCTCCGGCGCACTGGCCGGGTCGTCGCTCGGCCTCGACCCCGAACAGGTCGCCGCCGAACTGGGGTTCACCGGTTCTACCCCCAACTCCATCGACGGCACCGCCGCGCGAGACTTCGTGGCGGAGTTCGCGTTCGTGGCGGCGATGACCGGTGTCGACGTGTCGCGCTTCGCCGAGGAGGTGATCGTCTGGGCGACCAAGGAGTTCTCCTTCGTCGCGCTGGACGACGCCTACTCGACCGGATCGAGCATCATGCCGCAGAAGAAGAACCCCGACATCCCTGAGCTGGCTCGCGGCAAGGCCGGCCGCCTGGTCGGCAACCTGACCGGGCTGCTCGCCACCCTCAAGGCGCTGCCGCTGGCGTACAACCGGGACCTCCAGGAGGACAAGGAGCCGGTGTTCGACTCGATCGACACCCTCGAGGTGCTGCTGCCGGCCTTCACCGGCATGGTGCGGACGTTACGGTTCAACACCGGCCGGATGGCCGAGCTGGCGCCGCAGGGGTTCTCGCTGGCGACCGACATCGCGGAGTGGCTGGTGCGTCAGCGGGTGCCGTTCCGGGAGGCGCACGAGCTGGCCGGGGCGTGCGTACGGGTGTGCGAGGACCGCGACATCGAGCTTGCCGACCTGTCCGACGAGGACCTGGCGGCGATCTCGCCGCAGCTCACGCCGCAGGTGCATGACGTACTCACGGTCGAGGGGTCGGTGGCGTCGCGGGACGCACGCGGCGGTACGGCACCGGCCCGGGTCCGCGAGCAGCTGGCCGAGGCTCGGGAACGGCTCGCGACGCTGCGGTCGTGGGCCGACGCCCGACGATGAGCGAAGCTGTCCTCGCCGCCGCCCGGTCGCTGCTCGGCGCCCGGCTGAGCCACGGCGAGGTGGTCGTCCGCATCACCGAGGTCGAGGCGTACGACGGCGCGAACGACCCCGCCTCACACGCCTACCGTGGCGAGACCCCGCGCAACGCCGTGATGTTCGGGCCGCCCGACCACCTCTATGTCTACTTCACGTACGGCATGCACTGGTGTGCCAACGTCGTGTGCGGTGCCGACGGCGACCCGTCGGCCGTCCTGCTGCGGGCGGGCGCGGTGGAGTCCGGGCTCGACCTGACCCGGGCCCGGCGCGGTGGCATCCGCGATCGTGACCTGGCCCGCGGCCCCGCCCGGCTGTGCCAGGCGCTCGGCATCACGGGGGAGCACAACGGCGTCGACCTGCGCGGTGCTTCGGCCCTCGTGCTCACCCCGTCGGCGCTGCCTCCCGACCGCATCTCGTCCGGACCCCGGGTCGGTGTGTCGACGGCCGCCGACCGTCCGTGGCGGTTCTGGGTCACCGACGAGCCGACGGTCTCGGTCTACCGTCCGGCCAGGGCCCGCACCCGATAGGGCAGGCTTGGACGTACATCACACCGACGAGGAGACCCTGGTGACCGCACGGACCGACGTACTCGACGACCTCGAGCGACGCGGCTTGATCGCGCACTCGACCGACCTCGACGCCCTGCGCGCCGAGGCGTCCGCCGGCCCGATCACCTCCTATGTCGGCTTCGACCCGACCGCCCCGAGCCTCCACATGGGGCACCTGCTGCAGCTGCTCACGCTGCGCCGCCTCCAGGACGCCGGCCATCATCCACTTGGCCTGGTGGGCGGTGCGACCGGGATGATCGGCGACCCCAAGGAGACCTCCGAGCGGGTACTCAACCCCAAGGAGGTCGTCGCCGAGTGGACCGAGCGGGTGCGCTCCCAGGTCTCCCGGTTCCTCGACTTCGAGGGGCCGTGCGCCGCGGTCCTGGTCAACAACCTCGACTGGACCGCCGACCTGTCCGCGATCGACCTGCTGCGCGACGTCGGCAAGCACTTCCCGGTCAACCGGATGCTCGGCCGGGAGGTCGTGCGGGCGCGCTTGGAGAGCGGCATCTCGTACACCGAGTTCAGCTACGTGCTGCTCCAGGCGCTGGACTACCTCGAGCTGTTCCGCCGCCACGGGTGTCGGCTGCAGACCGGCGGCAGCGACCAGTGGGGCAACATCACTGCCGGCGTCGAGCTGATCCGCCGGGTGGAGGGCGAACGCGTGCATGCGCTCGCGACTCCGCTGATGACGAAGGCCGACGGGACCAAGTACGGCAAGACGGAGTCGGGTGCCGTGTGGCTCGACCCGGAGATGACCTCGCCATACGCGTTCTACCAGTTCTGGTTCAACGTCGAGGACGCCGACGTACTCTCGACGCTGCGCTGCTTCACCTTCCGCTCCGCGGACGAGATCGCCGAGCTCGAGCAGCAGACGAAGGACCGCCCGCAAGCGCGGGCGGCGCAGCGGGCGCTGGCCCGTGACGTCACCACGTTGACGCACGGCGCCGCGGAGACCGCCGCCGTCGAGGCCGCGGCGGCCGCACTGTTCGGGGGTGACGGCCTCACCGAGCTCGACGACAAGACGCTCGCCGCCGCGCTGCGCGAAGCCAACCTGGTCACCGTCGAGGCGGGGGAGACGTTGCCTACCGTGGTTGACCTGCTGGTGGCGGCCGGCCTTGCGCCGAGCAAGTCGGCCGCGCGTCGGACGGTGAGCGAGGGTGGTGCCTACGTCAACAACGAGCGGGTGACCGACCCCGAGCTCGCGGTGGGCCGTGACGCCCTGCTGCACGGCCGCTGGCTGGTGCTGCGCAAGGGCAAGCGGACGATGGCCGGAGTGGAGGTTCCGACCTGACGGTTTTTCCTTGCTGGGTTGAGACCCTGGAGATGCCGACGCGCCGGCGGAACCCGATTTGGCGTTTGGGCGGCGAGGTCGGTAGTGTTCTCCCTGTCGCCCGGTGCGGCGGGACGCAAGGCCTTCGGGCCGGGCGGCCGGCCCGTGGCGCAACTCCCGGAAGTTCCTCCTCGGCGAGGTGTCTGTTGCTTCGGCAGCGGCCAGCTCGACCGGCACGGTGCGTCCGGGGCCGGAGACGGCTTCATCGGGTTTGCCCGAGTGGTCACGATCCGGTAAGGTTTCTTAGGTTGCCCCGGTGACGACCTGACCGGTCACCGTCGGTGTGCGTGTGATTCTTGAGAACTCAACAGCGTGCCAATAGTCGACGAAGTTTTTTTATGTCTGGTCGGTATGGTGTGGCGCTTTTTTGGGTGTTGTGTTGTGTCGGCTGGTTGTTTTTGGTTTGACACCAGTGTTTTGGTGTTTTGTTTGTCAGGGTTTTTTCTTTGTTTTTTAACGGAGAGTTTGATCCTGGCTCAGGACGAACGCTGGCGGCGTGCTTAACACATGCAAGTCGAG
>JBOHDE010000125.1:0-11259 GCA_050699035.1 Nocardioidaceae bacterium | reverse complement strand
GGCGGTCCCGCGTCCGCGGCGGCCGGCTGGGTGGAGGAGACGCTGACCCATGTCGACGCGTCGGGCGCACCGCTGGACTTCCTCTCGACCCACACGTACGGCAGCCCGCCGCTGGACCTGCGGCCGGCGCTGGAGCGGCACGGCCGGGCCGGCACGCCGATCTGGTGGACCGAGTGGGGAGTGACGCCGACGCACTTCAACGAGATCAGCGACGCGGTGTTCTCCGGCGTCTTCCTGCTGCGTGGGATGGCGTCGGCGATGGACCGGATCGAGGCCCTGTCGTACTGGGTGGTGTCCGACCACTTCGAGGAGCTGGGCCGCCCGCCCGCCTTGCTGCACGGGGGCTTCGGGCTGCGCACGGTGGGCGAGCTGCGCAAGCCGCGCTGGTGGGCGCTGGCGATGCTGGAGCGGCTGGGGGAGACCCGGCTGCCGGTGGCGCTGGCCGGCGACGGTGCCGGCTCGTTGGTGGAGGCGCTCGGCACCCGCTCCGCGGATGGGGTGGTCTCGGTGCTCGCCTGGAACATGACGCTGGACCAGACCAAGGCCGACGGGGCCGAGCCGTTGGCGCGTGAGGTCGCCGTGCAGGTCGACGGTCTGGTGCCCGGGTCGACGTACTCCCTGTCCCACCATCGGGTCGACGCCGACCATTCCAACGTGCCAGGGGTGTGGGGTCGGCTGCGCGACGGCGACCAATCCTGGCCGACCGACCAGCAGTGGGAGCTGCTGCGGGACGCCGACCGGCTCGACTCGCTGGCGCCGGCGCGCGAGGTGGTGGCCGGGCCGGACGGGCGGGTCGTGGTCGCGTTCAGCCTGCCGATGCCGAGCATGAGCCTGCTGGAGCTGACGCCCACTCCCTGACCCCACTCCCGAACCTGGGAAGAAATCGGCCCGGGCGGTCGGTCCCACCCTCCGGTCGAGGTTGCGCGTATGTCGGGCCGGTGGCGACTCACCCCCACGCGTACCCGACCATCCCCACGCGTGCAGAAGTGGGGATGGTCGGGAACGGCACGGGCCCGTGCCGTTCGGGGAGCCCTGAGCCGACTGACATTCGCGCAACCTCGGCGAGAGTCGTCGGTCACCTTCGCCATCTGCCCCGAACGGACTCGCCCGGGTCGGCTCAGGGGCGAACGGGGGCACTTCCGGATACCCGTCCCGGTGGCGGGTCAGCAGGCTGGTCCGTGACCAAGAAGCCAACGGAGGGGTCATGTGATGAGAGTGCATCGTGTGCTGGTGGCCACGGCGACGGCGCTGGCGGTGATGGCGCCGGCAGCCGCAGTGGCCGCGCCGGACGAGCCGGGTGCCGCCCGGTTGCAGCAGCGGCTGGACGACGTGGCAGCGGCCGGTGCGGTGGGGACTTGGGCGGAGGTACGGGACGAGCACGGCACCTGGCGGGGCACCAGCGGCGTCGCCGAGCTGGGGAAAACGCGGGAGGTCCCGCACCGCGGGCGGTTCCGCGCGGGCAGCATCACGAAGACGTTCCTCTCGACGGTCGTCCTGCAGCTCGTCGGCGAGGGGCGGCTCCGGTTGGACGACACGGTCGAGGAGTGGCTGCCCGGTGCCGTACCCGACGGTGACCGCATCACCGTGCGCCAGCTGCTCAACCACACCAGCGGTGTGTACGACGTGTTGTGGACGCTGACGCTGCCGCCGAGTCCGGAGTTCCTGGACAACCGGTGGCGAACCTGGACCGCGGCCGAGCTGGTGCAGCGCGCCGTCGCCAACCCGCCGACCTTCGAGCCGCCGGGCTCGGACTTCGCGTACTCCAACACGAACTACCTGCTGCTCGGCCAGATCGTCGAGCAGGTGACCGGCCGGGCGTACGGCGAGGAGATCGAGCGCCGGATCATCCGGCCCCTGCGGCTGTCCGGCACGTCGGTGCCGGGGACGTCGACGCGGATCCGTGGTCCGCACCCGCACGGCTACGTACCGATCATGCGCGACGGCGAGCTGCGCCTCGTCGACTACACCGAGACGAACCCGTCCGTGATGGGGGCGGCCGGCGAGATGATCTCGACGACGGCCGACCTGAACCGGTTCTTCGCCGCGCTGCTCGGCGGTCGGCTGCTCCCCGGCGACCTGCTGGCCGAGATGAAGACGGCCGGCGTCGACGGCGGGACCTACGGGCTCGCGCTGCGCCGGAGGGACACGTCGTGCGGAGTCCGCGCGTACGGCAACGACGGCGACGCCCTCGCCTTCGAGTCCTGGTCGTTCACCACCGAGGACACGACGCGCCAGGTCACGGTCTCGACCACGCCGGACTTCAGCGGCGACCTCGACGACGCTGTCGACGCATTCCTGGACGCGGCGCTCTGCCCGTAGAGCCTACGATCAGCAGCGACAGCTGATCGTGAGGAAGGCGGACGCGTGCGGGCCTTGGTGAAGCAGACGGCCGGCCCCGGGCTGCAGCTAGTGGAGCGCCCGGAGCCGGTCGCCGGGCGCGGCGAGGTGAAGATCCGGGTCGAGCGGGCCGGGTTGTGCGGCACCGACCTGCACCTCGAGCAGTGGGACGACTGGGCTGCCACCGTGGTCAAGCCGCCGCTCGTCCTGGGCCACGAGTTCTTCGGCGAGATCGTCGAGCTCGGCGAGGGCGTCACCGAGGTCGAGGTCGGCCAGAAGGCGTCCGGCGAGGGCCATGTCGTGTGCGGCAGCTGCCGCAACTGCCGAGCCGGCCGGCGGCACGTGTGCATCCGTACCAGCAGCGTCGGCGTCAACCGCGACGGAGCGTTCGCCGACTACGTGGTGATCCCGGCGAGCAACGTCTGGGTCCAGCCCGACGACCTGGACCCCGACCTGGGCGCAGTATTCGACCCGCTGGGCAACGCCGTCCATACGACGCTGAGCTTCCCGCTCGCGGGCGAGGACGTCCTCGTCACGGGCGCCGGGCCGATCGGAGTGATGGCGGCGGCGATCGCGCGGCACGTCGGTGCGCGGCACGTCGTCGTGACCGACATCAGCGACTACCGGCTCGACCTCGCCCGTCATGCCGGGGCTGACCTGGTCGTCAACGTCGCGGAGCGCCGGCTCGCCGACGCGCAGGCGGAGCTGGGCATGAAGGAGGGCTTCGACATCGGCCTGGAGATGTCGGGCAGCCCGCAGGCGATGGAGGAAATGCTCGACAACCTCAACCACGGTGCCCGGGTGGCGATGCTCGGGCTGCCGCAGGACCCGTTCCCGATCGACTGGGGTCGCGTCATCACCCACATGATCACGATCAAGGGCATCTACGGACGCGAGATGTACGACACCTGGTACTCGATGAGCTCGATGTTGCAGACGTCGGCGACGCTGCGCGAGGCGGTGCGGTCGGTCATCACCCACCGCTTCCCGGCCGAGAAGTGGCAGCAGGGCTTCGACGCCGCTCGTTCGGGTGCGTGCGGCAAGGTAGTCCTCGACTGGAGCTGAGCAGTCCACCGACCGAGGGAGAGCGCCCGCATGTACGGATCGACCAAGGACGAGATCGCCGCGACACTGGCGGAGATCCGCGCCGCCGGCCTGTACAAGAACGAGCGTGAGCTCACCTCACCGCAGTCCGCCCATGTGACGACCGCCAAGGCCGCGGCGATCAACTTCTGCGCCAACAACTACCTCGGGCTCGCCGACCACCCGACCGTCGTGGCGGCCGCCGCCGATGCCTTGCGGGAGTGGGGGTTCGGGATGGCGAGCGTCCGCTTCATCTGCGGCACGCAGACCCTGCACATCGCGCTCGAGGCGAAGCTGTCCGAGTTCCTCGGGACCGAGGCGACGATCCTGTACTCGTCCTGCTTCGACGCCAACGGCGGGATCTTCGAGGTGCTGTTCGGCGCCGAGGACGCGGTCATCTCCGACGAGCTCAACCACGCGTCGCTGATCGACGGCATCCGGCTCTGCAAGGCACAGCGCTTCCGGTACAAGAACGCCGACCTGGCCGACCTCGAGGCCCAGCTCAAGGCGGCCGCCGGCGCACGGCGGCGGGTGATCGTGACCGACGGGGTGTTCTCGATGGACGGCTTCTACGCGCCGCTCGACCAGATCTGCGACCTGGCCGACGAGTACGACGCACTCGTCATGGTCGACGACTCCCACGCTGTCGGTTTCGTCGGCGCCGGCGGCCGCGGGACGCCTGAGCTGTTCGGCGTGATGGACCGGGTCGACATCCTCACCGGCACGCTCGGCAAGGCGCTCGGCGGCGCCTCCGGTGGGTACGTCAGCACGCACCGCGAGATCGTCGACCTGCTCCGGCAGCGGTCCCGCCCGTACCTCTTCTCGAACGCCGTCGCCCCGACGGTCGCCGCCGGGTCGATGGCCGCGCTGGATCTGGTGGCGAACTCGGGGGAGGCGCGGGCGACGCTGCGTCGCAACACCGAGCTGTTCCGCTCGCTGATGACCGGGGCGGGCTTCGACCTGCTCCCCGGCACCCACCCGATCACGCCGGTGATGTTCCCCGGAGCCGACGGTGCGCGGCAGGCCGCCGAGGTCGCCGACGCGATGCTGGCCGCGGGCGTCTACGTGATCGCGTTCTCGTACCCCGTCGTCCCGCAGGGGAAGGCCCGCATCCGGGTTCAGCTCTCGGCAGCGCACAGTGAGGACGACGTACGGACCTGCGTGGCCGCCTTCGAGACTGCCCGGACGGCCGTCCTCGGCTGACCCCCACCCTTCGCGACCCCACCCTTCGCGCCGAGGTTGCGCGTATGTCGACTGGTGGGCGGCTCTGGTCCAAACCCCGTTTGGGACGGGGGCGCCCCGTCCCAATAGGTCTGGAACGGGGCACCCCCGTACCAGAAAACCATCGTTATTCGTGCATCAATGTCGGCGCGAGTAGCTGGTGGGCTGACGCCGCACCGGTGTCCGGGGCTGGCGGTGCTCGCGTGGCGGACTGTCCGTCGGGGCCGACCCAGCAAGAACTAACCGCCCGCCCCAACCGTCACCAATGTCCTGACACACCAAGTGTCACCGATGTCCTGATACAGAACTGTCACCGATGTCCTGAGACATCACACCCGCGTGGACCGGGTCGACGATTGCCCAATTGGGCAAATTTCCATGTGCTGTGGACCGGCGATGCCGCACATACGCGCAACCTCGGCGCGAGGACTGGGAGGGGTCACGAGTTCATAACGGGGCGAGTGTCGCATCTTGTTGTTCCGCTGTCGTGGTGCGACGCTCAGCGACGGCGGTGCTCGCTCAGTAGCGAGACCGTTGCTCCGGGTGCCAATCGGCCGATCGTCGGGCACCGGAGCCCCACTCGGGGACACCGGGTTCGAAAGGGGAACAATGTCGCACCGCAGATTTGGTGTTTCCCGTCTCCGCATAGCCGCAGTCCTTCCCGCCCTTGCCCTGGCAGCCACCGGCGTGGCTGCGTCAGGTCAAGGCGTGACGTCTGCGTCCGTGGAGACGGGTGACCGCGAGGACGCCGTGATCGGCGACTCCGAGCACTACATCAACTACGTCGCACCACGCTTCGAGGCGCAGAGCGAGGGCAAGGCCGTCCCGGTCAAGGGCAGCGGCAAGGTCAGGGCTCCCGAGCAGGTGGCGACCACCGGGCTCGAGCAGGCGCACGAGGTGGACCGCAAGTTCACCCAGGGCAACCCGGTGACGGCCAAGCAGCTGGCTTCGGTCGAGGCCGAGGCGCTGCGGACCGGCAAGAGCCCGAAGCAGGTCAAGGCGGAGCGCTTCAAGCAGGAACCGTCGACGCTCGAGGCGAAGCTGCTGACGATCCTGGTGGAGTTCAACGACCAGGCGAACGACGACTTCACCGGCTCCATGGTCCCGGCCACCGTCACCGAGGACCGGACCTGTGTCCCAGGCAACGTCCAGAACGGTCCCTTGCACAACAACATCCCCGACCCCGCGCTGGCGAGCCACGCCGACAACAACACGATGTGGGTCGACGACTTCTCGCCTGAGTTCTTCAACCGGATGCTTTACACCGACGAAGGCATCACCGAGCGGGTGCGCCCGGACCTCACCGGGCCGGACGGCCAGCCGGGTATCGACATGTCCGGCTTCACCATGAAGAGCATGTACGAGGAGATGTCGCACGGCGCCTACACGGTGACCGGTGAGGCGACCCCGTGGGTCGAGGTCGGGCACTCCGAGGGCTGGTACGGCGCGACGCGCTGCTTCCAGAACGACCAGGGTCAGTGGGTCGCCGGCGCGCCGCAGGGCATGCAGGGCCACCCGGACAACCCCGGCGGTGCCGGCACGCTGGCGACCGACGCGGTCGCCGCGCTGGCCGCTGCTGAGCCGGACTTCCCGTGGGCCGACTACGACCTGGAGGACCAGGCCGACCGGGACGGCGACGGCAACATCAACGAGCCGGACGGCGTCGTCGACCACCTGGTGCTCGTGCACGCCGGTGAGGACAAGTCCGGTGGCGGCGGCGCCGAAGGCGTCTACTCCATCTGGGCGCACTCGTCCTCGGTCACCGGTGGTGCCACCATCCCCGGCACCGACTTCAAGATCTCCAACTACATCGTGCAGCCCGAGGACTCGGGCGTCGGCGTCTTCGCGCACGAGTACGGTCACGACCTCGGTCTGCCGGACCTGTACGACACCTCCGGTGCCGCCGACTCCGACATCGACTTCTGGGACCTGATGGCCTCCGGCTCGCACTCCGGGCCGATCTTCCAGTCGATGCCGACGCACATGGGTCTGTGGGACAAGTGGGTGCTCGGCTGGGCCGACCCCGAGCAGGTCAACCCCGGTGACGACACGCGCACGGTGAAGGTGGGCCAGAACTCCCGCCCGCAGCGCGGCGACGAGGACGGCATCATCGTCAACCTGCCCGACAAGACGATCCACCTGGCCGACCCGCACAGCGGCACCGGCATGTGGTGGTCGGGCAACGACCAGGACTGGGCCGACGTCAAGCTGTCCCGTGAGGTGGCAGTCCCGGCGGGCACCGACCTGAAGTTCTGGATGTGGAACAACTACATCATCGAGGCGGACTGGGACTACGGGTTCGTCGAGGTGTCGACCGACGGCGGCGCGACGTGGACCGAGCAGAAGGTCTTCGACGAGGCCGGCACGGAGGTGTCCACGCCCGACGGTTACCCCGACCCGAACGGCCGGCTCGCCGACTACGGCGGCAAGAAGTACGGCCTGACCGGCACGTCGGCGGGGTGGCGACACGACTTCGTCGACCTGACGCCGTACGCCGGGACGACCATCCAGGTGCGGCTCCGCGAGGCCACCGACGCGGCGTTCGTTGAGCGTGGCTGGTTCGCCGACGACTTCGCGGTGACCAACGGCACCGAGACGGTCTGGAGCGACGACGTCGAGTCCGGCAACGCCGGTTGGACGCTCACGCCGGGCACGTTCACCGACACCTCAGGAGAGGGTTGGCGGATCGACTCCGGCACGCAGGTCAAGGCGCAGTTCTACCTGGCCGAGTGGCGCAACTTCGACGGGTTCGACGAGGGCCTGAAGTACGCCTACGACTCCACCTACCAGCGCGACGGGTCGTGGAAGGTGCAGAAGGTCAAGTACAACGCCCCCGGCCTGCTGGTGTCGTACCGCGACACGACGTTCGGCGACGGCATGAACGCCGTCAACCACCCGACGGCCAACACCACCACCCTGCCGAGCTGGGGTAGCAAGGGCGGCCTGCTGATCGTCGACAGTCACTTCGACCCGCTGCGTCGCACCGGAGAGGCGGCGACGAAGGACCCGTCGACACTGAAGAACATCCCGTCCCGGCCGCAGTCGTCGAACGCGACGTTCGGGCTCGGCCCGACCTACCCGTTCACGGAGTGTCTCGAGGCGGCGGGGGAGCCGTTCAGCGAGTACTGCACGGACTTCCCGGCGCAGGCACCGGTCAAGCAGTTCACCGACCGGCAGGGCTGGTACCCCGGCATCGAGGTGCGTGGGTCGAGCCTGTTCTTCCGTGACGTCGACGCGTCGGTCGTCGTGCCGTCGGTGGGCCACCAGCCGTACAGCACGCGGATCGTCGACCAGGACGGCAACCCGCAGACCGACCTGTACGGGCTCGACATCGGTGGCACGATCCTCGGCTCCGGCAACCCGGACGACGACGGCGTCGCCTACGGCACCACGATCACGGTGAAGCGGGCGATGCGCGGCAACACCGGCGCGTTGGTCGAGGTCATACCGCCGCGGGCTGAGTGAGGCGGTAACCGGTCGGTGGGGCGTCGAGCCAGCGCTCGGCGCCCCACCGACCTGCCGGGACACCGCGGGCCTTGCCTAGATTGGGTGCGCGATGTCACAGTAAGCGAGTTTGTGGCCGTTTTCCGTACGGCCGCGTCCGGGGAGCGGGGTTGACGGCGGTCCGGGCGCGGCTCACCACTGTGGAGGAACTGTGCGCAAGTCAGCAGTCAGGTTGTTCGGCCTGACCCTGGCGGTCGGGCTGGGAGCGTCCCTCGGGGCTCCCTCGGTCCAGGCCGTTCCGGAGGCGGACGCCCCGGTAGCAGCACCCGAGGCGCGAACGGCCCACCAGACCCATGGCGACGAGCTGCCGAACCCGGCCGAGGAGAAGCGTCGGGCCCTGCGCGAGCAGGCGCTCACCATGGTGCTGAACGGCGAGGCGAAGGCCGTCAAGCGTGGGCCGAGTACCGTCGTCAAGGTGTCCGACGGCCAGCCGGCCGGTGCCGCCAGGAACGAGAGCGGCCGGGCGACCAGCAGCGGCCAGGCCACCGAGGACCAGTACGTCGAGCTGGCCCGGGAGAAGACCGACAACATCTTCGTGATCGTGACGGAGTTCGGCAACGAGCGGCACCCGAGCTACCCCGACCAGGACACCGACCCGGCGACGCCGGGACCGGCGACGTTCGACGGTCCCCTGCACAACGCGATCCCCGAGCCGGACCGCACCAAGGACAACGCGACGGTCTGGCAGGCCGACTACAACCAACAGCACTACCAGGATCTGTACTTCGAGGAGGGCGCCGACGTCGAGTCGGTCAAGACCTACTACGAGCGGCAGTCCTCGGGCCGTTACAGCGTGGACGGTCTGGTGACCGACTGGGTCAAGGTCCCGTTCAACGAGGCACGCTACGGCCGCAGTAACGGCTTCCCGTGCGAGGGCAGCGTCTGCAGCAACACCTGGCAGCTGGTCCGCGATGGCGTCAACCAGTGGGTAGCCGACCAGGTGGCGGCAGGTCGCACCGAGGCCGAGATCGCCGAGCAGCTGGCCGACTTCGACGTGTGGGACCGCTACGACTTCGACCACGACGGCGACTTCAACGAGGCCGACGGCTACATCGACCACTTCCAGATCGTGCACTCCGGCGGCGACCAGGCCGACGGTGACCCGCACCAGGGTGAGGACGCCATCTGGTCGCACCGCTGGAAGGCATTCCAGAACACCGGCGATGGCCCGGCGAACAACCCCGACGGCGGCACCCAGATCGGCACGACCGGCCTGTGGGTGGCCGACTACACGATCCAGCCGGAGAACGGTGGCATCAGCGTGTTCGCGCACGAGTACGGACACGACCTCGGTCTGCCGGACCTGTACGACACCAGCGGCGGCGGCGAGAACAGCGTCAACTGGTGGTCGATCATGGCGCAGAGCCGG
This sequence comes from Nocardioidaceae bacterium, assembly GCA_050699035.1. Taxonomy (GTDB): domain Bacteria; phylum Actinomycetota; class Actinomycetes; order Propionibacteriales; family Nocardioidaceae; genus WHTB01. Next base: position 1,745 of record JBOHDE010000125.1, on the reverse strand, counting down.
GTCGACGGCGAGGGCGACATCGGTCTCGGCACCCGTGCCGCCGACCTCGGCGCCTGGGAGAAGATCCAGCTCGGCTGGTTCGACTACGAGGTGGTGCTCGCGGGCGAGAACCGTACGCTCAACCTCGGCCCGCACGAGTTCAACAGCGCGAAGCCGCAGGGCGCCGTCGTCGTACTGCCGAAGAAGACCGTCACGACCGAGCTGGCCCCACCCGCCGCGGGTGCGATGTCGTGGTGGAGCGGCATGGGCGACGACCTCGAGAACACCATGTCGCGTGAGGTCACGCTGCCGGCCGGCGCGGCGTCGTTGACGTTCCAGGCCAACTTCGACATCGAGGACTGCGGTCCCGACGCGTGCGACTACGCGTACGTCGAGGTCGACGACGGCACCGGCTGGGCGTCGGTCCCAGGCTCGATCACCAAGCCCGACGAGGGCAACGGGATCGACGGCACCAGCGACGGCTGGGTCCCGGCGACGTTCGACCTGTCCGCGTACGCCGGGAAGACGGTCGGCCTGCGGTTCCGGTACCAGACCGACGGCGCGGCCGGCGGCAAGGGATTCTTCGCCGACGAGGTCGCACTCACCGCTGGTGGTGCGACCGTGTTCGAGTCCGGTGCCGAGGCGTCGCCGGAGGGCTGGACGCTCGACGGCTTCTCGGCCGTCGGTGCGTCGATGTCGCAGGACTACGACAACTTCATCATCGGTTCGCACCGTGACTACGTGTCCTACGACAAGTACCTGAAGAGCGGTCCGTACAACTTCGGGTTCGTCAACACGAAGCCGGACTGGGTGGAGCGCTTCTCGTACCAGGACGGTCTGCTGCTGACCTACTGGGACACCTCGCAGCCCGACAACAACACCAGTAAGCACCCGGGTGCGGGTGAGGCCCTGCCGATCGACGCGAACCCGCGTCCGATCGCCAACCTGTCCGGCGCGTTCTGGCGGCCGCGGGTCGCCGGCTACGACGCGACGTTCTCCCAGGAGCAGTCCGAGTCGTTCACGCTGCACCTGAACGGGCAGGCCAGCCTGATCCGTGGGCAGAAGGCGCAGCCGACCTTCAACGACGGCAAGAAGTTCTGGTTCTCGCAGACGCCGACGGCCGGTGTGAAGGTGCCGAACAACGGCGTCAACATCAGTGTCCTCGACACCGATGGCACCTCGATGAAGATCCGCGTGTCGGAGCGCCCGTGAGGGTCTCCTGACGTCTGCGGGCGTCATGCGGGACCGGGCCGGGAGGAGCGCATCCTCCCGGCCCGTTCCCGTGTCGGGCGGAACCTCGGGACGCGACGGTACGTCGGAGTGGTACGAGGAGGTGCCCGGTGGTGCTGCGGCTGGTGAGCGTGGTCGTATTGCCGGGCCTGTCGGCGGCCTGCGGGTCGTCCGGTGACGGGCCGCCGGAGCCGTCCGAAGACTCGGAGACGCCGATGAGTACGGTGCCGCCGCCGTCGCGGACGCCGGGCAAACCGCCGACGCCGCCCACCGACCAGACCACGCCGTTGACGGTGCGCGGGACCGTCGAGCGGCCGGGCGACTGTGTCGAACTGGTGGGCGACGTGTCGCGCTTCGTGCTGGTGGGCGAGGGGGTCGACGAGCTGTCGGCCGGCGCCGAGGTCGAGGTGCTGGGCCTGCCCAACCCCGGCCAGGTCACGACCTGCAACGGCATCGTGCTCCGAGTCCGCGAGCTCCACCCCCGCTGACCCGCCCCCTCCCGTTGAGTGGGACGTTTTCGACAGACACGCCGGCGT
>JBOHDE010000124.1:0-11331 GCA_050699035.1 Nocardioidaceae bacterium | reverse complement strand
ACGGATCGAGGTGGAACTTCGCTGGCTCGAAGTGAACGAAACTGTCGCCACCAGCGACTGCAGACAGCAATTCCGTTCACTTCGTCGCGAGCAACACGCCGAACCCGACACTCGCGCAACCTCGGCGTAAGTATCGGGGCCGGCACCGCACCCGGTCATCGCCGCCCAGTCGCGTGTCATCGGCCCCGCGGCGTCAGGCCCACCACATGACACGCGACCGACCCGGAACCCAAAGGCGATCGCCAGGCTCACTCATGTCTCCCCAGGATGTGGGTCAGGGGCAGTCCTTCTCGGCGAGGTCGCGCACCCGGACGTTGCGGTACGAGACGACATCGGGTGCGGAGCCGTGGGCCTGCAGGCCGACATGGCCGACCAGGCCGCGGCTGCTGGAGTCGGGGTCGTTCGGGCGGCCCGGGAACGGAAGGCCCGGCAGGTTCTCGAACTCGTTGATGACGACGCCGTTGCGGATGACGGTGTAGTGCTGACCCACCACCCGGACCTCGAGGTCGTTCCACACCCCTTTGTCGGTGGCACGGGCCTGCTCACGGTTGAGATCCGCGAAGCCGTAGATCGAGCCGGTCTTGCGCGGGTCGTTGCCGGGCGCCTCGAGCGAGTCGTTGACCTGCACCTCGTGGCCGCAGTTCACCGCGATCCAGGACAGGTTGTTGGTCTCGTTGCCGTTGAACGTCGTCGGGCAGCCCTCGACCGGAGCGGACAACGGTGGGAAGCGGACCTGGATGCCGCTGTTGGCACGGCCGTCGCCCGGCGCGTCGTCACGGAACTGCAGCCGCATCGAGAAGTCCCCGAACTGCTCCGGGGTGTACCACAGGGTGCCGAACCCGCCGGTGGCCCCGACCCGGCTCCGGATCGTGCCATCGGGTTGCAGGTCGAAGCCGCCGTCACCGGCGTAGGCCCAGTCGGCGAACGAGGCGGCGGTCCCGTCGAACAGCAGTTGGTACGGGGCGGACCGGCCGACATCGGAGCGACCCGCGGTGCTGAGGAGAGCGGACTGCTCCTTCGCGCCGATGACACCGTCGCTGCGGAGCGAGTCGGCGACCTCGGTGACGTGACGGACGAAGCCGCCGTGGCTGTCCCACGCGCTCTCGTCGTCGACCAGGTCGTTGATGCTGCACCCGCCGCCGGCCATCCGGTTGTCGACGCCGCTGTCGAAGTCGAGGAAGCGGACCGTCGGCCGCTGGTCGGCCACCTCGCAGGTCTGGTCGACCGCCTGCGCCGGCGAGCCGACCAGGGCTGTCACGCCCAGCGACGCCGTCGCGACGAGGGTCAGGGGATGTCTCGAAGTACGCATGTGCTCCTCCAGGTGGGGCGACCGGGACGGTGAGCTCGATGACTTACCGCAATGACTCACATACGTTCAGCACGGTACTCCCCCCTCGGACCCACCCATTCGCGCCGAGGTTGCGCGTATGTCGGTGCTCTTCGCGCCGAGGTTGCGCATATGTCTGCATACGCGCAACCTCGGCGCGAGTATTCGGGGGCTGCGCCGCACCCGTGTCCGGGGAACTGTCGGAGGTGCGGGTCGGCGACGTCATGGTCCCGATGGACGAAGTCGGGGCCGATCCGGCGGTGAGGACCCCCAGATCGTCCATGTCGCGCACGCGCTCGCCGGCCCCTGCCGTCGAACTCGTACAACGGCAAGGAAAGCGTGACGTATTTGTCACGCATCCCCGGCCGTTATCCGGCCCAGCCCCACAGAGGCTCAATTCTTTCCAGGACTCCCGACATATGCGCAACCTCGGCGCGAGTATTCGGGGGCTGCGCCGCACCCGTGTCCGGGGCTCGACCGGCGAGAGTGCGGAAAGGCCGGTTCACGAGCCTGCCGAAGCGGCCTTTCCCGCCTTTCGGCATCCGCAGATCGTCCGGCCGGCGACTTCCCGTCCCCCTCTCGCGCTGGGGCTCATTTCAGGAGTGGGTCACCAGCGAGCGCGGCGGGGGCGGGGCTGGCAGCGCGGGCAGGTGTACGACGAGCGGTTCATGAACGGGTCGCGCCGGATCGGCGTACCGCAGCGGGCACAGGGCTCCGACTCCCGCCCGTACACCTGCAGCGAACGATCGAAGTAGCCGCTCTGCCCGTTGACGTCGACGTACAGCGCATCGAACGACGTGCCGCCCTCGGACAACGCGGCCCGCATCACGTCCCGGGCCGCGTCGATCAGCCGGATGCCCTCGGATCGACGCAGCGTCTCCGTCGGCCGGGCGAAGTGCAGGCGGGCCTGCCACAGCGCCTCGTCGGCGTAGATGTTGCCGATGCCCGAGGCCAGGGTCTGGTCAAGCAGGGCGCGCTTGATCCCGGTCCGGCGGCGGCGCAGGCCGGCCAGCCAGGCGCCCTGGTCGAACTCGGGGTCGAGCGGGTCACGGCCGATGTGCGCGACTTCGGTCGGCAGCTCGGCGCCGCCCTCGGAGACCATCAGCCCGCCGAACATGCGCTGGTCGCAGAAGCGCAGCTGGTTGCCGTCGGACAGCGTCACCCTGACCCGCAGGTGCCGGTCGGCCTCCGCGCCCGGCGGCTGCACCAGCAGCTGGCCGCTCATCCCGAGGTGGGCGACGATCGCGTCCTCGTCGTCGAGCGGCAACCAGAGGTACTTCCCGCGCCGCCGGGCGCCGGTGACCTCACGCCCGGCCAGCCGGCCGGCGAAGTCGTACGGCCCGGCGAGGTGGCGGCGGACGGAACGTGACTCGAGCACCTCGGCCGTCGTGATACGTCGGCCGACGACATGGGCTGCCAGGCCGCGCCGGACGACCTCGACCTCGGGGAGCTCGGGCACCGTCGGTCAGCGTTCGACGGTCACGGACTGCTGCAACGCCCGGTAGGCCGTCTCGGCCGCCTGCTGCTCGGCCTCCTTCTTGGACCGACCGGTGCCGCGGCCGTAGACGCCGTCGGCGACCCGGACGCGGGCCGTGAACACCTTCTCGTGGTCGGGGCCGTCCTCGTCGATGAGGTACTCCGGCACCCCGAGCGAGGCGTTGGCGGTGAGCTCTTGCAGCGAGGTCTTCCAGTCGAGGCCGGCGCCCATCTCGGACGCTGCCGCGATCACCGGGTCGAACAGCCGGTGTACGACGTCGCCGGCGACCACGTAACCCTGGTCGACGAAGACGGCGCCGATCACGGCCTCGACGGTGTCGGACAGGATGGACGCCTTGTCGCGACCGCCGGTGCTGTCCTCGCCCCGGCCCAGCCGGACATAGCTGCCGAGGCCGAGCGTACGGCCGACCTCGGCGAGCGCACGGGCGTTGACGACTGCCGCGCGCAGCTTGGCCAGCCGGCCCTCGGACAGGTCGGGATGGATCCGGTACAACGTCTCGGTGACCACGACGCCGAGCACCGAGTCGCCCAGGAACTCCAGCCGCTCGTTGGTCGGCAGGCCGCCGTTCTCGTACGCGTAGGACCGGTGGGTCAGGGCGCGCTCAAGGAGCTCCGGGTCGAGATCGACGACCCCGAGCTGTTCGCGCAGCTCGTCGTGCGACGCGTCCGTTGCGCTCGCCGACTCGGTCACGGCATCGGCTGGATCAGAGCACCCGGCGCAGGTCGCCGCGTGGGCCGTACTGGCCGCACACGGGGCAGGCTCGGTGCGGGAGATGCTTGGAGCCGCAGGCGGGGTTGGCGCACGTCACCAGCGAGGGTGCGGTGGCCTTCCACTGCGAACGGCGGTGACGCGTGTTGCTGCGCGACATCTTCCGCTTCGGAACAGCCACGGTCTACTCCTCATCTGAGCCGGTCCGGTTGCCCGGCCCGGCGATTGCCTCGTCGTCAGTCAGCGTGGTGAGCGCCGCCCAGCGTGGGTCGATCGGCTCACCGTGGTCGTGCTCGGGGTCGTCTGCGAGCCGCGCCCCGCAGGTGGGGCACAGCCCGGGGCAGTCGTCCCGGCACAGCGGGGTGTACGGCAGCGCCAGCACCACCGCATCCCGCACCACCGGCTCGAGATCGAGGTAGTCGCCCTCGAGCCGACTGGTCTCTTCGTCCTCGGCGCCGTTGGCGCGACGGTCCCCGTCGTCGTATGCGTACAGCTCCTGGAGGTCGACCTCGAGATCCTGCTCGAGCCGCTCCAGGCACCGCGTGCACTCGCCGACGAGCTGCGCCCGCGCCGTTCCGGTCACGAGCACGCCTTCCATGACAGCCTCGAGCCGAAGATCCAGCTCGAGGTCGCTGCCCTCAGGCACCTCGAGTACGTCGATACCGAGGTCCGCCGGTGCCGGCACCGACCGGGCCATCTGGCGCTGAGACCCAGGGCGGCGTCCGAGCTCGAATGTGTCGAGCACGAGCGGCGCTCGGGGATCAAGAGTGCTCAGGATGGTCACCGTACGTCGAAGTCAGGCACAACGAACCGCGATCTTCTTGCGAAGACCAGCGCACAGCCTAACGGTTACGCCCCATGACTCCCAAACCGGGCACCTGACCGGTCCTGCACCGGCTGTTGGCAGAATCAGCGGTGCCTTCCCTGAAGGCCCGACGAGAGGAGCCAGACGGTGCACGAGGTCGAGGTCCCGCAGGGGACGATCCGTTACCGCGACAGCGGCCGGGGCGAGCCGATCGTCTTCCTGCACGGCGCGTTCGTGGACGGCGGGTTGTGGCGCCGGGTCGTGTCGGCACTGGAGCCAGACTTCCGCTGCCTCGTACCCGACCTGCCGCTCGGCTCGCACCGCGTCTCGATGCGGTCGGACGCCGACCTGACGCCGCCCGGCCTCGCGGCGCTCGTCGCCGACTTCATCGCCGCACTCGGGCTCGACGGGGTGACGCTCGTCGGCAACGACACCGGCGGGGCGATCGCGCAGCTCGTCGCGACCCGGCACCCGGGACCCCTCGCCCGGCTCGTCCTCACGCCAGCCGACGCGTACGACAACTTCCTGCCGCCGGCGTTCCGGTACCTCCAGGTGCTCGCCCGAGTGCCAGGCTCGATGACCGTCCTCGGTCAGGCGATGCGCCTCGGCTTCGTCCGCGACCTGCCGATCGCGTACGGGTGGCTCGCCAAGCACGGCATCCCGAGCGAGCTCGCCAGCGCCTGGACCGAGCCGGTCCGCGCCGATGCCGGCGTACGTCGGGATGCGGCCAAGGTGCTCAAGGGGATCTCGAAGCGCTACACGCTCGAGGCGGCCGAGCGGCTGAGGACGTTCGAGCTGCCGACGCTGCTCGCGTGGGCGACGGAGGACCGCTTCTTCACGCTCGGGTACGGCCAGCGCCTGGCGGAGGCGATCCCGAACGCCCGCCTCGAGCAGATCGACGACGCCTACACGTTCGTATCGCTGGACCAGCCCGAGCGGTTGGCGGACCTGGTCGCCGCCTTCATGCGCGAGCCCGTCAGCCCGCCGACGTAGGCGGTCCCACACCGCGCTGGCGTGCGTCAGGTGCCGTCGCCGGGCAGGGTGAAGTCGTCGGCGTCACGCAGCGCGTCGAGCTCGCTGCGCCCCTGCAGCCGGCCACGGCCGCGGCTCACCGCCTCGAGCGTCTTGGTCAGGCTGATCTCGAAGTTGGCGAGCTTGTCGTCGACGTACTCGTCGGTCTCGCGGCGGAGCGCCTCACTCTCGGCCTGCGCACCACCGCGCAACCGCTCCGCCTCAGCCCTGGCGACGCGGTAGACCTCGGTCTCGGACACCAGGCGCTCGCGCTCGAGGTACGCGTCGGCGACGATCTGGTCGGCCTTGCCGGTGGCCTGGGCGATGACGCCGTCGCGGTCCGACGTCACCAGGTCTGCCTCGGCGAACGCCTTCGGCAGGTCCGCGGCGAGCCGGTCGATCTGCGCGAGCAGATCGGCCCGGTTGACGACGGCCGACGCCGACATCGGCATCGACCGCGCGTCCTCCACCATGAACCGGATCTCGGCCAGCTGTTCGTGCACGTCCACTACTTGCCTCTCAGTCGCACTCCGGCGAGGCTCCCCCTCGGCCGGCGGGTGACATCAGCCGCGCTTCCGCGCCGCCAGACGGGCTGTCAGCAGCGGAAGTACGTGCTCCGGAACGAGCCCGGAGACGTCACCACCGAACGCCGCAACCTCCTTGACGAGGCTCGACGCCAAAAAAGAATACTCCGGACTTGTCGGGACAAACACCGTCTCGACGTCCGCAAGACTGCTGTTCATCTGCGCCATCTGCAGCTCGTAGTCGAAGTCGCTGACCGCGCGCAGGCCTTTCACGATCGCGACGATGCCCCGTTCGCGGCAGAAATCCACCAGGAGGCCGTGGAATGAGTCGACCACGAGGTTGGGGAACTGCTTCGTCGTCTCGCGCAGCATCTCCATCCGTTCCTCGACGTCGAACAGCCCCTGCTTGTTGTTGTTGACCAGCACGGCCACGGTGACCTCGTCGAACAGCGAGGCCGCTCGGGAGACGATGTCGAGGTGACCGTTGGTCACCGGGTCGAACGACCCCGGGCAGACTGCACGGCGCACGGTCGGGCTCCTCGCGGGAGGGCGCCCGGGAGGCGCCCACGTAGTGGCGGCCAGGGAAGGCCGGCGGTCGTGACACTCCGTCGTGACACGCGGTAGTGAGGCTAGCTAGCGCGACCGTACCAAACGCGGGTCTCGCCGTAGCGACGTGCACGCAGCGGGACGTAGCCGGGCGGCCAGGCCAGGTCGGGGGTGCGCGACGAGCGCTCGACCACCACCAGCGCGTCGGCGTTGAGCCAGCCGTGGTCGCTCAGATCGGACAGCACCGCGACGACGGCGTCGTTGTCCAGGGGGTACGGCGGGTCGAGGAACACCGCGTCGAACCCTGCGCCGCCAGGCGGTGCCGACCGGACGACCCGCTCGACCCGCCCGCCGGACACCGTGACCTGGCCGAACCCAAGCGTGGCGACGTTGTCCCGGGCCACCTTCAGGACGCGGCGGTCGTGCTCGACCAGCAGCGCCCGCGCGGCGCCGCGCGACATCGCCTCGAGACCGACGGCTCCCGACCCGGCGTACAGGTCGAGGAAGGCCGAGCCGGCCAGCGACCCGAGCGTGGACTCCACCGTCGCGAAGACCGCCTCCCGCACCCGGTCGGAGGTCGGCCGGGTGCCGTCGCCGGGCGGCGTGGCCAGCCGTCGGCCCCCGGCGGTCCCGGCGATGATCCGGGTCACGTCTTCTCCAGGTAGTCGGCCTGCTCGGATTCGACCAGGGCCGCCACCTCGCGCGCCAGCGCGGGATGGGCCGCCAGGGACGGGTCGGCGGCGACCACGCCGGTGGCGATCTCGCGCGCCTCGGCGATGATCTGCTCGTGTCGCAGGACCGACAGCAGCCGGAGACTCGAGCGGCGCCCCGACTGCGCGGCACCGAGTACGTCACCCTCACGGCGGGCCTCGAGGTCGATCTGCGCCAGCGCGAACCCGTCGGAGGTCGCCGCCACCGCGTCCAGGCGCTCGCGCTGGGGTGACCCGGGTGCCGCACCGCTCACCAGCAGGCACAGGCCGGCGACCGAACCACGGCCGACCCGGCCGCGCAGCTGGTGCAGCTGGGAGACGCCGAAGCGGTCGGCGTCCAGGATCACCATCGTCGACGCATTGGGCACGTCGACGCCGACCTCGATCACGGTGGTCGCGACCACGACGTCGACGTCGCCGCCGGCGAACGCCCGCATCACGCCGTCCTTGTCGTCCGGTGCCATCCGGCCGTGCAGCATCTCGACCCGCAGGCCGTGCAACGGCCCGTCGCGCAGCTGCTCGAGCACGTCGACGACCGCGGCCCTCGGCGTCTCGTCGGCCGGCGCGTCGTCGGGACCGTCGTCGCCGATCCGGGAGCAGACGACGTACACCTGATGGCCCTTGCCGACCTCCTCGCGTACCCGTTGCCAGGCCCGGTCGAGCCAATCGGGCCGGTCGGCGACGGGCACCACTGTGGTCTGGATCGGCGACCGCCCGGGCGGGAGCTCGCGCATCAGGGACACGTCGAGGTCACCGAACACCGTCATCGCGACCGTGCGAGGGATCGGGGTCGCCGTCATCACCAGGACGTGCGGCGGCGTCTCGCCGGCCTTCTCGGTGAGGGCCGCGCGCTGCTCGACGCCGAAGCGGTGCTGCTCGTCGACGACGACCAGGCCGAGGTCGGCGAACTGCACCCGCTCCTCGAGCAGCGCATGCGTGCCGACAACGATCCCGGCGGCTCCCGACGCCGCGTCGAGCAGGCCCTCACGACGGGCCGCGGCGCCGAGCGAGCCGGTGAGCAGCGCCACCCGGGTGGCGTCGTCGGCCCCGCCGAGCATGCCGCCCTGCGCGAGGTCGCCGAGCATCGCGCCGATCGAGCGGTGGTGCTGCTGCGCAAGGACCTCGGTCGGGGCCAGCAGTGCCGCCTGCCCGCCGGAGTCGACGACCTGGAGCATCGCGCGCAGCGCCACCAAGGTCTTGCCGGAACCGACCTCGCCCTGGAGCAGGCGGTGCATCGGATGCCGACCGCCCAGCTCGGCGTCGATCTGCTTGCCCACATCCCGCTGGGCGGCGGTCAGGTCGTACGGGAGGCGCTCGTCGAACCGCTGCCGCAGTCCGTCCGCGCGACCCGGTCTCGCCACCGCGGGCAACGCGGCCAGCGCGGCCCGCCGCTGCGCGAGCACGGTCTGGAGGACGAACGCCTCGTCGAACCGCAGCCGCCGCTGGGCGCTCCGGTAGTCGTCGACGGTCTCCGGCCGATGGATCTTCTCGAAGGCCTCCGCGAGCCCGAGCAGCCGGTGGTCCTTGCGCACCTGCTCGGGCACCGGGTCGGGGACGGTGCCGATGATGTCGAGCGCGTTCGCGATCGCCTGGCCGATCTGCCAGGAGGTGACCTTGCTGGTGATCGAGTAGATCGGGATCAGCGGTCGCATCCGCTGCGACGACTCGACATCCTCCGGGAGCACGTCACAGTCGGGATGGGTGAGCTGGAGCTGGCCCCGGAAGTCGGTGACCTTGCCGCTGAACATCGCGCGTACGCCGGGCAGCAGCCGATGCTCCCAGACCTTCACCATCTTGATGCCGAAGAAGGTGACCCGCAGCGACTGCCCGCCGGACGGCACCAGCGTCACCTCGAGCCGGATGCTGCGACGGTCTCGGCCCTTCCGGACGACGGAGGTCCCGACCGTGCCGACGACGGTCGCCAGCTCGTCGGCCACCAGCGTGCCGAGGTCGCCGGCCGCGCCCCGGCTGACGTAGCGCCGGGGGTAGTGCCTCAGCAGGTCGCCGACCGTCGCCATCGCGAAGCCGTCGGCGAGCTTCTTGGCGTGCGCACCGGCGATCCGGCTCAGCCGCTCGTCGAGGAAGCTCTGCTCGGTCACCGTCACTCCACCGCGATCAGCAGGGGGTAGCGCTCCTGCCCCCCGTCGTACACGACCGTGTCGACATCGGGCCGGGTGTCGCGTACGTGGCGCACGATGCTGTCGACCAGCGCGGCGTCTCCCTCGGCGCCGCGGACCAGGGTGACCATCTCGCCGCCGCCGCCGAGCAGCCGGCCGAGCACGGTGCGGGCGACGTCGGCCAGGTCGTCACCCACGACGGCGAAGTCGCCCTCGACCACTCCGAGCGCGTCGCCGACCGAGCACGGCCCGGCCATGGTGATCGCGTCCCGGACCGCCACCGTGACGGCGCCGTGCCGGGTGTGCCCGGCGGCCGTCGTCATCGCGACCACGTCGTCGTCGAAGCTGCGGCCGGGCTCGTGGACCGCCAGGGCGGCGAGCCCCTGCACCTGGACCCGGGTAGGGATGACCGAGACCCGGACGCCGTCGGCGCGCGCGGCCTGCGCCGCCGCCTCGGCCACCGCGACACCGTCCGCGTCGTTGGGCAGCACGATCACCTCGTCGGCCCCGGTCGCCTTGATGGCGGCCAGGATCTCCCCGGTCGAGCACTGCCGGCCGGGGCCGCCCGCGACGACCTGGGCGCCGGACTCCTCGAACAGCGCGCGCAGCCCGGGTCCGGCCGCGACCGTCACCACACCCCGCCCCTCCGTACGGCCGGACCCCGCCGGCCGGCGCGCGAGCTGGTCGGCGAAGTGCGTGACCCGGATCCGGTAGGGGCGGCCGGCCTCGATGCCCGCCTCGATCGCGGCTCCGACGTCGTCGACGTGGACGTGTACGTTCCACAGGCCGTCGCCGCCGACCACGACGAGCGAGTCGCCGAGACCGGCGAGGGTCGAGCGCAGCCGCGGGATCTGGTCGTCATGGGCGTCGAGCAGGAACATCACCTCCGACGACGGCCCGTCGGCACTGAGGTCGTCGCCGGGCGAGGCCGGGACCGGTACGTGCGGGGGCGGTGCGGCGCTGACCCGATGCACCCCGGTGAGGACGGTTTCGGCCGCGTCGAGGATCACGCACAGGCCGCGCCCACCCGCGTCGACCACACCGGCGGCGGCGAGGACCGGGAGCATCTCGGGGGTGCGCAGCAGGATGGCTCGGGCGGCCTCGGCGGCGGCGCTGATGGTGTCACCGATCGGGCGACCCTCCGCACAGGCCTGGCTGGCCGCGGCACCTGCCTCGCGGGCCACGGTGAGGATGGTGCCCTCGACCGGCGTGCCGACCGCTTCGTAGCCGGCCTTGGCGGCGGCAACCAGGATGTCGGCGAGCACCTGGGCCGGGCGGGTGCCGGGTGCGAGCGTGGCCAGCACCTCCGCCCCGGCCCGGATCAGCTGGGACAAGATCACGCCGGAGTTGCCGCGAGCTCCGAGCAATGCGCCGCGGCCGAAGGCGTGCAGCACCGTCGTGACGTCGCCGTCGGCGTCGTACAGCGCCGCCCGCGCGGCCTCGAAGGTGAGGTAGAGGTTGGTGCCGGTGTCGCCGTCCGGGACCGGGTAGACGTTGAGCGCGTCGATCTCCTCGCGGGCAGCACCGAGACCCTGCAGTGCCTGGTCGCACCAGGTGCGCACCAGGGCGAGGTCGGCCGTTGCCGGGGCGCCGCCGCTCACTCCACTCCGTCCGGTCGTCGGTACTCTCAGCGGGACAGCGTATCCGCGGGGCGCGGCCGGGCCCTCGATTGGCGCGCCCCGTCGGCGATCGGATACTCTTGTGCGGTTGCCCGCGCCCCGTGGTGGGTCGGCGACTCGACACATCATCCACGACCTTGAGGAGCACCGGTGGCTGCCGTCTGTGCAATCTGCGGCAAGGGGCCGACGTTCGGCAACAACGTGTCCCACTCGCACCGGCGTACCCGCCGGCGGTTCAACCCCAACATCCAGCGGGTGCGGGTCGTCGTCGGCAAGACGCCGAAGCGGCTCAACGTCTGCACGTCCTGCCTGAAGGCCGGCAAGGTCACCCGCTGACCGGCGCCCCCAGCCCTGACTGACCGGGCCCCCACACCCCCAGGTGTCGGGGCCCGTACTCGTTCCCAGGACCGCCCACCACCCACCGTTCTATTGGTACGGGGGCGCCCCGTTCCAATAGGTATGGAAC
>JBOHDE010000123.1:0-11340 GCA_050699035.1 Nocardioidaceae bacterium | reverse complement strand
TCGGCCTGCAGGTCGGGCACTCCGGCCGCAAGGGCTCCACCAAGCTGATGTGGGAGGGCATCGACCAGCCGCTCGACGACGGCAACTGGGAGGTCGTCGCGCCGTCCCCGCTGCCGTACGAGCCCGGCGTCAACCAGGTGCCGCGCGAGCTCACCCGCGCCGACCTCGACGAGATCACGCAGCAGTTCGTCGACGCCACCCGGCGCGGTGACCAGGCCGGCTTCGACCTGCTGGAGCTGCACTGCGCGCACGGCTACCTGCTGTCGTCGTTCATCTCGCCGGTCAGCAACCAGCGCACCGACGAGTACGGCGGATCGCTCGCCAACCGGCTCCGCTATCCCCTCGACGTGTTCGAGGCGATGCGCGCCGTCTGGCCCGCGCCCAAGCCGATGACCGTACGCATCTCGGCCACCGACTGGGTCGACGGCGGCATCACCGTCGACGATGCCGTCGAGATCGCCCGGGCGTTCCAGGCCGCCGGCGCCGCTGCGATCGACGTCTCGTCCGGTCAGGTGACACCCGACGAGCGGCCGGCCTTCGGGCGGTCGTTCCAGACCCCGTTCGCCGACGCGATCCGCAACCGGGTCGGCATCCCCACCATCGCGGTCGGCGTGATCTCCTCGTACGACGACGTCAACTCGATCGTGCTGGCCGGCCGGGCCGACCTGTGCGCGCTCGGCCGCGTCCATCTCAACGACCCGAGCTGGACGTTGCACGCCGCCCTCGACCAGGACTATGAAGGCCCCGGCGTGACCTGGCCGCTGCCGTGGCAGTCCGGGCGGCGCAAGCCGCAGACCGGTCGAAGCGACGGCCCCAAGCCACGCCTGCAGCTCATCCGGGACGGCGACACCGGCACCCGGCACGACCGCTGGCGCCCCCGCCCGCCCTGACCCGCACACCAGGAGGCAGTATGTCCGTACTCACGAGTCTCGTGTCCGCGCTCGGTGACGGCAGCATCGAGGTCGTCGACCTGACCGCACCGCTGTCGGCCGAGACGCCGGTGATCCAGCTCCCGCCGGAGTTCGGCCAGACCGCGCACTTCGCGCTGGAGGAGATCAGCCGGTACGACGACCGGGGGCCGGCCTGGTACTGGAACAACTTCCGCTCCGGCGAGCACACCGGCACCCACTTCGACGCCCCCAACCACTGGGTCACCGGCCGGGGCAAGGCCGACATCGCGTCGGTGCCGGCCGGACACCTGGTCGCACCGGTGGTCGTGCTCGACTTCTCCGCGCAGGCCGGCGAGGACGCCGACTTCCTGCTCGAGGTCGACCACATCAAGGCGTGGGAGTCCGAGCACCAGGCGCTGCCGGCCGGCGGCTGGCTGTTCTACCGCACCGGCTGGGACGCGCGGTCCTCGTCGCAGGAGGAGTACGTCAACGCCGACGAGACCGGCCCGCACACACCCGGGATGTCGGCCGAGTGCGCCCGCTGGGTCGCCGAGGAGGCGCCGGTGATCGGCGTGGGCGTCGAGACGGTCGGCACCGACGCCGGAGCTGCGCACTCGTTCGAGCCGGCGTTCCCCTGCCACTCGTACCTGATGGGCAACGACAAGTACGGCCTTACCCAGCTGCAGAATCTCGCCCAGCTCCCACCCACCGGAGCCGTCATCGTCGCCGGGCCGCTGCCGATCGTCACCGGATCCGGCGCCCCGGCCCGCGTGCTCGCACTGGTCGAGCGCTGATGATCGTCGCCGAGGCGGTCGGCAGCACGCTGGCCCGGCTCGGGGTCGACCACGTGTTCGGGGTGGTCGGCTCCGGGAACTTCCACGTGACCAACGCGCTGACCGCCGGCGGAGCGCGGTTCGTGGCGGCCCGGCACGAGGGCGGCGCGGCGACGATGGCCGACGCGTACGCGCGGATGAGCTCGACGGTCGCCGCGCTCAGCGTGCACCAGGGCTGCGGGCTCACCAACGCGATGACCGGCATCACCGAGGCCGCCAAGAGCCGCACGCCGCTCGTCGTACTCGCAGCCGAGGTCAGCCAGCCGCTGTCCAACTTCTATGTCAACCAGCCGGCGTTGGCCGAGGCGATCGGCGCCGTGCCGCGCCGGATCGGGTCGGCGGACACCTGCGTCGCCGACACGGTCGACGCGTTCGCGACCGCCCTGCACCAGCGCCGGACCGTACTCCTGAACCTGCCCCTGGACGTGCAGGCGCTCGACGTGCCCGCCGACCGCGGCCCCGACACCGCCGTGGCACCCGAGGCGCCGACGCCGACCGAGCCGTCCGACGCCGACCTGCGGGCGCTGGTGGAGGTCCTGGAGCGGTCCGAGCGCCCGGTGTTCGTGGCCGGCCGCGGCGCCCGCGGGCCTGGCAGCCGCGCGGCGCTGGAGCAGCTCGCCGAGCGCTGCGGCGCGGTGCTCGCGACGTCGGCCGTGGCGAAAGGGCTGTTCCACGGCAGCCCGTGGTCGTTGGACGTGTCCGGCGGGTTCGCCACGCCGCTGGCCGCCGACACGATCCGCGGCGCCGACCTGATCGTCGGCTGGGGCTGCGCGCTGAACATGTGGACGATGCGGCACGGACACCTGATCGCCCCGGACGCGGGCGTCGTGCAGGTCGACCTGGAGGCCGACCGGATCGGTGCCCAGCGGCCCGTGACGCTCGGCGTCGTCGGCGACGTACGCGCGACCGCGTCGGCGGCGTCGGCCGCGGTCGGAGCACACACCGGCTACCGCAGCGACGGGCTCCGCGAGCGGATCGCCGCCGAGGGACGCTGGCGCGACGTGCCGTTTGACGACCCGGGAGCCGACGACCTGATCGACCCGCGCACGCTGACCACCGCCCTCGACGACCTGCTGCCGGCCGAACGCGTCGTCGGCGTGGACTCGGGCAACTTCATGGGCTACCCGTCGATGTTCCTGGCAGTGCCCGACGAGTGGGGCTTCTGCTTCACGCAGGCGTTCCAGTCGATCGGGCTCGGCCTCGCCACCACCATCGGCGCCGCCCTGGCGCAGCCCGGCCGGCTGCCGGTCGCGGCGCTCGGCGACGGCGGCTGCCTGATGAGCGTGGCCGAGCTGGAGACGGTGGCCCGGCTCGGCCTCCCGATGGTCGTCGTGGTCTACGACGACGAGGCGTACGGCGCCGAGGTGCACCACTTCGCGCCCGGCGGTTTTCCCTTGCAGACCGTGCAGTTCCCGCCCACAGACATCGCTGCCATCGCCCGGGGCTTCGGCTTCGAGGCGATCACTGTCCGGACGGCCGACGATCTCGCGCCGGTGCGACAGTGGCTGGAGGACGGACCGACCGCTCCTCTCCTCATCGACGCCA
Organism: Nocardioidaceae bacterium; assembly: GCA_050699035.1. GTDB lineage: Bacteria > Actinomycetota > Actinomycetes > Propionibacteriales > Nocardioidaceae > WHTB01. The sequence goes on along the minus strand of JBOHDE010000123.1, from coordinate 8,072 downwards.
AGGTCACCCGCGATCGGGGATCTTGGTGGCTCGAGGAGGCGTTCCGCGGACACTGAGCACCCGGCTCGGCCGCACCCAGGGGGGCCGACGGAAGGTTACGTACCCATGACAGCGAGCACGTCGTCAGACGCCCCTGCCCGCTCCGCCCTCAACTCCCGCTTCGTCGCAGTCGCGATCTGTTGCGCCGCGATCATCATCGACGGCTACGACCTGATCGTGTACGGCACGGTGGTGCCGACCCTGGTCGACGGCAGCGCCGAGTGGACCCTGACCACGGCGCAGGCCGGCCGGATCGGTTCGTACGCGTTGATCGGCATGCTGATCGGCGCGATGGTGATCGGCACCATCACCGACATCGTCGGCCGCCGCCGGATCATCCTCGCCTGCATCGTGTGGTTCTCCACGGCGACCTTGCTCTCCGCGCTCGCACCCTCGCCCGAGCTGTTCGGGCTGACCCGGTTCGTCGCCGGGATCGGGCTGGGCGGTGTCGTCCCGACGGCGATCGCACTGACCGTCGAGTACGCCCACCCCCAGCACCGCAGCGCCACCAACGCGGTGATGTTCTGCGGCTACTCGGTCGGCGGCATCGTCGCCGCGCTGACCGCGATCCTGGTGATCCCGGATCTCGGCTGGCGGGCGATGTTCGTCATCGGCGCCCTGCTCGGAGCCGTGCTGTTCCCGATCGCCTGGCGGTTCCTCCCCGAGTCGGCGAGCTACCTGCTGGCGCAAGGCCGTCGTGACGACGCCGAGGCGCTGGCGTCCCGCTTCGACCTGACGCTGGAGGAGCCGGACGAGACGACGAAGAAGTCGAGCCCGCTGTCCGGCCTGCTGACGCTGTTCGACCCGCGGTTTCTCGTGGGCACGTTGCTGTTCTGGCTCGGCACCGGGGTCGGTCTGCTGCTGGTCTACGGCCTCAACACCTGGCTCGCGCAGATCATGCGGCAGGCCGGGTACGAGCTGGGGTCGGCGCTCGCGTTCCTGCTCGTACTCAACCTCGGCGCCATCGTCGGGACGCCGCTGCTGGGCACGGTCGCGGACCGGGTCGGGTCGAAGCCGATCACCTCGGGGATGTTCCTGACCGCGGCGGTCTGCATCTTCTGCCTCAGCTACGACCTGCCGTCGGTGGTGCTGTACGCGCTGGTGGCGGTGGCGGGTGCCTGCTCGATCGGCACCACGATCCTGGTGAACGCGTACACCGCGACGTTCTACCCCGCCCACATGCGGGCGACCGGGCTCGGTTGGGCGCTCGGTGTGGGTCGGCTCGGCGCGATCATGGGCCCGATCTACGGCGCGTTCGTGCTCGACTCGGGCTGGGGGCTGGACGCGAACTTCTACGCGTTCGCGATCCCGGCCGTGATCGGAGCCGTCGCGATGGCCGCCGTACCCCGCCGGCAAACGGCGTAGCCCGGCATCGACTGGCGCGTTGCGTAGGCCTCGCGTCCGATTTGTACCTACGCAACGCGCCAATCGATGACCTGCTCGGCCCGGAATCCGTCCACAGACAGCCGGACCTCCCTTCCCGTCCACAGGCGTACGGCACCGCCGCCACTGACTCGGGTAAAGGGTCGACGATGGTCTGCCATGACTGTTGTCGTCGACCAGGACTGCGTGGTGATGCGCGACAGCGGCGTGCCGCGTCACCGTTTCCTCACCGTCGACTGGCAACGCGTCAGCCGGGGCCTCTACGCGCGATGTGCGCCGCGTCGACCGTTGGTCGAGACCGCCGCGATGATGGCCGCCGTTCTTCCGCGCGACAGCGGGTTCGGCAGCTTCACCTCGGCAGAGCTACGTGGGTGGTGGATGCCCAACCGGCTGACGGCGCTGCGACCGATGCTCGCGACGACCACCAGCGCGGTCCACGTCCAACGGAACGGTCTCTACGTTCGGCGGTCCTCGTTCGCCGACCTCGAGGAGATCGCCGGCGTGCCCGTGGTGTCGGCGGCACAGACGGTGGCGGAGCTGGCCCGCGACCTCGCCCTGGTCGACCTCGTCCCGTTCGTCGACTGCGCGCTGCGGGACGGTACTGACGCCTCGGTGATTCTGGAGGCAGCCCGGCGCGGGATGCGCGGCTGCCGGCGACTTCGGGACGCAGTCACACTCGGCGACGATCGCAGCGAGTCGTGGTGGGAGTCGATCCTGCGGCTGATGCACGTTCTGCCCGGTCTCGGACCGGTCGACTGTCAGGTCGAGCTGGAGAACTCCGGGCTCTTTATCGCGCGGGCAGACCTGCATCTCGTCGGAACCAACCGTTATCCCGAGTACGACGGGGGCGAGCATCGCGATCCCGAGCGGCATGACGCCGACCTCGGTCGCGACAAACGGATGAGCCGCGCCGTCCACGAGCGCTTCGGCTATACGAGCCGCGAGATCATTCGCACTCCACAGATGATCATCCGGGACGCCGAGGACGCCAGAGGGTGGCCTCGCGACCCGGAACGGGTGCGCACCTGGCTACAACACGCCGGCGGGTCGTCCCTCACGTCGTACGGACGGAGCCTCCTCGCCGGCCGGCTCCGCCGCTACCACCTGGCCTCCCGCCGACGCTGACCCTCCATCGACTGGCGCGTTGCGTAGCCTCGGTGTCCGACTTGTCCCTACGCAACGCGCCAGTCGATGTGGTCAGCCGGCTCCGAAGGCGGTGAAGGTGCACCATGACGGGTAGCTGCGCGGGTCGTCCAGATCGACGGCCCCACGGGCCTGGTGCAGGGCGTCGGCGAGGGTGAGTCCGGACCGCAGACCGTCGTGCAGACCCAGCATCAGCGGTGTCACGTGCTGGTCGAGGACGAGCATCGTGCTGGCGACCACACCGGCGGTCCCCCGGCTGAGCACCGTGCCGATGAAGCCGAGCACCTCGTTGCCCGGATAGCTGACGCCGCCGCCGACGTCGCAGGCCGCCAGCACCAGCCGGTGCGGCGCGCCTGCGCCTCGGTCGAGCTCGTGCACGGTCAGGCTGCCGTCCGATAGCTGGAGAGACGAGAACGTCGGGTTGTCGACCCGCACCTCGCCATGGCAGGACAAGTGCACGAGCGACGCCCCTTCGATCGCGCTCCGCACGACGTCGACCCGGCTCGCCGGTGGCGTCAGTACCTGCGCGTCGCCGTACTTCTCAGCCAACGCCTCGACCTCGGGGACTGCTCCGGAGAGCTCGGGACCGGCCGCGAGCACGACCGGAGCCTCGGGCGCGTTGCGCCGGCTCGCCTGCACCCACAACGAGGCCGACGGCGCGACCGAGACCGGGCCGTCGAACATGGCCGACCACGGGACCCGTTGGAGATCGCCGACCGGAACGACGACCACGGGCGCGCCAACGGGCAGTCCGAGCGGCTCGACCAGAAGGGACCGGAGCCGCTCGACCAGGCTCACCGATGTCGCGTGCAGGAACGGCACCATCGCGAGCACGCAGACGTTCAGCGCGTAGAGGGCGGACCGTAGCTCGTCGATCTCGGCCTCGACCGTCGCGCGGTCAGCGACCTGCACCATGCGGGTCCGTCGATCTCCGACGACGGCGGCGATGATCCGGCCGTCGTGCACGTCGTACTCGACGAGAACCCGACCGGCGAGCCTCTCGCGCAGAGCGCCGACCGAGAACCGCGCGCTCGACGTCGCCGCGTCGTGAGAAGACCCGGTCCAGGTCTGGTGCCTGATGCGTGCCTCGATCTCCGACTGACGTTTGAGCAATGCGGGAAGGGCGGTGCGGTCGGCACGCCGGGCGCGGACCACCTCCGTCTGCACCGCTCGCAGCCCACTGAGCTCGTCGTCGATCCCGTCGACCGGGTCCGGTTCGACCGCCGACAACGCAGCGGCCCGGGTGTGCTCCATCCAGGCCAGCACCTGTGCCGGTGAACCCGAGCGCTCGACCGCGCCAAGACCGAGTGCGGCGAGCTCGGCCCCGTGTCCGGACGCGAGTGCGCGCAGCTCAGTCGACGGGAGGGCGGCGCGGTGACGAGCGAGGTCGGTCAGCCCCAACCGGCAGGCGGCGAGCAGTTCGGCGTCGCTGCTCCTGGCGTGGGCGGCCAGGGCGCGGGCAAGGTGGCCCTTGACGCGGGCGAGGACCGGGACGCGGGGTGCGAGCTCGGCGGCACGCTCCCAGTCGGCGACGGCGAGCTTCGTACGGCCGGTCGTCCTGGCCACTCGCCCGGCCGCCAGGTACGCGTCGGCCGCCACCTGCGGCACTCCGCTGCGCAGCAGGCTGGTCGCTGCCCGCACGGCCACTGCATGATCGTCCCGCCGGGCCTCGCCGCGGAATAGCCGTGCCTCGACGGCGACCAGGACCGCCCGAGCCCGCCAGTCCGCCCGGCGTTGGCTTCGCAACCGCGCCACCGTGTCCTCGGCGCGTTCTTCGGCCGTACGCGCGTCGCCCATCAGCAGCGCGAGGCGCGCGGACCGCAACTGCGCCTCCACCGCCATCAGGTCGACGCCCTGCGCGTGCAAGGCATCGGCGGCTCGTTCGGCCTGCTCTCGGGCCTCGGGGAGCAGGCGAAGGTTGAGCAGGGCGTCCGCGTACTCCGCGTACAACTCGCCGAGTGGCAGGTCGGCCTTCTCCCACAGCCGTACGGCCTCGTCGAACTTCGCGACGCCCTCAGTGAGTGCGCCGGCCTGGACCGCGGCCCACGCGCTCGACTCAGCAACCAGCGCTACGTACGCGGGGCCGACGCGCGGGGCCGTGGCCGCGGCTCGCCGCATCCAACGCGCCGCAGACTCATGGTTGCCGAGCGTCGCCTCGAGCAGACCAAGGTTGTTGGCCGTGCTCGTCTGGACCGCCGCGCTCAACCCCGACTGCTTCAGGATGCCGCGGTAGAGGCCCGCAGCCTCGTCGAGGCGGCCCGCGTTCTGTGCGACGGCCGCGCGCTGGGCATCGACCTCGACAGCTCGTGCCGGACCGAGCAGCGATGACGCTCGCTCGAAGTCCTGGCAGGCAGCATCGGACCGGCCGAGCTCGAGCCGCAAGGACCCACGGGTCATCAACACCTCGCCGAGCTGAACGTCGAAACGGTGCCGGCGCGCGATCCGCGCAGCTTCGTCGAGCAGGGGAACGGCTCGATCGTGATCGAGGAGAAAGCGGTGGGCGTGCGCCAGAGCGCGCAGCGACGCCACCAGCGCAGCGGGGTTGGCGGCCGCTCGTGATTGCGCAACCAGTTCTCCAGCTTCAGCTCGTGAGCCGCTCGGGTCGCCGACAACACGGTCGTACAACTGCGTAGCGCGTATCAGCAGGCTTACCTGCGCCTCCTGACCTGTGGTCGTAACGTCCCCTCCAACCATGCGCCAAGGCTAGGGTCAATCCGAATCCCGGGAGGCTCCACGATGAAAACCGATCAGCAATCCCGCATGATCCGCAAGCAACAGCAAGACCGAGCCGCCCGTCGCGAACTCGTTGCCAAACTCGAGACGCGGCATGCCGAGCGGGGCCAGTTCGACGTCCAGACGACCGACGAGCGCGACGTGCTATTGGTGCCGTCCGAGCTGCTGGCGGAGGAGTCGGCGGTCACGAACCCAGCGGTACAGGCGCAGATCGCCGACGCCGGGTTCACCATCGAGCCAGTCGACTGCCTCCGTGGCCGCGTGGTTCGGCTCACGCAGGCCGGCGCGACTCGGGAGACGGTCGACGACTTTCGTGCGGCGCTCGAGGCATCAGGGGTTTCGACCTCCCTTGCTTATGTCACCCCGAACAAGGTGATCATCAAGGCCGAGGCGACGCCGGAGCAGGCTGAGCACCACCCCGAACCGCGAAAGCCTGCGGCCGCGGCAGGTGGGACAGCCGTGCGGGTTGCGGTCCTCGACACCGGCATCGCGCTGTGCGGACGCACGGACGGCTGGCTGGCCGGGCTGCAGAATCCGGCGAACACCGACCCGTTGGACGAGTTCCCGACTGCGAACGGCAAGCTGGACTTCGCCGCTGGCCACGGCACGTTCATCGCGGGGCTGTATCAGTTGGCCGACACCGACCTCGACCTGCGGATCCGTCGGGTCCTCGACTCAGATGGACTGGTGGGCGAGGTCGACGTCGCGTGCGCCCTCGTCACCTGCGTGGACGAGGAGCTGGCCGACGGTGGCAAGCTGGTCGTCAACCTGTCACTAGGCACGGACACGCTGGATGACAAGCCACCGCTCGCGCTGCAGGTCGCCCTCGACATCGTCCGCGAGATCGAGGCCGAACGTAGTGGAGATCTGCTGCTGGTCGCGGCCGCCGGAAACGATGGTCTCGACAAGCCGTGTTGGCCGGCTGCGTTCGCCGCGGGTGATGACAAGGTGGTCGCTGTTGCGGCCCTCGGCAAGGACGACGCGCCCGCCGACTGGTCGACCCACGGGTCGTGGGTGACCTGCTCAACCCGTGGTGACGAGGTGCTGTCGACCTTCGTCACCGGCACGGAGGACCCCACGATCGACTCGAACCCCGAGACGTTCGGCAAAGACGCCTGGGCCACCTGGACGGGCACATCGTTCGCAGCGCCACAGGTCGCTGCTCGGATCGCCAGCATCGCCCGTGCCAGCGGTGTCGATCTGACCACGGCCCGGGACACGTTGTTCACAGACACGAGCTTGGGAAACCACCCCATGTACGGAGAGCTCCTCGGGTTCTCCTGACCAACGCCAGACATGTCGCATCATTGACGGTCGCAACAGGAAGTCGATACTGTCGGAGGCGTGGCACATCCGCTCTCCCCGCTCTGGTCGGCCTGCTCGATCGCCGTCGTGGGCGCGAGCGACCGACCCGGTGCGCTGGGGCGGCTCCCGGTGGAGTTCCTGCGGCGGTACGGGTTCACGGGCGCGATCCACCCGGTGCGGCCTGATGGCGCGGAGGTGCTCGGCCTCCCGTCCTACGCCTCGGTGCGAGCCTGCCCGGACGGCGTCGACCTGGCGATGATCCTGGTGGCCGCCGACAAGGTCCCAGCGGCGGTCGACGACTGTGTCAGCGCGGGAGTCCCGGTGGCGATCGTGTGCGCCAGCGGCTTCGCCGAGACCAGCGACGAAGGCGCCGCCCTGCAGGACGAGGTCGTCGCCAAGGCCCACGCCGGCGGGCTGCGACTCGTCGGCCCGAACTGCATCGGCAGCGTGGGAGTCGCCAACCGGCAGGTGACGTCGTTCTCGCCGCTGTTCGCCGGCGAGCAGACCCGGCTGGTCGACGGTTCGCTGGGGTTCGTCAGTCAGAGCGGGGCCCTCGGGTACGGCGCGGTCAGCCTGGCGTTCGAGCGTGGCCTCGGGCTCGGCTGGGTCGTCAACACCGGCAACGGCGCCGATGTCACCGCGCTGGAGGCGATGGCCGCGGTCGCCGCCGAGCCGGGCTGCCGCGGTCTGCTCGGCTACGTCGAGACGCTGGCCGACGGTGACGCGCTGCGCCGGGTCGCGGCGAGCGGGGTGCCGGTGGCGCTGCTCAAGGCGGGTCGTTCCGAGGCCGGTCAACGAGCGGCGGCCTCGCACACCGGCGCCCTCGCGGCCGGCGACCGTGTTGTTGATGCCGCGCTGCGCCAGCTCGGCATCGCGCGCGCCCATGACGTGGACGAGCTGCTCGACTTCGGTGACGCGTTCGTGCAGCCTCGGCGCCCGGCCGGGCCGCGGGTCGCGGTCGTGACGACCTCCGGCGGGTCCGGGATCCTCGCCGCCGACGAGGTCGACGCCACCGGGCTGCAGCTGGCCGAGCTCGCCGCCACGACCGTACGCAAGCTGGACGCCATCGTCCCGGCGTACGGCGCCACCGCCAACCCGGTCGACGTCACCGCGGCTGTGATGAGCAAGCCGGAGCTGTTCGACCGGGCGCTCGACGCGCTGGTGGACGACGCCGGCGTCGACCTGGTGGTGGCCTGCTTCTGCGTGCTCACGGGCGCCGACGTCGACGCCGTCGTCGCCGGCCTGACCCGGGCCGCCGACCGGAGCGGTAAACCGGTCCTCGCCGCCCGGACCGGTGCCGACCATCTCGCGCCGGGGGCGGCTGCGGCCCTGCGCGCCGCCGGGATCCCGACCTACCCGACCCCCGCCCGGGCCGTACGCGCCGCCGCCGCCCTCCACCGCACCACCCCCCACCAGACCGTTGAGTGGGTGGGCGTGCCCGTGCCCGTGCCCGTGCCCGGGGCTGGGAT
>JBOHDE010000122.1:0-11505 GCA_050699035.1 Nocardioidaceae bacterium | reverse complement strand
CTGCCGGACAGCTTGCCGCAGTACTGCGTGATGCCTTCCTGGTCCTTGCCGGTCTCCGGGTTCGCGTACCAGTGGGTCAGCGCGTAGTGCTTGCCCTCGGGGAAGGCGTCCCCGTCGTCGGCCGTCCACGGGGCCGCGATGAACGCGTTGTCCGGGTTGTCGTCGTTGCCGCCGAACTTGCCCGCCAGCCCCTCCAGCTCCTCGACCTGCGCCGCGTCGTCGGCGACGCTCTGGTCGTACCAGAGGATCGTGTAGCCGTGCTCGAGGTTGTGCACGAGCAGCGGGACCTCGGGGCGCTCCTCGACGGTGTAGAACTCCTCGGCCTTCTCGAGCTGGAGCCAGGTCGGCCGGTGCGGCCCGGACGCGGGTGGTGCGGCCTCGTACGGGATCGGGCCCGACTCGATGTGGTCGCCGCTGCCGTCGGCCGGCTCACGGGCGACGTCGTCGCACGCCGCGGCGTCGGCCGACACCCCGATCTGGTCGAGGCCCTTGTCGGCGAACTCGGCCTTGCGCTGGTTGTCGCGATACAGCGACCAGCCGGTGGCGCCGATGATGATCGCCGCGATCACGCCGATCACGCCGACGAACAGCAGGGTGCGCTTGCGCTCGGCGGACTTGCGCTCGCGCTCGAGAGCCTCGAGCTTGGCGCGGCGGTCATCCTGCTTGGACTTGCCCTTGGCCACGTGTCTCGCCTTTTCGTCATCGGTACGGCTGGGTCGGCGCGCAGAGTCTACGGAATGTCGCCGCTCGTACTCACGACGATCCGCCCCGCGCCCGAGTTCCGGTCGTCCCGGAGCACCCGCCAGGTGGTCGTGGCCGCCGTGATGACCACCCGCTCGAGGGCGGCGGCCGTGACCAGGTCGGGCTCGCCGCCGACCGCGAACCCGCCGTCGTCCAGCGCCTCGACGGTCAGGGTCGTCGACCCGGCGAGCTCGAGCAGCTCGTCGATGCCGACCTCGTCCCGGCGGAGTGCGGCGAGCGACTGCGGGTCGTCTCGGCGTACGGCGGCCAGCACCGCCTCCCGGCTGCCCAGGCCGAACATGTCCCCGGCGTCCGGACGGACCAGCGCCGTCGCGCCCGGACCGTCCTCGTCCGGCGGGAGTACGAGGTCGGCGAGCCCCCGCACGACCGCCACCGGACGACCGTCGGTCTTGCCCATCACGAGGTCGGCCAGCCCGGCGATCTCGTCGGCGACGGCGGGCGCGGTGACGGCCAGGGTGGTGCCGTGGCTGTCGGTCCGGCCGGCCAGTTCGACCAGCGGGAGTAGACCAGCGGCGCCGATCGCGATGTCGGTCTGGCCGTCGCGCCAGGGGCGCCCCGCCGTGTCGCTCAGCAGCACCGCGACGTTGTGCCCGGTCCTCGTCGCCAGTGCGTGGCGCAGCTCGCGCGCGGTCGCGTCGGGGTCGCGGGGGAGCACCAGGACGGTCCCCGGCTCGGTGTTGCTCGCGTCCACACCTGCCGCGGCCAGGGTCAGCCCATGCCGGGTGCGGGCGATCGTGGTCGGGCCGCGCCGGGCCACGACGCGCACGGTCTCGGCGTCGATCACCAGGTCGCGGTCACCGTCGACCCGTAACCCTTCGGCCTTGCTGACCACTTTGCTCGTCACCACCACGACGTCACCGTCGAGCAGGTCGGCGGCCGCGGCGACCAGGGCGGCGAGGTCGCAGCCCGGCTCCACCTCGGGGAACCCGAGCAGGGGCCAGGCGGTCACCTCGGTGCTCACCGCCCGACCTCCCTGGCCAAGTCGAGCGCCTCGGCAGCCATCGCGGCGGCGGCCGGCACGTCGGTCATCAGCAGCGGCACCGAACGGCAGACGATGCCGCCGGCCTCCACCACCTCGACGGAGCCCTTGTCGCTGGAGTCGACCAGCCAGCCGTCGAGCAGCCCGCCCGCCGCCCGGGCGCCGTAGTGTGCGGCGACCGCGTCGGCGGTCGGGTCGACACCGACGGCCGCGAGCACGGCGTCGGCCATCCCACGCACCGCCCGGCCGCCGACGACCGGGGACAGGCCGACGACCGGCGCCGCGGCACCGGCGATCGCGGCCCGGACGCCGGGGACGCCGAGGATGGTGCCGACCGACACCACCGGGTTGGACGGCGGCATCAGGAGTACGTCGGCGGTGGCGATCGCGTCGAGTACGCCGGGTGCGGGGGTCGCCTCGGCCTGTCCGACGACGACGACCTCGCGGGCGGGCACCGCGGCTCGCATCCGCACCCAGTACTCCTGGAAGTGCACGGCCCGGCGGCCGGCCGGGCTCGTCTCGTCGTCGACCACGACGTGGGTCTCGGCCCGGTCGTCGCTCATCGGCAGCAGCCGCACCTCGGTGTCGTAGGGCGGACGCCACCGGTCGGCGAGCGCCGCCGTCACGGCCGACAGCGGGTAGCCGGCCCCGAGCATCTGGGTGCGGACGAGGTGGGTGGCGAGGTCGCGGTCGCCGAGCCCGAACCAGCTCGGCTCCACTCCGTACGCGGCCAGCTCCGCCTTGGCCTGCCAGCTCTCGTCGGCGCGGCCCCAGCCACGGTCGTCGTCGATGCCGCCGCCGAGGGTGTACATGACTGTGTCGAGGTCCGGACACACCCGCAGGCCGAACATCCACATGTCGTCGGCGGTGTTCACGACGGTGGTGAGCGCGTGTCTGCGGCCGGTGCGCCGGGTGTCGTCGTCGAGGTGGGTCAGCAGCCCGCGCAGGAAGCGCGCTCCGCCGATTCCGCCGGACAATGCGGTGAGGTGCATGCGCCCAAGTCTCGCGGGTGGCCCTCTCGTATGGCACGCTTCCCCCTTGGCATCCGCACCTCGAAGGGAAGTCCCGTGGTCCTTGAATCGGCCAAGAAGCACCGAGAGCTGTTTGCCTGGGTGCTCCTCGGGTACGTCGCGGCGAACCTTCTGGTCGACTTCGTCGCGCTGTTCCTGGGCGACGGGTTCGTGGACAACTCGACCGGGCTCGCCGCGTCGTTCGTGTCGCCGGTGGCCGCCGGGGCCGTCGCCCTCGCGGTGCTGCTGGTGAGTGCGGGCGAGGCGCCCACCGGCCAGGCGCGCACCGTCGTCGGCACCGCGCTCGGCCTGGTCGCCGTCGCGCTGCTGGTGGGCCTGGTGACTTGGGTGGCCAGCCTGACCGCGGACTCGCTCGCGACCGGCACGCAAACCGCCCTGCGGTCGCTGACGTTCCTGGTGGCCGCCGGGCTGTTGGCGGCGGCGGGTTACCTCGCCTACCTCGTCTACGCTGCGGTGCCGGCCCGCGTCCGGCAGCAGCAGGCGCCGACCGGGCCCGGCTACGGCCAGCAGCAGTGGGGACCGCCGGCGAACCTCGGGTACACCGGGTACGACCAGTCGCAGTACGGACCGCAGTACGGACAGCCCCCGTACGGGCAGCAGTACGGGCCCCAGTACGGCGTGCCCCACTACGGGCCGCAGTACGGGCAGCCGCAGTACGGACCTCCGTACGGGCAGCCCGAGTACGGGCAGCAGTACGGCCAGCCCGAGTACGGACAGCCCGGGTACGGCGAGCCGTACCCCCAGCAACAGCCGCCACAAGGCCCGCCACCGGGTCAATACGGCCCACCGGCGGCGTTCGGTGCCGGGGCGGCCGCCGGCGATCCTGCCGGTGGAGTGGATTGGCGCCCGGCCGAGCAGCCACCGGCCGAGCAGGGTGGGCCGTCGTACGGCGAGTACGTCGGCTACGACCAGGACTACCCCGCCAGCTACGACGAGCGCCAGCCGGTGTGGGAGCAGCGGGCCGAGGGCTCGCAGCCGCCGGCCGACCTGTCACCCGGAGACGAGAGCGCTGACCCGGTGGTCGGGCCGGATCCGTCGCGGCCGTGGAGCGAGCCGGAGGGAGACGAGCCGGCCCAGGGCGGCGTGACCGACGAGTCGTCGGCCGCCGAGCCAACGACGCGGATCTTCGGCGTGGTCGACGACACCGACCCGACTGCTGGCGGCGGCGACGACATCGCCGGGGACGCCGACGGTGCGGGCGACGTCGACGATGCCGACAAGGACAGCACCGACGTCGGCAGCGGCTCCGCGGCGGGTCCCGACCCGAGTGAGCCCGTGGACGGCCCCGAGGGCGAGCCGGCAGGCGACCCCATGAGTGACCCCGACGCCGACGCCGGAAGCGGCTCCGAGACGTCCGACGAGGGGTCCGAGCAGCAGCGTGAGTGGTGGCCTCCGCAGTCGTCGTGAGACGAGTCGGGGCAAACCCGGGCGAAGAGCCGCGCTCAACCGTTTCGACCAAATAGCACGTTCCGGCTTGACTTCACGGTATTGACAGGCATGTAATTTCATACGTGTCGTTCGGACGGGGTCGCAAACGGCGGGTCATCCCGGGAGGCACCTACATAACCGGGCACAAGGGTCGAGGAGGCGAGCACCGTGCATGAGTTCGATGTGCTCGACATGTCAGACACCGAGGAGCTGACCTGGCAGGAGCGTTCGTTGTGCGCCCAGACGGACCCGGAGTCGTTCTTCCCTGAGAAGGGTGGCTCCACCCGAGAGGCCAAGAAGGTCTGCCTCTCCTGCGAGGTCCGGACTGAGTGCCTCGAGTACGCGCTCCGGCATGACGAACGGTTCGGCATCTGGGGTGGGCTCTCCGAGCGGGAGCGCCGCAAGCTGAAGAAGCGCGCCGTCTGACGCGAGCGCCGTGACACCAGCGCCGTGATGGGCTGTGACGCGTCCCACCACGACGCGCGGGTGCCCGCGGTCCGCGATGTGCAGGCCCCCGGCGGGGTCGACTACGCTGTCCCGGCATTCGCCGTCAAGACCGCCGAGGTTTCCTGAGTCCTATGAGCCCCTCCGCCCGACCGTCGCGGGGGAGACGGCCCTTCGTCACGGCGGTCATCGTCTCCCATGACGGACACCGCTGGCTGCCCCGGCTGATCGAGAGCCTGGAGCGCTCGGCCCGGCTGCCCGACCGGCTCGTCGCCGTCGACACCGGCAGCAACGACGGCTCCGCCGACCTCCTCACCGCGGCCCTCGGCCGCGACGCAGTAGTCACCACGAACTGGCGTACGGGCTTCGGTGCCGCGGTCCAGCTCGGACTCGGCCGCGCGGACACGGTCGCCCCGCCCGACGACACCGACCACTGGGTCTGGGTCCTCCACGACGACCTGGCCCTCGATGCCGGAGCGTTGGAGCAGCTGCTGGCCGCGGTCGACCACGACCCCGAGCTCGACCTCGTCGGCCCGAAGGTGCGTGAGTGGCCCCAGCGCAAGCGGCTGCTCGAGGTCGGGCTGACGATCACCGGAACGGCCCGCCGCGACCGCGGTGTCGATGCCGGCGAGTATGACCAGGGACAGCACGACCACCCGCACCGCACCCTGGCCGTCGGCAGTGCGGGCCTGCTGGTCCGGCGCGAGGTGTGGGACCGGCTCGACGGTTTCGACCCGACGTTCAAGCTGTTCGGTGACGACATCGATTTCGGCTGGCGGGCCGCCCGCGCCGGCTACCAGTGCGCGGTCTGCCCGGAGGCGGTCGTCTACCACGTGGAGGCGGCGGCCCGCGGTCGCCGCGACGTCGACGTCGCCTATGGCCGGGCGGCGCAGCTGGACCGTCAGCACGCCCTTTTCACCGTACTCGCCAACTGCCACGCCGCGGCCGTGCCGTTCGCCGCGGTCCGGCTGTTGCTCGGCTCGGTGCTGCGTGCGCTCGGGATGCTCCTGATCCGCGACCCGGTGCGCGCGCTCGACGAGCTGCTCGCAGTCGCTTCGGTCCTGCTGCGGCCGGATCTCCTGCTCGCCGCCCGCGCCCGGCGCCGGCGTACCGCATCCGTACCTCCCTCGAAGGTCCGGCCGTTGCTGGCGCCGTGGTGGGCTCCGTACCGCCGCGGGCTGGACTCCGTCGGCCAGGTCGTGTCGGAAGGGTACGAGGCGGTCGCGCAGCGACGTACCGGCTCCCGTGTCGTCGTCGAGTCCGGCCCGGCCGCGGAGGAGAGCGAGAACCTCGACCCGGACAGTGGTCTGGTCGCCTGGCTGGTCCGCAACCCGGTGAGCGGGGTGATCGGCCTGCTCGTCCTGGTCGCACTGTTCGCCGGCACTGTCGACCTGTTCGGCGGCGGCGTGCTGCGCGGCGGCGCGTTGCTGCCGGCACCGCCCGGCGTCGGCGACTGGTGGCGGCTGTACATCGAGTCGTGGCACCCGGTCGCCACCGGCAGCGATGTCCCGGCACCGCCGTACGTCGCGCTGCTGGCCACCCTCGGCACGCTCCTGCTCGGCCAGGAGTGGTTGGTGGTGCTGCTCCTGGTGGGCATGGCCGTCCCGCTGACGACGCTGTTCGCGTACCTCGTGTCGCGGCGGTTCTTGGACGCGTGGCCAGTGCGGATCTGGGCGGCAGCGAGCTACGGCCTGCTCCCGGTGCTGACCGGTGCGGTTGGGCAGGGCCGCCTCGGCACGATCGCCGCAACGATGCTCGCGCCGCTGGCCGTGTGGGCCGTCGCGCGGTCCGTCGACGCCCCGACTTCGGAGCAGCGGTTCCGGCGCGGCCTGGTCGCGGGGATCGTGCTGTCGATGGTGGTGGCGTTCGCGCCGGCGTCCTGGCTGGTCGCCGCCCTCGTCGTGGTCGGCCTGCTGGTGCTCGCGGTGACGAGCGGTGACGCCAGCGGCCCCGCGCTGTCCGGGCTGGTCGCCGTCGTGGCGCTGCCGCTGTTGCTGCTGCTGCCCTGGACGCTCCATCTGGGTCTCGACCCGGCCCGGTGGCTGACCGACGTCGGGTTCGCCGGTGGGGTCGAGTCGCTGACGACATCGTCGGCCTGGGCGCTGGGGCTCGGTCGGCCCGGCGGACCGTTCGACGCGCCGGCCTGGTTGAGCATCGGTGTGCTGCTGGGCGCCGTTGTGGCGCTCGCGCGGGCGGACCGGCGACGGGCCGTGCTGGCCGCCTGGGGGGTCGGGCTGGCCGCCCTGGTCGTCGTCATGCTCCAGCGCTCGGAGGGGATCTGGCCCGGGCTCACCGTGGTCGTGCTGCACGGTGCCGCGATCACCGCGACCGCGATCGGCGCCGACGGGGTGCTCGGCCGGCTCGGGGACGCGAGCTTCGGCTGGCGACAGCCGCTGGCCGTGCTGGTCGCCGTCGCGGCCACCCTGACGCCGGTGCTCGGCCTGGGCTGGTGGGTGGCTGCCGACGACGGGCTGGTGCAGCGACGCGAGCCGGTGGACATCCCGGCGTTCATGGCCGACGGCCAGCTCGACGCAGGGCAGCCCCGCACGTTGGTGCTGGGCACGGGCCGGGGCGTCGGGTTCGGCTACCACCTGTCCCGCGGGCCTGGCATGTTCATCGGCCAGGACGCCGTCGTCGAGCCGGACACCGGGCTCTCGACCCTGGTCGGCCGGCTGGTCACCGACCCGAGTGCCCGCGACGTCGCCGACCTGGCCGACGCAGGCGTGACGTACATCGTGCTGCGTGAGGCCGACGACGACGTGGCGTCGGCGATCGACGCCGCCCCGGGCATCGAGCGGGCGAGCGCCGGCGAGTCGGGGGCGGCGGCGTGGCGGGTCGGCCTGCCCGCCGGCGGTGCCCGCCTGGTGTCGGGCCGGCTGACCGACGCGAAGGTGCTCCCCAGCTCGGCCGGTGGTGTCGACACCGACATCGACGGTGGGAAGGACCGCAGGGTGCTGCTGGCCGAGCGGTCCGGTCCCGGCTGGCGCGCCACCTTGGGCGGAGCGGAGCTCGAGGCGGGCGCGTCGGGAGAGTGGACGCAGTCGTTCGCCGTGTCGGACGGCGGCGGTCGGCTCGAAGTGACCCACGGCAACGGGCGAGGCTGGTGGCTGACCGGGCAGATCCTGCTCGTCGTGCTGGCCGTTGTGTTCGCCGCGCCGAGCCAAGGCCGGCCGGACCCGAGGAGGCTCGATGAGGACGTCTGACCTGCTCGCCGGGGCCGCCCTCGTGCTGGTGGTCGGCGGGCTGGCGGTGATGCCGGACCCGCCGCCGACCGAGTCCGCGAGCCCTGCGGCGGCCACGGCGCCGAACCCGCCGGTCGACCGCGCCGAGCTGGTGTGCCCGCGGATGCCCGGCCAGGACGCCGACACGGCGACCGCCGTGGCCGCGGTTCCGGTCGCAGACCTCGACCTGCGCGACCTGGAGAACCAGCCGGTGCCGCTGCTGCGTGGTGAGTCCGAGCTCGGCGAGATCACGAAACGGGGTCAGGTCTGGCGCAGCCGGGCCGACGGGCTCGCCGCCGGGCTGCTCGCCCGAGCCGACGGTGCGCTCGCCGCGGGGCTGACTGGCACGACGGCCGGGACGATGACGACCGAACGCCGGCGGGGGCTGGCGGCCATCCCCTGCTCGACGCCGGCGCCGGAGTGGTGGTTCGTCGGCGTGGGCAGCACCGCCGGACGCACTGGCAACCTGGTGCTCACCAACCCGTCGTCTGGGGCCGCCGTGGTCGACCTCACGTTCTTCGGGCCGAAGGGTGAGCTGGAAGACGTCGAGGGCAACCAGATCGGCCTGCAGCCCGGCGAGCAGCGCGTCCTCCCGATGAACGACTTCGTGCCGGGGGTCAGCAACGTCGCGCTGCAGGTCCGTACGCGGCAGGGCCACGTCACGGCCGAACTGTCCGACACCTACGTCGAAGGCCTGCAGGCCGCCGGCGTCGACTACCTGGCGGCCGCCGCGGCACCGGCCCGCCAGGCCGTGGTCACCGGCATCTCGAACGGCCCCGGCGGCCGCGCGCTCAGCGTCGTCAACACCGGGAGCAGCGAGACCGTGGTCGACGTCGAGGTGATGGGCGGTTCCGGTGCGTTCGCCCCGACCGACTTCGACGTGCTGCAGGTCCCCGCGCACAGCGTCGTCCTGCGAGACGTCAGCGACATCACCGGCGACCAGGTGTCCGGGCTGCGGCTCACCGCGGACCAGCCGATCTCGGCGTCGGTGCGGGCCCGTGCCGGTGATCCGGTCGATGTCTCGTACTCGGCGGCGGCGGAGCCGTTGACCACCGGTGCGGCAGTCGCCCTGCCCGAGGGACGCCGGCCCACGCTGGTCCTGTCGGCGACGGGGACGTCAGCGGTGACGGCGGACATCCGGGTGTACGACTCCGCCGGAAAGACCATCGGTGAGCGGAAGCGGCTGCAGCTGAGCGGCGGGCAGACCGACACGTGGTCGGTGCCGGACCGTGGTGACCCGGCGGCCGTCGTGGTCACCAGCGCGCAGGGTGCTCAGCTGGTCGGCGCGGTCCGGTGGACCGGTGACGACGGCGCCAGCACGACCGCCCTGGCGCCGCTGCGCACGGTGCTCGACCAACCCCCGCTGGTCTACGACCCCGCCGGCCCCTGACCCGAGTGCACTCCTCGCACCGAGGTTGCGCGTAGGTCGAATCTCCTGGGAAGTGAGCCCGGCGATCGCCACTAGTTCCGGTCAGTCGCGTGTCATGTGGTGGGCCTGACGTCGCGGGGACGATCACCCGCGAATGGGGCGGTGACCGGGTGCCGCTGGTGGACCCGGGCGCTTGCGGACACATGTCGGCAGACGACGACCCGGACCGATCCCGGCGTGGATGGGCTACTTCACCCCTCGAACCGACAGTATCGGCCCCGATTCCGGGCTCAGATTGTCGGTTCGGAGGGTGATGTCGTGGCCGGAAGGCATGGACAAACGTTTCCCCGGTCACGGGTACGGCGCCAGCCGCCCAGATACTCGCACCGAGGTTGCGCGTATGTCGCGAAGAGGGTGGGCGAACATTCGTGCAACGTCGGCGGGAAGAGGGTGGGTCAGCTCCAGCGCGTCCCGGTGATCCGTTCGTACATCGCGATGTAGCGACGCCGAGTCTCCGCGACGACCTCGGCCGGAACCTCGGGTCCCGGCGGCGTCTTGTCCCAGCTGCCGAGGTCACGCGCCCAGTCGCGGACGTACTGCTTGTCGTAGCCGACCTGACGTCGGCCCGGATCCCAGTCCTCGGCCCGCCAGTAGCGCGACGAGTCGGACGTGAGCACCTCGTCGGCCAGGATGAGCTCGCCCTCGGGCGTCAGGCCGAACTCGAGCTTGGTGTCGGCCAGCAGCACGCCCCGCTCCGCCGTCACGTCCGCGGCCCGGCGGTACAGCTCCAGCGTGGTGTCGCGCAGCCGCTCGGCGACGTCCTGGCCGACCTGGTCGACGACCTCGGCGAACGTCATCGGCTCGTCGTGGCCCTCCTCGGGCGGGGTCTTCGTCGTCGGCGTGAAGATCGGTTCGGGCAGCCGGTCGCCCTCGACCAGGCCGGGCGGGAGCTCCACCCCCGAGATGGCCCCGGACTCCTGGTACGCCTCGAGACCGAGCCCGGCCAGGTAGCCACGCGCGATGCACTCGACCGGCACGATGTCGACCTGCCGGCACCGAACGGCCCGGCCCTTCCACTCGGCCGGCACGTCGTCGGCGGACAGGAGATGGTTGCTCACCACATCGCCGAGCTGGTCGAACCACCAGACCGACAGTGCGGTGAGCAGCTTGCCCTTGTCGGGGATCGGGGTCGGCAGCACGACGTCGTACACCGACACCCGGTCGGAGGCCACCAAGATCAGTTCGCCCGGTCGGTCGGAGTAGACGTCGCGGACTTTCCCGCGGTGCAGAGGTTCCACCTGCGCTGTTCTAGCACACGGTCGACTCCACTCGTTCCGGGTACGGAGGCGGGTCGCGGACTCGTCAGGCCTCGTACCGCGGGTCGACCTCGTTCGGCTCGAGGCCGAGCAGCTCTGCGACCTGCTCGATCAGCACCGCCAGCACCAACGCCGACATCTCGGGCCGGGCCGGCGCCCGCAGTACGATCGGCCGACGGAACAGCACGATCCGGGTCGCGCGACCACCGGACCCGCGGACGAGGGTGGCCAGCGGGACCTCGTGGCCGGCCCAGTCGGGCGGGATCAGCGGCGCCTCCTCGACCCCGAACTGTAGGTCGCCCCAGCGACCCCCCCATCGTCGCTCGAGCTGCGCGACCAGCCCGACCACCAGTGCGTCGAAGCGCTCGGCCGAGGTGCCCGGGTACGCGACCCCGCGCGGCGACAGCGGACCCGGCAACATGCTGGCACCGCGTACGCCGCGCCCGTGCCGGTCCCGCGCACGGCCCTTCCGACGGGCCTGCGGATCGGGTTGGAGATGACGGGGCATCGACACGCTGCCACTCTAGGCACCCAATGAGGGCAGGGCCGCCACCGAAGCGGTAACGTCCACCCGTGAGTCCAGTCCGACGATGCTCGCGTACCGCGTGCGTGCGTCCAGCCGTCGCGACGCTCACCTATGTCTACTCCGACCAGACCGCCGTGCTCGGGCCGTTGGCCACCTTCGCCGAGCCGCACTGCTACGACCTGTGTGAGGCGCACGCCGACCGGCTGACCGCGCCGCGTGGCTGGGAGGTCGTGCGGCTCGCCCCCGACCCCGACACGCTCGGCCCGTCCAGCGACGACCTCGAGGCGCTGGCCAACGCCGTCCGCGAGGCCGCGCTGCCCCGGCCGGAGACCGGCCGCCCGGCACCGGTCGAAGTCGGCCGCCGCGGACACCTGCGGGTGCTGCGCTCGACCGACGTCTGACCGGAGCGGTCGTGCCCGATCTTTCCCA
>JBOHDE010000121.1:0-11724 GCA_050699035.1 Nocardioidaceae bacterium | reverse complement strand
ACCGCCCGAGACGCCGGCGTCGATCCCGAGCAGGCGCTGCGCGACGCCGTCCGCCGCCTGGCCGACCACATCCGCCGCCAAGAGTCGGGTTCCGCCTGACCAGCACCCTCGCGCCGACGTTGCGCATTGGTCGGGACTCTCCCGCCGAGGTTGCACGAATGTTGAGGACGGGTGGGGTGGTGAGTCGCCACCGGTCCGACATACGCGCAACCTCGGCGCGAGGACTTGAGGGGCGGGCGAGTGGCGGACTGTCCGTCGGCAGCCGTGACCGAGGTCGAATTTTGCCCAATTGGGCAAAGTTCGACCTCGAACCTGCGGGGACCGGATAGAAGATTGCCCAATTGGGCAATCTTCTACGCACCGCCGACGGCTGGAGCGCACCGGCACCGCACGGCCCCCCGGGGAGGGACCAACCGCCGTGGTTCATTTCTTCCCAGGAGTACGGACATTTGCGCAACCTCGGCGCGAGGACTTGAGGGCGTTGGCCCGTGGGCGGGCGAGCCGTCCACGTGACGGGTAGGTCGCGCGGATAGGCTGGCCACGCCCGAGTTCCGTCCTCACACCGAACCGAACCTGGAGAAGCTCTTGGCCTCGATCGATGCCGTCGGCGCCCGCGAGATCCTCGACTCGCGCGGCAACCCCACTGTCGAAGTGGAGGTGGCCCTCGACGACGGCACGATCGCCCGCGCCGCTGTGCCGAGCGGCGCGTCGACCGGTCAGTTCGAGGCGGTCGAGCTGCGTGACGGCGGCGACCGCTACGGCGGCAAGGGTGTCGAGAAGGCCGTCGTCGCCGTACTCGACGAGATCGGCCCGCACCTCGTCGGCCTCGACGCCAGCGAGCAGCGGCTCGTCGACCAGGCCATGCTCGGCCTTGACGGCACCCCCAACAAGGCAAAGCTCGGCGCCAACGCCATCCTCGGCGTCTCGCTCGCGGTGGCCCGGGCCGCCGCCGAATCGGCCAGGCTCCCACTCTTCCGGTACGTCGGCGGGCCCAACGCGCACCTGCTCCCGGTGCCGATGATGAACATCCTGAACGGCGGCGCGCACGCCGACTCCGACGTCGACATCCAGGAGTTCATGGTCGCGCCGATCGGGGCGGCGACGTTCCGCGAGGCGCTGCAGCAGGGCACCGAGGTCTACCACGCGCTCAAGTCCGTGCTGAAGGACCGCGGGCTCGCCACCGGCCTGGGTGACGAGGGCGGTTTCGCGCCCAACCTGCCGTCCAACCGGGACGCCCTCGACCTGATCGCCGCCGCCGTCGAGCGCACCGGCCTGACCCTCGGCGACGACATCGTGCTCGCGCTCGACGTAGCCGCCAGCGAGTTCTTCGCCGACGGCGGCTACCGCTTCGAGGGCAGCACCAGGACCGCCGACGAGATGACCGCCTACTACGCCGAGCTGGTCGACGCGTACCCCCTGGTCTCGATCGAGGACCCGCTCGACGAGGAGGACTGGGACGGCTGGAAGGCGATCACCAGCTCCCTCGGCGACCGGGTCCAGCTGGTCGGTGACGACCTGTTCGTCACCAACGTCGAGCGGCTGCAGCGAGGCATCGACGAGTCGGCCGCCAACGCGTTGCTGGTCAAGGTCAACCAGATCGGCAGCCTCACCGAGACGCTCGACTCGGTCAGCCTGGCCCAGCGCAACGGCTTCCACTGCATGATGAGCCACCGCTCGGGCGAGACCGAGGACACCACGATCGCCGACCTCGCGGTCGCGACCAACTGCGGCCAGATCAAGACCGGGGCCCCGGCCCGCTCCGAGCGGGTCGCCAAGTACAACCAGCTGCTGCGGATCGAGGAGGAGCTCGACGACGCCGCTCGCTACGCGGGTCGAGGCGCCTTCCCGCGGTACGCCCGAGAGTCCTGAGCGGCCGTGTCCTCACCAGCGCGCGGCTCCGGCCGCGGCCGACCCCGGACCCCGGCCGGTCCGGGACGCCCGCGGGCGGCTCGGCGTCCGGCGTCGACACGGACCCAGCCGGCCCCGCGGGGGCCAGAGCCGCCCCGGCGGCGACTGACTGGCCGCTCCGCGGTGCTGTTCGCCGTACTCGCGGTCCTGCTCGTGTCGTACGCGTCCAGCCTGCGCACGTGGGTCGACCAGCGTGACCACATCAACGACCTCGAGGCTCAGATCGCGACCGACAGCGCCGCCGTCGACGCGCTGACCGAGGAGAAACAACGCTGGGAGGACCCGGCGTACGTCGAGGCGCAGGCCCGTGAGCGGTTCGGGTGGGTGCTGCCCGGCGAGATCGGCTACCGCGTGATCGACGAGGACGGCAAGGCGCTGGGCGTCACGGCTGAGCTGAGCGAGCCCGACACCCAGTCCACCGACGAGTCGCCCGCGTGGTGGGTCACCGCGTGGGGCAGCGTCGAGGCGGCCGGCAAGGACCCGGCCGAGGTGCGCCGGGACCCGCCCGCGGAGAAGATCGGGCCGAGCGGGTCGAAGGACGTCAGCGGTGACCGCTGAGCCGGTCGACGGGCACGATCTCGACGCGGTCAGTCGTCAGCTCGGCCGCCCGGCCCGCTCCGTCGTGGCGGTCGCCCACCGCTGCCCGTGCGGTCAGCCCGACGTCGTCGCCACCCGGCCGCGGCTCGACGACGGCACGCCGTTCCCGACGCTGTACTACCTGACCTGCCCACGGGCCGCCGCGCTGGTCGGCACTCTCGAGGCGTCCGGTCTGATGCGCGAGATGACGCAGCGGCTGGCCGACGAGCCCGACCTGGCATCGGCCCACCGGCGCGCGCACGAGTCCTACATCGCGGCGCGCGCGGACCTGCTGGACGTGCCCGAGATCGCGGGTACGTCGGCCGGCGGGATGCCCGACCGGGTCAAGTGCCTGCACGTACTGGTCGGCCATGCGCTGGCGGCCGGCCCCGGCGTCAACCCGCTCGGCGACGAGGCGTTGGCGATGCTGGGCGACTGGTGGGCGGCCGGACCTTGCGCCCAGCCCGGCGAGCCGTCCGAGTGACTCGCCGCGTGGCCGCCCTCGACTGCGGCACCAACTCGCTCCGGCTGCTGGTCGCCGAGGTACGCCCGGACGGCGGCCTGCGGGACCTTGAACGCGAGCTGCGCATCGTCCGGCTCGGCCAAGATGTCGACGCCACCCGGCGCTTCGCCGCGGAGGCGCTCGCCCGTACGTTCGCGGTCTGCGATGAGTACGCCGACCTGATCGCGCGACATGACGTCGACGCCGTGCGGTTCTGTGCGACGTCGGCGGCGCGCGACGTCGACAACCGAGACGAGCTCGTCGCCGGGGTGCGGTCGCGACTGGGCGTCGAGCTCGAGGTGATCAGCGGGTACGAGGAGGCCGAGCTGACCTTTGCCGGCGCGACCGACGGCCTGGACGCCCTCGGCCTCACCCCGCCGTACCTCGTGGCCGACATCGGTGGCGGCTCCACTGAGCTGGTGCTCGGCGACGGTCACGGCCGGGCGCGCGCCGCCGAGTCGCTCGACGTCGGCTCGGTGCGGATGACCGAGCGCCACCTGGCCGGCGACCCCCCGACCCACGCCCAGATCGAGGGCGCCACCAGCGATGTCGACGTCGTGTTGGACGACGTCGGCATCCCGCTCGACGAGGCGAGCACGCTGGTCGGCGTCGCCGGGACGATCACGACAGTCGCCGCGATGGTGCTCGACCTGCCCGCGTACCAGCCCGAGCGGGTGCACCATGCACGGCTCGACGTGCGCGCCGTGCACCGGGTCACCGCCCGGCTGCTGGAGATGACCCGCGCCGAGCGCACCGCGCTGCCGTTCATGCATCCTGGCCGGGCCGATGTGATCGGCGCCGGCGCCCTGGTGCTCGACCGGATCCTCGCCCGGCTGGACGTCTCCGAGGTCGTGGTGAGCGAGCACGACATCCTCGACGGCATCGCGGCGAGCCTGCGGTGAGCAGCCCGCTGCCCCATCCGGTGACGGGCGAGCCGTTCGACAGTCCGGTGCCGCCGGGCACGGGCTGGCCGGACGACCCGGCTCGGCCCACCACTCCGGTCGCGCGGGATGCGGACCACGTACGCCGGCTCGCGGCCGACGCCGGCCTCGACGACCTGGCGGCCCGCATCTCGGTCTGCCGGGCCTGCCCGCGGCTGGTGGACTGGCGCGAGGGCGTGGCGGTCGAGAAGCGCCGGTCCTTCGCCGGCGAGCCGTACTGGGGTCGGCCGATCGCCGGCTGGGGCGACCGGGACGCTCCGGTGCTGATCGTCGGTCTCGCCCCGGCCGCGCACGGCGGCAACCGCACCGGCCGGATCTTCACCGGCGACCGCTCTGGTGACTGGTTGTTCGCCGCACTGCACCGGGTCGGGCTCGCGGCCCAGGCCACCAGCGAGCACGCGGGCGACGGCCAGCGACTGGTCCGTACCCGGATGGTCGCGACCGTGCGCTGCGCCCCGCCGGACAACAAGCCGACGACGACCGAGCGGGACACCTGTGCGCCCTGGCTCGACCGCGAGCTCACGCTGGTCGCGCCGCACCTGCGGTCGGTGGTCTGCCTCGGCTCGTACGGCTGGGCCGCGGCGCTGCGCGGGTTCCGAGCCGTCGGGTACGCCGTACCCCGCCCGCAGCCACGCTTCGGCCACGCCGCCGAGGCGGTGCTCGCACACCCGGACCGGGCAGACCTGCTGCTGCTCGGCTGCTACCACCCGAGCCAGCAGAACACGTTCACCGGCAAGCTCACCGAGCCGATGCTCGACGCCGTCCTGCAACGTGCACGAGATCACTCCCTGGAGGGATTGTGAAAACTTTCACGAGCGGCGTACGTTAGAGACGTAAGCACACTCGTGGAGGTGGCTCGACCGATGACCAGCCCGCACATCCTGATCGCCGGCGGCGGTTACGTGGGCATGTACACCGCACTCCGGCTGCAGCGGAAGCTGCGCCGTGGAGAGGCCCGGATCACCGTCGTCGACCCGAGGTCGGTGATGACGTACCAGCCCTTCCTGCCCGAGGCCGCGGCCGGCAGTCTCGAGCCCCGGCACGTGGTGGTGCCACTGCGCCGTGCCCTGCGTGGGTGCGACGTCGTGACCGGCCGGCTGGTCGGGCTGGACCACGCCCGCAAGGTGGCAACCATCCAGCCGCGGCAGGGGAGCAGCTACGAGGTGGCATACGACGTGTTCGTGTCCGCGCTCGGGTCGGTCGCGCGGACGCTGCCGATCCCGGGCCTGGCCGAGAACGCCATCGGCTTCAAGAACATCGAGGAGGCCATCGCCCTGCGCAACCAGGTGCTCGACCGGCTCGACCTGGCCGGCTCGACGACCGACGAGGCAGTCCGCCGACGCGCGCTGTCGTTCGTGTTCGTCGGCGGTGGGTACGCCGGTGTCGAGGCGCTGGCCGAGCTCGAGGACATGGCGCGCTACGCGACCCGCTACTACGACGACGTCAGCCCCGACGACATGCGCTGGGTGCTCGTTGAGGCGGCCGACCGGATCTTGCCCGAGGTCGGCGCGGACATGGGCCGCTACACGGTCGACCGGCTGCGTGAGCGCGGCATCGAGGTGCGGATGGAGACCCGGCTCGAGTCCTGCGTCGGCGGTCACGTCGTGCTGTCGGACGGCGAGGCGCTCGACGCAGACACGATCGTGTGGACCGCCGGGGTGAAGGCGAACCCGGTGCTGGCAGACACCGACCTGCCACTCGACGACCGTGGCCGAGTGCTCGCCGCGGCCAACCTGCAGGTCGAGGGGCTCACCGACGCCTGGGCCGCGGGCGACGCCTCCGCCGTACCCGACCTTACCCAGCCGGGGCAGATCCTGAGCCCGTCGGCCCAGCACGCCGTGCGCCAGGCCAAGGTGCTGGCGGACAACATCGTGCGCTCGCTGCGTGGTGCCGACCTGGTCGACTATCGGCACAAGCACGTCGGCTCGGTCGCCAGCCTCGGGCTGCACAAGGGCGTCGCACAGGTGTACGGCATCAAGCTCAAGGGCTGGCCGGCCTGGTTCATGCACCGGACGTACCACATGTCGCGGATGCCGACGCTGAACAAGAAGGTCCGCGTCGTGCTCGACTGGACGCTGGCGCTGTTCTTCCGCCGTGAGGTCGTGTCGCTGGGCTCGCTGCAACAGCCACGCGAGGAGTTCGAACGGGCCAGCCGCCGCACCGGCTGACCCGACTCCGCCCCGGCCTGCGCCGACATTGCGCGTAGGTCCGTCTTCCTCGCATCGAGATTGCGCGTCTGTTCGGGGCGGTCGGGTGCGTGCATTGTCGCAACCTCGGCGGGAGTGGTCTGGCGGTGGGTCAGGCGAGGCCGGCGGCGATTCTGACCAGGTTCGGCCAGTGCAGCCGAAATCCCACCCCGCGCACCGACTCGATCCGTAGTCGGGGCGCCTGCGCCGACAGGTGCCGTCGCAGCCGTTTGACCGCCGACACGACCGCCTCCGTGTCGCCCACGAAACCGCGTTGCCACACCCGCTCGGTGAGGTCGGCGAACGTCCACGTGCGCGAAGGGTCGTGGGCGAGGGCGGCGAGCAGGTCGAACGAGCGTGCCGGCAGCTGCAGGGTGATGTTCGCGAACACCGCCTCGCGTCGGTCGAGGTCGATGCGGAGATCGCCGCGGTCGATCATCCGGTGCGCTGACGGCGGAGGTGTATCGGCGGCGACCCGCAGGCCCTTGACCGGTACCTGCGGTGGACTCGGCAGGTGCTCGGCGCCGACCCCTGCGACGGCGAGCAGGGCCCGTCGTGCGTGCTCGTTGTCGGGTGCGAGGACCAGCGTGGCCGATGGACCTACGGATCTGGCGAGCTCGGCGTACTGCGCAGCCGAGAGCCCGACGCAGAGGATCATTGCCGGTTGAGACAGGTGCGTTGCTCCCCGGTACATGTGCGTCTTCCCTCCCACCGAAACGCCGCACAATCGTGGCGGTCCCCCGACGCTGGACCTGATCTTGGCATGTCGGAGGCCCTCCTGACAATCACACGGAGTGTTCTGATATGCGCGCTGTGCAGTTGCTAGCGCCCGTTATTCGACCGGATCGGGTCCGTGAGCGGACCGCGAAGTGCCCATCAGCTGCCCCCCAAACGGCCTTGATCGGGCAGCGAGCGCAGGGGACGGTCAGTCACAGCCGTCAACCCGGCGGCCGATCGACACTGCGGGCGCACCCCCGGTATGTCACCCATTGCCGTGGGTTCGCCCTCACACCTGAGGGGATGCCGGTGACTTCACGAATCGCTGGCAGCGGAACCAGACGCCGAGCGGCGGTCGCCTTCGCAGCGGCCGCTGCCTTGCTGTCCGGACTGCTGTCCACAGCACCCGGGGCCTTAGCCGGCCCAGTATCGGGATCGACAGACAAGATCGAGAAGAAGCTCTCCACAGCGTTCGACGAGGACGCGGAGCAGAACTTCTGGGTCAAGCTCAACGAGCGAGCGGACCTCACCGAGGCCAGCCAGATCAAGGACTGGAACCAGCGCGGCGAGGCCGTGGTGAAGGCCCTGAAGGCGACCGCGGAGAAGAGCCAGGGCGACGTCCGGGCGCTCCTCAAGTCGGCCGGCGCGGAGTACAAGACGTACTGGGCGACGAACGCTATCCGCGTCACGAAGGGCTCGGAGAGCCTGGCCAAGGACCTGATGGCCCAGCCCGAGGTGGAGAAGCTGTACGCACCTCGCAAGTACGAGGTCCCCGAGACCACCGAGAACAAGCCGAAGATGGCGCCGAACGCTCTTGAGTGGGGCATCGACAACATCAACGCCAACGACGTGTGGGAGGAGTTCGGCGCGACCGGCCAGGACATCGTCATCGCCAACATCGACACCGGCGTGCAGTACGACCACCCGGCGCTGGTGGACTCCTACCGCGGGAACCTCGGCGGCGGCACGTTCGACCACAACTACAACTGGTACGACGTGGCCGACAACTGTTCCGGCGCTCCGTGCGACACCAACGGCCACGGCACCCACACCATGGGCACGATGGCCGGGGACGACGGCGCCGGTAACCAGATCGGTGCCGCTCCTGGCGTCAAGTGGATCGCGGCCAACGGCTGCTGCCCCACCGACCAGGCGCTGATCGACTCCGGCGAGTGGATGCTCGCGCCGAGAGATCTCAACGACCAGAACGCGGACACCAGTAAGCGTCCGCACGTCATCAACAACTCATGGGGCACGATCGTTCCGTCGAACGACCCGTTCATGGAGGACGTGCTCGAGGACTGGGAGGCGGCCGGCATCTTCGGCAGCTGGTCCAACGGCAACAGCGGACCGAACTGCGCGACCAGCGGTTCGCCGGGATCCCGGACGATCACCTACTCGGCCGGCGCGTATGACATCGGCAACAACATCGCCAGCTTCTCGGCCCGTGGTCCGGGGCAGGACGGCACGATCAAGCCGAACATCTCGGCTCCTGGCGTCAACGTGCGCTCCAGCGTCCCTGGCAACGGGTACGCCAACTTCAACGGAACGTCGATGGCTGCACCGCACCTCGCCGGTTCGGTCGCGCTGCTGTGGTCTGCCGCACCCTCGCTCCTCGGCGACATCGCCGGCACGCGGGCGCTGCTCGACGACACGGCGGTCGACAAGGAGGACCTGCAGTGTGGTGGCACGGCGGACGACAACAACGTGTACGGCGAGGGCCGGCTCGATGCGCTCGCGCTGGTCCAGGCAGCTCCGACCGGCGAAGCCGGCACGCTGTCCGGAACGGTGACCGACACGGCCACCGGCGACCCGCTCGAGGGTGTGACGGTCGCCGTGACCGGCGCCGCCGAGCGCTCGCGCGTGACCGGTGCCGACGGCACGTACAGCATGACGCTGCCGGCAGGGGCGTATGACCTGACGGCAACCAAGTTCGGCTACGAGACCGCGACCCATACCGGGATCACGATCGTCGCCGGGGAGACCACGACGCAGGACGTTCCGATGACCCCTGCCGAGTCGGCCACTGTCTCAGGCCTGGTGCGGGATGGTTCCGGCCACGGCTGGCCGCTGTACGCCACGGTCGCCGTCGACGGCACGCCCATCGAGGTGTACACAAACCCGAACAACGGCCGGTACTCGATCGACCTGCCCTCGGGCGCGTCGTACGAGCTGACCATCGAGTCGCAGTATCCGGGCTACACCCCGGCGACGGAGACCGTCGAGGTGGGCAACAGTGACATCGCGAAGGACTTCTCACTGACCGTGGACGCGAACGAGTGCACGGCACCTGGATACCAGCTCAACTACGACGGCCTGCTGGAGAACTTCGACGGCACCGCCGCTCCGGAGGGCTGGACCGTCGTCGACAACATCGGCAACGGCCAGGTCTGGCGCTTCGACAACCACGGCAACCGGGGCAACCTGACCGGTGGCGATGGTGGCTTCGCGATCATCAACAGCGACGCCTACGGTCCGAGCGGACGGCAGGACACGTCGCTCGTGTCGCCGGTGTTCGACCTGAGCGGGATCGAGTCACCGACGCTTGAGTTCGCCACCGACTACAACGACCTCGGCGCTGAGCAGGCCGACGTCGACCTGTCGCTCGATGGCGGTGCGACGTGGACCAACATCTGGTCGCAAACCACCGACCTGCGTGGTCCCACGACTGTCGAGGTCCCGGTTCCGGCCGCGGCCAACCAGAGCAGCGTCCAGCTGCGCTGGCACTACTACATCGGCACGTGGGACTGGTGGTGGGAGGTCGACGAGGCGTTCATCGGCACCAAGTCCTGTGACAAGATCCGTGGCGGTCTGGTCTGGGGCAACGTGACCGACTTCAACACCGACGACGCCGTCAACGGCGCGAAGGTCACCAGCGTCGACGTGCCGGCGGACGTGGGAACCTCCATGGCCACTCCGGACGACGCCAACCTCGCGGACGGCTTCTACTGGCTGTTCTCGTCGGTGACCGGCACGCACGAGTTCACTGCGGAGAAGGGCGAGTACAAGCCGCAGACCGAGGACGTCGCGGTTCAGGCGGACTGGGTCAGGGAGGCGAACTTCGCACTCAGAGCCGGCAAGCTCGATGTCGCGCCGGCCGAGATCACGAAGACGGTCCCGATGGGCCAGACTCGCGACTCGGAGTTCACCGTGACCAACAACGGCAGTGCGCCTGCCACGTTCGAGCTCACCGAGCGCGACCGTGGCTTCGTGATCCTCGGCGCGGACGGTACCAAGACGTCCTCGGCGAAGATCGCGACGATGGAGGGTGCACCGCTCAACCGGGTCAAGGCCGAGGTTTCCCCGCTGCAGTCCGGGTCCGAGACGGCCAAGAACGGCGTCCAGGCTGACCAGGGTCCGCAGGAGGAGCCGTGGGTCAACCTGACCAACCACCCGACGAACATCATGGACAACGCGGTCGGTCTGAACGACGGCTTGGTCTACTCGTTCGGTGGAACCCTGGCAGGTTCGGGTCCGACCGCGAGTGCGTTCGTCTACGACCCGGCGGCGCTCGAGTGGTCGTCGATCGCGGACATGCCACTCGGTCGGCAGAAGCCGTCCGCCCACTTCGTCGACGGCAAGTTCTACGTCGTCGGTGGTTGGGGTGGCGGCAGCGGTAACACGGTTGCGGAGACCGCGATCTACGACCCGGCGTCCGACTCCTGGTCGGCAGGTGCGGACAACCCGGAGCCGTTCGCCGCGACCGGAAGCGCCTTGCTCGACGGCAAGATCTACTCCGTCGGGGGCTGTGCCGGTACCTGTGGTGAGACCACGGTGACCGCGTACGACGTCGCTGGAGACAGCTTCGAGGTGCTGGCGGACTACCCCGAGCCGACCTCGTGGCTGGCCTGCGGTGGCATCGACGGCAAGGTCTACTGCGGTGGTGGCAACGGTGGGGCCGCGGGCGACGCCTCGGCGTACGCCTACGACCCGGCCAGTGACGAGTGGAGCCCGATCGCCAGCATGCCTTCGGACGTGTGGGCGGCCGGCTACACGGCGGCCAACGAGCAGCTGGTCGTGTCCGGCGGCGTCGTCGGTGGTCTGATCTCGAACGAGGGATTTGTCTACGACCCGGCAACCAACGAGTGGAGCAGCGACCTGCCGAACTCCAACAACACGCTGTACCGCGGTGGTTCGACGTGCGGGTTCTACAAAGTCGGTGGCGCCGTCAGCAACTTCAACTCGACGCCGCTCGCCGAGATCCTGCCCGGGTACGAGGACTGCGGCGGAGCACCTGCCGACGTCCCGTGGCTGAGTGAGGACCCGGCAACGGCCACGGTGGCACCGGGTGCGTCCGTCACTGTGGCGGTCACGCTCGACGCCACGGCGCTGGCCCAGCCAGGTGCCTACAAGGCCGACATCGGCATCAAGGAAGACACCCCGTACAGCAACGACCCGGTCGCGGTGACCATGGACGCCACGCCGCCGCGTACCTGGGGCAAGCTGATGGGGACGGTGTCGGGGTTGAACGGCGAAACGGTCGCGCCACTCAACAAGGCGACCGTGCAGATCGACGGCGCGGGTGGCGGCTCGTGGACCTTGGTGACTCCGGCGGACGGCACGTACGCCCGTTGGATCAACCGGGGCCAGAACCCCATCTCGATGATCGCGGCCAAGGACGGATACGCACCGCAGTTCCGTAAGACCAAGATCGTAGCCGGTGAAAGCAACGTGCAGGACTTCCTCCTGCGCAAGGCAGGCTGAGGAAAGGAGCCAGGTCCCCGCACGACCGGCCGCACCCGGTGGCGACCCGCCACCGGGTGCAGTCGCGTGCATAGGATCGGGCCGCGGCCCCTGTAGACCAACTGGCAGAGTCGGCGCTCTTAAACAGCGCACAGTGTGGGTTCGAGTCCCACCGGGGGCACCACCGGCTGCCGGTAGGCAAGCCTAGGAC
>JBOHDE010000120.1:0-11765 GCA_050699035.1 Nocardioidaceae bacterium | reverse complement strand
CCCCGAGGCGAGCTGACCAGCATCATCGGGCCGAGCGGGTGCGGAAAGACGACCACGCTCAAGATCATCGCCGGACTGGTGGACGCGACGAGCGGAGAGGTCGAGGTCGACGGCACTCCGGTGCATGCCCCCGGGCCGGAACGCGCCTTCGTGTTCCAGGACTTCGCACTGATGCCCTGGGCCACGGTGCTGCGCAACGCGGCGTTCGGGCTCGAGCTGCGCGGTGTCTCCCGCCAGGAGCGGGAGGCCATCGCACGCGAGTACATCGCCAAGGTGAACCTCGCCGGCTTCGAGAACTCCTACCCCCACCAGCTCTCCGGGGGGATGCGTCAGCGGGTCGGCCTGGCCAGGGCGCTGGCGGTGGATGCCGACATCTTGCTGATGGACGAGCCGTTCGCGTCCGTCGACGAGCAGATCAGGCGCAAGTTCCAGGAGGACCTGCTCCGTCTGCTCAGCGACGAGGACAAGACCGTCATCTTCGTGACCCACTCCATCGAGGAGGCGGTGTACGTCTCCGACCAGGTCGTCATCTTGACCCGCGGACCGTCTCGCGTCTCCAAGGTGGTGCGCCCGGGCGTGGACCACGACGCGGACTCCGAGCACATCCGGCGCAGCCCGACCTACCTGGACTGGGTCGAGCGCATCTGGGATGAGCTCCAGGACTATCTCGAGAAGTGAGGAGGACGCCCCATGGAGCTACGTGGTCACCGCATCCCGATGTTCGTCTCGCTGCTGGTCTGGTTCGCGCTGTGGGAGGTGTTCGGGCGGCTCGAGGTGGTGTCCCTCATCCCACCGTTCAGCGAGGTCGTCACCGCGCTGGCGGTCGTCGTTCCTTCGGAGAGCTTCGTCGAGGCCACCACGGTCACCCTGCAGGCCTTCGCCATCGGGATGACGATGTCGCTGACGGTCGGCATCGGCCTCGGCATGTTGATGGGGCGCATCCCGGCCGTCGCCAGCGTGATGGGGATGTGGGTCAACATCTTCGAGAGCTCGCCGCTGACCGCCGTCGTACCTGCACTGATGGCGCTGCTCGGCTTCGGGCTGCCGACCATGGTCGTGACCGTCTTCTTGTTCTCGGTCTGGGTGATCGCGCTCGATACGCAGGTGGGTGTGGAGCGAGTGAACCCGTCGCTGGTGGAGATGGGCCGGTCCTTCGGGGCCTCGAGCCGGGTGCTCTACTCCACGATCGTCATCCGCGCGGCTCTTCCCGAGCTTCTCGCCGGCATCCGGCTCGGTGTCATCCGTGGCATGAAGGGTGTCGTCATCGGCCAGCTGCTGATCGCGGTCGTCGGGGTGGGCTACCTGTTCGAGCTGTACTCGCGGAACTTCCTGATGCCGGAGTTCTGGGCTCTGCTGATCATCTTGTTCGCGTTCGCCTTCCTTGCCTCGGAGGCGGTCGCGTACTTCGAACGAAAGGTGTCCTTCTATGCGTCGAGCCGGTGACGGAGCCTCGTCCATGAGCTACGCCATCTCGCCACCGGTCGTCACGACCGTACCCGTGCAGGGCATGGACGCGGCCTTTCCGGTGGCGCGCGTGTTCTGTGTCGGGCGCAACTACGCCGAGCACGCCATCGAGATGGGCCACGACCCGGACCGCGAGCCGCCGTTCTTCTTCATGAAGCCCGCGGACGCCGTCGTGCCCACCGGAAGCACGTTGCCCTTCCCCTCCCAAACCGAGGAGCTTCATCACGAGATCGAGCTCGTGGTCGCCCTGGGCGAAGGTGGGGCGCAGATCCCAGAGGAGAAGGCGCTCGACCACGTCTTCGGGTACGCCGTGGGGCTCGACATGACGCGACGCGACATGCAGGCGGTGGCGAAGAAGGCCGGCCGCCCGTGGGACATGGCCAAGGGCTTCGACCAGTCGGCGCCCACCAGCCCGATCTGCCCGGCGGCGCGTCTCGGGCACCCGAGCGCCGGCGCCATCTGGCTGCGGATCAACGGTGAGCTCCGTCAGGAGGGCGACCTCGATCAGCAGATCTGGAAGGTGCCCGAGACGATCAGCTACCTCAGCACCCTGGTCGAACTGCGGGCAGGCGACCTCATCATGACCGGAACGCCCTCTGGCGTGGGCAGGGTCGACCGCGGTGACCGCCTCGAGGGACACGTCGACGGTGTCGGTGACCTGGAGATCACCTACGCGGACTGACTAGCTGGTCAGCCCGAATGCCAGCTGGCTGAGCGGTCGCGAACCCGGCGATCGCCTTACCGGTTCCGGTCGGTCGCGTGTCATGTGGTGGGCCTGACGTGGCGGTGCCTGACGTCGCGGGGCCGATGACACGCGACTGGGGGCGGTGACCGGGCGCCAGCGAGCAGACGCGAGTGCATTCTGCGGACACATGTCGGCAGACGACGACCCAGACCGATCTCGGCGTGCCTGGGTGACTTCACCCCTCGAACCGTCACTTTCGGCCCCGATTCCGGGCTCAGAATGTCGGTTCGGAGGGTGATGTTGTGGCCGGCGGGCACGGTAAGCCGCCGTAACCGACGAAATTGCTGTCAAACGCTGGCTAGCTCAGTGGCACTCAGAAATACCCCGTGGCGAGCGAAGCTTGCTGGGGTCTCCTCACGAGTCCGCTCGCGTGCCTCCGGCAGATCCTCCACGTACCAAGGCTCGGGCAACGTGCGGGCAGGTTCGCTGGTCCACGTCGGCACGGGCAGACGGTCGGCGAGCAGGTGCTCGACGAGTGCTGCGATTAACGCGTCGTAGCGACGATCCCCGATCGGTGCGGGTGGCGTAACGGTCAGTGCTACCCGTACTGCTCCGCTCTCGCGCTGCAGGTCGTCGTTCAGCTGGACGAACTCTCGAAATGCTCGGCGTTCGTCGTGGTGCCGCAAGCAATCCCAGATCGCCTCTGCTGCTTCGGCCACGGTTCGGGATGGTGTCGGTAGGACGACAAGGCGCTGCCCGGTGGCCGAAACGAGCCGATCAAGGGTTGCGACGCTGGCGTCATGCTTGCCTGTCTCGATGGCGGCGATCGCTGGCTGATGTGCGGCGGCCCGCTGCGCCAGCGCGCGCTGAGATAGCTTGCGGGAACGACGTGCTTGCCTGAGCAGGGGGGCTGCGCGGTTCATGTCCTTCACCTCCTGATATGCAATTGGATATCAACCTGCAGCGACCTGGAACCGGCGCGTGGAGGCGTCCATCTTCAGACGCCTCCACGCGTACGGGCTTGGGCTTGTCTGCTAACTCGTCAGCCCGAACGCTAACCGGCTGAGTGTGTCCTCGACTCCGGTGAAGCCCTCGTTCGGGTTGAAGTCGTCCTCCCCGAAGTCGACGTCGGGGTCGTCGGCCGTGCCGCCGATCCCGTCGGGACCGACGGCGAACATCAGCGCGAAGTTGCCGCCCTGGTCCATCAGGTTCGCCTGGTCGTTGAACTGGTCGACGTGCCAGTCGCCGAAGAAGTGGCCGGCTTCGTGCGAGACCACGTTGCCCACCGCTCGCCCGACGAAGGCCAGCCTGTCGCTCGCCGGCGTTACGTACGTGTTCAGCGACGGGTCGCCGGGCTCGCCGGCCCGCTCACTGAGTACGTCCAGCAGCACCACAGCCGACTCCTCGGTGCCGAAGTTGCCGGGGTCGATCGACTGCGCGACTCCGATCGTGGGGAGGCCGGACTGCTCGATCGTGCCGCCGACGATGACCCGGCTGACGTTCGGGTCGCCGAACGGGTCGGGGTCGTCGAGGCTGTTCTGGATCCGGATGTCGAAGTCGTCGTTCAGTCCGCTGTCGATCATGTCCCGGCGTAGGTTCTCCCGGGTCTCGGCGACGATCCGGTCGACCAGCTCGTCGTGGTCGGCGTTGGTGAGCCCCCAGCGGCCGAGGAACGCTCGCAGCGGGCTGAGCGTCCGTACCCCCGGTCCTCCCCAGATCGCCGTGTTGACGCGCTCCCCGTCGAAGTCGAGGAAGATCGTCTGGGCCGGGCGCTGCTTCTCCAGCCCTGGGCGGTACGCCTCCACGGTCACGTCGTAGTCACCGCTGCCTTGACCCACCGCGACGTAGTGCCAACCGGTCTCGTCCGCGACGTGCTCGGTCACAGCGTTGCCGCCGCCCGGAAGCGGAGACTGCGCCGGGTAGATGAACGTCGCGTCCTGCATCGACCCGTGCACGTTGAGGCTGGCGGGGTCGTAGATCGTCAGCTCCGCTGCCTCGCCTGCAACCGACGCACCGAGTACGTCGCCCTCGCGCAGCCGCATCGCGTAGACGTCGACGTCCGTCTCGCCCATCGTGATCTCGAGGTTGTACGGGCCCTCGGTGCCGGCCCCCGGTCCGCTGGCGGAGTCGGTCGGGTCGTCGGGGAGGGACGGGAAGCCCGCGACCATCACCGTGTACGCGCCGTCGGCGTCGAACACGTGCGTCAGCAGGCTGTCGAACCCGTCGAAGTCGTCGTTGAGCGC
Organism: Nocardioidaceae bacterium; assembly: GCA_050699035.1. Taxonomy (GTDB): domain Bacteria; phylum Actinomycetota; class Actinomycetes; order Propionibacteriales; family Nocardioidaceae; genus WHTB01. The sequence goes on along the minus strand of JBOHDE010000120.1, from coordinate 7,373 downwards.
GATCAGCTCGCCGGTGTCGTCGAAGACCGCGACGATCGAGTCGAGGTCGCCGGTCGTGGTGGTGATGTCGACGGTGAGGGCCTCACCCGCGATCCCGTCGACGGCGTAGAAGTCGAAGTCGCCCGAGCCGCTGCCGCCGCTGCCGTGTGGTCCGTCGCCGACCGTCCCCGTCGTGGAGATGCCGTCACGGGTCGTGCCGATGCCGGTCTTGGCCGCGAGCGGGATCGCCCCGTCGTCCTCGGCACTGGCCGGGACCTCCTCGCTGGTGACGGCCTCGGGTGACATGGTCCCGACGATCCGGGCCAGTGGATTGCGGCCCTTCGCGGTGCCGAACTGCGGTACCGACTGCGCGGTCGCCGTCTCGTCGTTGGAGCCGCGGACGCCGGCCGGTTCGTCCTCGTCGACGAGCAGCGGGTCCGCCGTCGCCGACTGTCGCTCCACGTCGGTCTGCAGCCGGTCGCGGGTCGCGGCCTTCGCCTTGGACTGGGCCTTGAGGTACTTCTTCCAGCCGGCGAAGTCGACCTTCGACGGGTCGGGCACCAGCGCGAGGTACGGGTTGGCACCGCTCGGCTTTGCCCCTGGCGGGGTCGTCTTCGCGGCGACCTGCGAGCCGTTCGACATCGTCTGCCGGTCGGTCTTGCTGAACCCGTCTCCCTCTCGGTCCGGCGTCCCGGATGCCGGAGTGACGGCGATCGAAAGCAGGCCGGCACCGGCCAGCAGTGCAATGGTTCTACGCACGACAAAACTCCCCAAGTACGTCGCGGCCCCCAGGTCGCGAATCGTTCGGACGACGCTACACTCGGCGACCGTTCGCTGACACCTCGCGTCCGCGGCGAGCCGCAGATTTGTGCGCGACGCGGGCTGACGTCGAATTTTGCCCAATTGGGCAAAATTCGACCCGGATCCGGCGGAGCGAGGTGGAATTTTGCCCAATTGGGCAATCCTTGACAGGCGGCCGCCGGCCGCGACCCCGACCTACGCGCAACGTCGGCGGGAGGATCCCGACATACGCGCAACGTCGGCGGGAGGATCCCGACCTACGCGCAACCTCGGCGGGAGGATCTGCGACTTCCGCGCCACCGGCTCGGGCGCACCCCCTTTCGCGTCGAGATTGCGCGCATGTTCGCCGTCGGCGCCGAGGAACTGCGACATTCGCGCAACCTCGGCGCGAAGGAACGGGTCAGGGGCGGAGCTGGTAGACCTCGGCGTCCTTGGTCGCGAACCGGAGGTCGGCCAGGCGAGCCAGGTCGGGTGAGACGTCACCCGCGCGGCGGTCGGCCAGGATCCAGCTCACGCCGTAGTCGTCGCGCAGCTCGGCCAGGATCTGTGGCGTCGGTCGCTCGATCGCGTCCCGGCTGATCTTCAGCCGGTCCGGCCACGGCGTCGGCTGCTCGTCGAACCGCACGCCGGCAGCGCGCGGCTCGCGGTCGGTCTGCACGGTGAACGCCCAGCCCTCCAGCAGGACCCGCCGTCCACTCAACGCACTGACCCAGAATGACAGCGGGCTACACGAGTCGTCGGCCGTCACGAGACACTGGGCGTTGGTCGCCACCACCTCATCCGGGTCGGTGTGGTCCGCGAGCCACGCCGCTGCGCGCTGCTCACCGGCCGTCGGGGAGTCGGCCTCGTCCGCAACGTGGAGGGTGTGCGCCATCAGGCCCGGAACGCTCCAGGCCAGCACCAGCCCGATGCCGAGCAGGACAACGAGACCCCGTCGACGCGCCCAAGCGACCACGACGGCCGACGTCACGGCGAACACCAGGACCGGCGCGACCAGCGCGACCAGGCCTCGATCCGTCGCGCCGTCGGTCGCCTCCCGCCACAGCACCGCGGAGGCGAGCGATGCGGACAGGCCGAGGCAGGCGACCACGGTGAGCGACGCACGCACCGACGGCGCCGTCCGCAGGGCGACGCTGAACGCCCAGGCCGTGAGGACCGCACCGAACGGGATGCCCGCCGCGAGGAAGTACATCTGGCTCAGCGCTTCGTGGTCGACGATGAGGGCGACGACCACCGAGGCCGCGTACGCGCCGCCGAGGAACCAGCCAGCCGGGTCCCGCCGCACCTGGGGCAGTGCGAGGCCGAGCAGGCCGACGGCGCGCGGCAGCTGGCTGAGCAGCAGCGCGGCGACCGCGCCGAGCACGAAGACCCACGACCGCGCGTCGAAGGTGGTGAGGGACGGCAGCAGCGGTCCACCAGTGACCGGCGCCGAGGCGTCGCCGGTGACGGTCGCGTAGGTGCGGATGAAGCGCACGAAGCCGAACAGCACCAGGCGGCTCCCGGCGCCACCGCCCATCACCGCGACCACGCTGACGGCCAGCATCATCGAGCCGGCGGTCAGCAGACCGACGAGCCGCCCGTCGACCCGGCGGTCACGCACGATCCCACGGACCACCACGACCCCCACCCCGCTGAGCAGGAGGGGGAGTGCGGTCGGCTTGGCGCCTGCACAGGCCGCCGCGAGTACGACCATGGTGCAGACGACACCGGGTCGCAGCCGTGCGCCCCGGACGACGTCGACCAGCACGGCGGCCAGTCCGGTCATCAGCACGCCGGCGAAGACGGTCGACGGGCTGGGGATCATCAGGAGGGGCACCGTCATCCCGCCGGTCCACACGGTGACGTCGATCAGCGGGACGAAGGCGACCAGCGCGACCGAGGCCGCACCGACCGTGACCGAGCGGGAGACGCGGATCGCCAGGGCCGCCGTGGCCAGACCGACGGACACGAACATGGGCACGAGCCACAGCTGCACCAGCACCGCCGGCAGGCCGATGCCCGTCATCAGCGAGCCGATGGCCAGGTGGGCGTTCGCGAACCAGTGGTACTGCAGCGACTCGCCGGCCGCCTGCGGGACCTCCGGCGTGACGCCCCTGGTGAGCTCCTCCGCCAGCGCCAGGTGCCACCACAGGTCGGCGTCCAGCGACAGGTTCGGCGGGAGGGACTGGTTCCGGAGCCAGCCGGTGAACAAGACGACGACGACCGCCGCGAGCACGGCGGCGACCAACCAGCTGTGGCGGCCGGGCAGCGTAGTCGAGCCACGCAGCCGCCAGTGCTGCCGGAGCCGGGGTGTGCCCGCGAACACGGCGGCCACCGCGAGCGGCCAGGCCCAGAGCAGGTGAGTCAGCCCGACAGCCGACAGCGCGGCCCAGCTCGCCAGCTGAGCGGCCAGACCCACCGTGATGCCGACGCCGACGTCCTCGAGCAAGGTCCGGCTGCCCAGCGCCAGCCGGGTGAGCAGGGTGCCGGGTACGACGATGGCGCCGAGCCAGAAAACCGAGTACGCGAGCACGTCGCCGGTCGGCTCACCGCTGGCGACCAGCACGCCGACGCACAGCAGGAGCAGCAGGCTCCACGGGAGCCAGCCGGCGTGGGACCAGCGAGCCGGAGGGGATTGGGTGCGGGTGCCTGACCTGACAGGCGCGAGCGTCTCGACGGACATCGGTGCGGTCGGCGGTCAGCAGGCGCCGGCGCCGGCCGCCGCGATCCAGTTGTCGCAGGTGTCGCCGAAGTTGCCGTCGGTCGCCAGACCGATGGCGAACACGACCGCCACGATGACCGCTGCGATCGCGACGACCATCAGCGCGTACTCGACCGCCGTGGCGCCAAGCTCGTCGCGAGAGCGATCCATGGGTGGTGTCCGTTCGTTGTTGGAGATGAACGGGGCGGTGCGGCAAGGAGCTGCCGCACCGCCCCAGACTCGCGGGGGCTGCGTCAGCAGTTGGCGCCGGCGCCCCGGGTGCTAATGCAGTTCTCGGTCGTGGTGAACGCGCCGTCGACGAGCACGCCGATGGCGAAGACGACGCCGACGATGATGGCCGCGATGGCGGCGACCATCAGGCCGTACTCGACGGCGGTGGCGCCTTCTTCGGACTTACGCTTGCCGTTGAGCGCGATGATGATGGTGGCGAATGCCTTGATCTGAGTGAGCATGTGACCCTCCGAGGTCGATCTGCTTGTCTGGTGGGCCTGGTGCCCAACAGTGACAATGTTTCTCTGTGCTGCTGCCTTGCGGTATCGGCCGACCGGTTCGTCTGCGGCTGGCCGAACGGCCGAGTGCGGTGGCTCGTCCGTGTTCAACGGGTAGTCATCGAGCGGCCAGCGCGGGGGCCGAGCTGATCAGGCCGGACTGCACGGCGCGCATGATCGCCTGGGCCCGGTTGGCGGCGCCGAGCTTCTCGTAGATCTTCGAGATGTGGGTCTTGGCGGTCGACTCCGAGATGAACAGCTTGCGGGCGATCGGGCCGACCCCCAGGCCGTCGGCCAGCAGGCCGAGGATCTCGCTCTCCCGCGGCGACAGCCGGGGTCCGGACGGCACCAGCCGGCGCTGCATGGCCCCGGCCAGGTCCTTGGCGGCGAACGACGTCGGCGACACGGCCGCGTGCCGGGCCGCGGCGACCACGTCGTCGCTCGGCGAGTCCTTGGCGACGAACGCGGACGCGCCGGACTCCAGCGCCGCGAACAGCGTCTCGTCGCCGGCGTACATGGTCAGCACGACGATGCCGATGCCGGGCCGGCCGGCGCGCAACTTCGCGGCCAGCTCGAGGCCGGTGCCGTCGGGCAGCCGTACGTCGGTCACCACGACGTCGGGCGACGTGGCCCGAGTCAGGGCGGCCGCCTCGGCGAGGCTGGCCGCCTCGCCGACGACGTCGAAGTCGGGGGTACGCTCGAACGCTCGGCGCAGCCCCTGTCGGATCAGCTCGTGGTCATCGACCAACAGCACTGTGATGGACATTCCGTACTCCTTGCGGGGTGGGGGTAACAGCGGGGATCCGGGCCTCGACGACGGTTCCGCCGCCGGCGCGCTCGGTGATGGTCAGGGAGGCGCCGACACGGGCGGCGCGCTCGCGCATGATGCGCAAGCCGTAGTGGTGGTCACGAAGGTGTGCGGCGCCGACGCCGTCGTCCTCGATCCGGAGTACGGCCGACGGGCTGTCGGTGTCGAGCCGGACCCAGAGGTTGTCGGCCCGGGCGTGCTTGCGGGCGTTGGTGACGGCCTCCTGCGCGATCCGCAGCAGCTCGGTCTCGGTCTCGACCCGCAGCCGCGGCGGACGCTCCTGCAGGGTCAGGTGCACCTGCAGGTCGGCGCGCGCACCGACCTCGCGGACGTACGTCGTGAGGGCGCGGCCGAGACCGGCGTCCTCGTCGATGCTGGTCCGCAGGTCGAAGATGGAGTGCCGCAGCTCACCGACCACCCGAGACAGCTCGCCCCGGAGCTCGGCGGCGGCGCTGCGGGCGGCGCCCGGGTTGCCGGCGGCGGCGATGTCGTCGACCAGGTAGCCCATCGAGGCGATCTCCTGGGCGACGCCGTCGTGGATCTCGCGGGCCAGTCGCTGCCGCTCCTCGACGGTCGCCACCGAGCGCACCTCGTCGAACAGCAGGGCGGTGTCGAAGCGCAGGCTCAGCTCCTCGAGCCCGGCCTCGACGGCGGTCAGCAGGTCGGCCGCGGCCGGGTTCGGGCGGTCGGCGACGATCACGCCGACCATCCGGCTGCCCACCCGCACCGGCAGGGCGACCCGCTGGGCCACCCGCGGCGCGGTCCGGGGCAGGGGTCGCTGTTGCGCGGACTCGGCGTCGACGCAGGCCAGCACGGCCGGGTCGGCGGCCAGGTTGCCGGCCGGGCCGGCGAGAGGATCCACGCCGGGGACACCTCGATGGGTGAGCTGGGTGAGCTCCCCGCTGTCGGTCTGCACCAGCAGCCAGGCCCGGTCGGCGCCCAGGCCGGCCTGCACCCGGGCCAGCAGGTCGTGGCCGAGGGTGTGCGTGTCGAGTCCGGCCTGCAGCTTGCGTGACACCGTGCGCAGCTCGGCGAGCAGCCGGTGCGCGGCGGCGTACGGCGCCCGCTCGGCCTCCTGCTGCCGGGCCGACGCCCGGGTCCAGGCCCCGAGCAGGCCGATGCCGAGTCCGCCCAGGACATACGGCGCGACCACCTGCAGGTCGGCCACCACCAGGTCGGTCCGCTGGCTGGCCAGGCCGGCGCCGACCACGGTGGCGACCTGGGCGCCGAACGTCGCCCACGCGACAGCCGCGCCGAACGTCATGCCCGCGACCAGCGGGGCCACGGTCAGGGAGACCAGCAGCGCATCGGGGTTGCCGGCCGTACTCAAGATCAGCGCGACGACGCCACCTTCGGCGACCGGGGCGGCCCAGCCGAGACTGTGCGTCATGTGCAGGCCCGACATGATCGCGGCCAGGGCACACAGGGTCAGGAACGGCGTGGCCAGCGACGGCAGCGCCAGGTCGCTGGTGGCGAGACCGAGCGCTAGCGCCAGCGTGAAGACCCGCGCCGCGGTGGTGACCCGCCAGTTGCGCAGCTCCCAGGGGAGCGGCTGGCGGGCGTCGGTCGGGTCGCCGAGATGGGCGAGTGCGCTCATTTGCCCATACCGCCCAGGTTTTCCATGATCGTGATGCCGGCCGGGCCCAAGATGATCAGGAACAGCGTGGGCAGGATGCAGAAGATCAGCGGGAACAGGATCTTCACCGGCACCTTCTGCGCGGCCTCCTCGGCCCGCTGGCGGCGCTTGACCCGCATCTCGGTGCTCTGCACGCGCAGCACCTGGCCGATCGGCACCCCGAACGCGTCGGCCTGCACCATCGCAGTCACGAAGCCACGCAGCTCGGCCAGCGTGGTGCGCTCGCCGAGTGCGCGCAGCGCCTCCATCCGGCCGACGCCGATCTGCATCTCCTGGAGCACCCGGGACAGCTCCTGCGCGAGCGGCCCCGCGGTGTTGCGGGCGACCCGGCCGACCGCGGCGTCGAAGGCCAGCCCGGCCTCGACCGAGATCGTCAGCAGGTCGAGTGCGTCCGGCAGTGCCTTGCGGATCTCGGCCTCGCGCTTGTCGCCGACCTGCTTGAGCACCAGGTTCGGGGCGGCATAGCCGAGCAGGGCGGCGCCGACGCAGACCACCAGCATCACCGGGAGGGACGTGCCGACCACCATGCAGCCCACGACGGCGACGCCGAGCAGCACGCCGAAGCCGAGCACCTTCATGCCGATCAGCCGGTCGACGTCCCAGCCGGCGGGGTTGCCCGCGACGTTGAGCCGGTGCCGCAGCCGGTCCGCGGTGTCGGCGGCGGTCAGCCGCCGCCCCAGACCGACCAGCCTCAGGCCGAGCGGGGCGAGCACCCGCTCGGAGAACGGTCGCTCGAGCTCCTGGCGCAGCACGTCGGGCGCGGCGTTGAGGGCCTGGATGGTGGCCAGGGACCGGCTCACGCCGCGCTTCTCGGCGGTGGCGACGCCGATCAGCGAGAGCGCGAGCACGATGCCGGCGAAGACGGCGCCGACGCCGACGGTGAGGACCAGCAGGGGCGACATCTCAGACCTCCACCTTGACGACGCGCGACAGCCAGAACCCGCCGGCCAGGATCATCAC
>JBOHDE010000119.1:0-11928 GCA_050699035.1 Nocardioidaceae bacterium | reverse complement strand
TGAGCACGCGCCCGCCCACGACGACATCAAGCACTGAAGATCTCCCGTTGCAAGTCGGCAGCGGCCGTGATCAGCCGTTCGCCGACCCCTGAGTCCACTCGGGAAACAAGCGTCTCGTAGGTCGTTTCATCACTCCTGGGTTCGGTGAGGTAGCCGAGGTAGCCGTTGGCGTAGCCGACCAGGAGGAGAGTCACGCCAGGCTGCTTGGTGCGCATCCGGCTGAGCGCTGACACCAGCTCACCGGGAACGGCTGCCACGACCAGGTCACCCAAACGGACAACCTGCACTTCGGCCTCGACGTCATCTTGCTGGTGCCGGTTGAGCCGGGCGAGCCCCTCGAGAACTGATTCCAGGCGGCGGCGCTCACCCCCGGTAAGCCCTTGTGGCTGCAGGTTTCGAAGGGTGCGCTTTCGAAGTTGTTCAGTCTGTTTGCTGTCATGGTGGGCGGCTCGCACGGCGAGGCGACGTTCGGCCCCCATCACTGGAGCCAGCGCAATCGGTCGGCGAGTCGGCGGCAACGCCTCGTAGAGCAGTCCGCCGAGCCTTTCCAGCTCGGCGCCGTCGCGGCTACGGCGGACGAAGCGGCTGGACACATCTCCGGCCGGACCATTCAGGAACATGACCGGCTCGTCGCGACGGCGCAGCCGCCGCCGGACTTCACCTGGAAGGTCGGCGCTGTACTGGAGGTTGTCGGGACCGAGCACGGTCGGGTGAACGCCGGTGTGCCAGAGCAGACCAACCAGAGTTCCGTCGGTACCGAGCAGCCGGATGAGCGTGAGTCGGCGGTCGATCGGTGCCGCCGGGTCGTTGCGGTTGGTCGCGACGGTGGCCGGCATCTGCCCTGTCCCGACCCGAACTTGTACCGGCGCAGCGGTCGCTGCAGCCCGACGGACACAGCTACTGACCGCGTCAAGGATGGCGGCGGTGACCGAGCCGCCTTCCGTGCTCGTTCGGACGCCGGTTGGGCCGGCATGGGTGTGCGTGGCGGCGATGAGTGTGCATGCGACGCCCACCTCCTTGTGGATGAGACGCCGTAGCTGCCGTACCAGGCGGACGTCGACCGCAACCAGATCAAGACTGACCAGAATCGCTGCGCGATGCTCATCGGCCACGAACAGGGCGGTCGCCTCGAGCGGATCCCGGGTGCCCAGAGCGGGTGAGCGCCGGGACCCGTAGCCATCCATGGCGATTCCGAGAGGGACCTCAATCTGGCTGTGGCTCATCCCGGCACGAGGGGTCATCGTAGCTCCGGAATACGATCCCCATATCGGCCGGCGAGCCTGTCGTTGACTGCGTCGCCGCCCGGCACGTTTCGACTGACGCGCACGGGAGGCTCGTAGCCCAGGTCCCGCATGGCCACGGCCGCGTGCACCATCACGGCGTTGATGAGCGCCACGGACGCGAGCGTCGAACTCGGACCGAGTGGTGGCAGACCGTCCAGGTCCGAAAGCAACGCGTCGCCGACCGGCACGTGCGTATCGAGGAACTCGTCGACGACATCGACCAAGTGGTGACCGTCGGGGTGCCGACTGGGAGTGGCTTGGGCGTGGGCCGACGAGCCGACCCCTACGACGTAAGCACCGCAGGCGGAGCCGGCCAGGGCGACGTCAATCGGCAAGGGGTTGCGGCCGGAGTTGGAGATCACGAAGAGCACCTCGCCCTCCCGTACATCGTCCATGGACAGAACCGCCGCTCCCAGACCGGGAACACGCTCGAACCGGTCAGTGATCTGTTGCGGCCAGATGGCGCGAACTGCGGTAAGCGTTCCGGCACGCACGAACGGTTCCTCGGCGGCCATGTGGGAGTGCCCGCTGCCAAACAGATGCACGATGCCACCTGAGGCAACTGACCGCGCGACGTCCGCTCCAACCCGCTCGATACGCTCCCCCTCCTGCTCGTCGAGCCGTTGCAGCAGTAACGCAGCGCGAGCCAGATACTCGTGCGACGACAACTAGTCTCCCCCGGCCAAGATCCCGAAGTAGCCACCAACGACACCGACCACGGTCATGATCACCAGAATCCATACCGGGTTGACCCTGCGTCGGGCGAGCCAGAATGCGCCGAGTGTCGCGATCAGTGGCAGGATAAACGGCATTACCTGATCGAGGTACTCCTGAATCTTGACGGTCGCTTCCCCGCTGGTGTATTGCAGTGGGGTGGTGATGGGAAGAAGTGCCGCGGTCAACGCGCCAACAGTGAGCAAGCCGAGTGAAGTTGCATACCTCTTGACACTCTCGATCCGTGTCTGGCCGACTTTCTCGAAGAATCGGGTGCCGTACCTAAACCCGTAGTCGATCCCGTACCAGCGCAGCGCAAAATGGATAATGTTGATACCGATAAGGAAGATCAATGGTCCGGCAACGTTGCCGTTCACGGCTAGGGCTGCACAGACGCCGGACAGAACCGGGCGGATGGCTCCAAAGATCAGCGAGTCCCCTAGACCGGCCAGCGGGCCCATCATGGAGACCTTGATCGCATTAATGCTTTCACCATCGGTCGACTGCAGGTCGCGTGCCCGCCGCGCCTCCATACTCGCGGTGATGCCAAAGATCGGCCCGCACGTCCACGGGTGGGTGTTGAAAAACTGCAGGTGTCGCTGGTCGGCAGCCGCCAACTCGGTGGGATTGTGCTGGTACAACTTGCGCAACAGCGGCTTGACTCCCCACCAGAAGCCCATGTTCTGGAAGCGCTCGTAGTTGAACGCAGCTTGCAAGAGAAATGAACGCCAGAAGAGCTGTCGAATGTCGCGGCGGGTAATCTGCAGGTCTGCCGACGTATCTATGGCGTGCGTGGCATCTGTCGAGTCATCACCGCCGTCTGAGGATATGGGCGCCGCCGGGGAGGTAGAGGACGCAACCCCTCCCGTTGACTCAGCGCTAGCTCCGACACCGGCCGGCTGGGGCGTCGACTCCTGGGCCTGCTGTGACGTGGGCTCCTGGATTCGCTGGGCACGGTACTGGAGCAGCATGATCGCTCCGGCAAGAAGCACCAGACCGATGACGGTGAACCCGGCGTAGGCGGCAAGGGCGAACCCGACGAAGAAGAGTGGGAAAAGCGCGCGGTTGTACAACACCGTGAGCAAGATGCCGAAGCCAACTGCGGGTAGCAGGGCAGCGGCGGTCACCAGGCCGTCGTTCACGGCGCCCGAGAGCGCGCGGGTCATGGACTGCACGGCGCCCTGGCCGAAGTACAGCGCCAGGAATGCCGGAACGGCGTACGCGAAGAAGTGCAGAGCGTTTCCGGCCCAGACGACTCCGGTGATGCGCCGACCATTCGCCGACTCCGCGTGCCTGTCGGCACGGTGAACCAGGAATGAGCTCCCTCCCTTCGCCATCAGCTCGAAACTTGAGGCGACGACTGCGGCAGGTACGCCCACAGCTATCGCGGTCTCGGCGCCACCGCCGGTCTCGATGGCGAACGAGGTACCGACCACGGTGGCCAGCACGATATTCGGCGGGACGGCTCCGCCGATGGCGGCGGCACCAATGAAGATCAATTCGAAGGTGCCGCCGACGACGACGGCCGTCTGCAGATCCCCGAGAACCAGTCCCACGATGGGCGCCAGCACGATCGGCCGCTCGAACTGAGTGTCACCCCCGATTCGTCGTGTCAGGTAGGCTGCGCCGGCAATGATCGCCAGAACTAGTGCGACAAATACGCTCATGGGTGTCTACCTTCGACTCGAGACGACAGGGCATCCCTGATTTGGCGGCCGGAATCGACCACGCCCTCGCGCCCTTTTTCAACGGCAAGCTCGGCCAGCGAGCGGGCATCCTGCTGCTTGGTAGCGAGCAAGACCTCGATCAGCATCGGTAGGTTGACTCCGGTCACCGCTTCGGCGCGGCCATGGGCCGCCAAAGTGGTAGCCACTTTGGCTGGCGTCCCTCCGGGCAGGTCAGTAAGGAACAAGACCTGTTCGCCTTCGCCGAGGCCGCTCAACAGGTCTTCGACGGTGTGCTCAAGATCCTCTGGTGACACGCCGGGCTCGAAGCTGATGGCGTGGGCATGGTCGACACGCCCACAGACCATGGTCGCGCTGTCAAGGAGACCCTCGGCAAGGTGTCCGTGGGTGATGATGACGACGAGGTTGGGCATGGTCATCGCCTGGGCCAGGCAACGAATCGTGGGCACGGTGCGGCGATGGGATGCCGATGCGCGCAGTCACAACGGGGAAGCCGACTTGCCCTCGTCGCGCTCATCTGCCCAGCGTCCCCTACCAATAGAGTCACCTCGCGCCTCGAACCATAGTGATCGAAAGTGGCATGGTCAACGCCTAAACCGACAGAATCACGCAGACGTCCCTCCGTCCGCCTCGCATCCATGCGGGCGGGCGGCCTCGGTGCTTGCGGCGCTCGCGATCTCCGTGGCCACGAACCTCTATCAACCCGAGGCTTCACAATTGTGTGTGATCTAGGCATTGACCGATCACATTCACTCACTCTATGGTCGATGTCGTCGGGTCTGAGGGCACATGGCTGAAGCCGGTGAGGACCGATATGAAGTCCGAGACGAGGCTGGCACGGGAGCGGTACCACCTAGCCCAGCTGGACCGATTGACAGGCCACTGCCACCGAGGGTGGCGCAGCACTACGCGCCGATCCAGGTACGTGTCCCCGAGGCCACTGAACGCACGCCCTTCCCGGGTGTCTGCCGCAGCAACTCTGTCAGTTGAGCGCGTCTACTCGTGGTCGAGGCTGCCAGCAGGCAAGCCCTTGATGATCACGCGCCAGCCTTGGTCCAGCAGACCTCTCCGGTGACCTGTATTCGGGAAAGTCGACCAGTTCAGCACCCACGTTGTCGATAAGAAGGTCTGAGGAGAAGGAGAGAGCGTTGAACGAGGATTCTGCCAAGAGCACCACAACCCGTCGATCGTTCATCAAAGCGACTGCCGTCGTCGGCGCGGGAGTCAGCCTGCCCAATTGGGCCATGCAGGCCGCATCGGCGCAGTCCAACTTCCGCCCCAGGCCCGGCGCCCACGACTCGATGATCGAGGTGCCTTTCGAGGAACACGGCGGCGAGGTTCGCGTAGGCATCGTCGGCGTGGGGCACCGCGGCTATGGGATGATCGAGGAGTTCCTCAATGTTCCTGGGGTGCGAATCACGGCGATTGCCGACACGTTCGGCCCCCGCGCCCACAGTGCGGCGGCGCGGGTAGTGGCGGCCGGCCATCCCACGCCAGCCGTTTACACCGGGGGTGCGCCCAGCTACGACGTAGATGCCCATGCCGCCTACGAGGCGGCGGTAGAAGCTTCCAGGCGAGCACGCGTGGTGGAACCCGATCGAAACGCGAATGACTACACAGGCCTCTGTGCACGCGATGACGTCGACATTGTCTATACCGCTGCGCCATGGGAGTGGCACCACCCGGTCGCGATGGCAGCAATGCACGCCGGCAAGCACGTCGCCGTCGAATGCCCCATGGCAATGACGATGGACCATCTGTGGGAACTGGTCGACACGTGCGAAGCAACGCGGCGCCACTGTGTCCAGTTGGAGAACAATACCTATGACGATGATGTCATGCGAGTCATGAACATGGCTCACGCTGGGCTTTTCGGGGAGCTGCTCTCTGGTGCCTGTGGCTACCTACACGACCTGCGGTATGAGATGTTCATCCGCTCGAACCGAGACTCCACCTTCCGCGGAACTCCTTACCGTCGTCTATGGAACACTCGGCTCGATGCCTGCTACTACCCAACCCATGGTATTGGGCTCATGGCCATGTACATGGACATCAACCGTGGCGACCGATTCACTACGCTGACCGCGAAAGCAAGTTATCCACCGCGTGGTATCGCTGAATACCGTGAGATGTTCGTACCGCAGGACAGTCCAGTCTGGGATGAGGAATACATCAAGGGTGACCGGACCATGTGCCTGCTCGAGACGGCAAGAGGGCGCGTGGTTAGGCTCGATCACAGCACCAGTACGTCGTACCCCGGCAACACGGAGATCAATCATTTGCAGGGGACCCGTGGCAGGTACGAAGACGAAGAGGTGCACCGTGTCGATCCGGATATCTTCATTGATCCTGACGAGCCAGAGCGAGAAAACGACTGGGGTAACTGGGACGACTACGCCGAATATGACCACTGGCTGGTCAAGAAATTCGATGGCGAAGGTGGTAGCCACGGCGGTAGCGACTATCGAGCCGTGTGGCAGCTTGTCCAGGCGATGCGCCTCGGCCTCGCGCCGGCCATCGACGTCTACGACTCGGCGACGTGGAGCGCGCCAGTCCCATTGAGCGCCGAGTCTCTCAGTAAGGGGGGTCGCGAGGTGAGGTTCCCGGACTTCACCCGAGGGAACTGGGAGAACTACCACAAGGGCCTCGATTCCCCCAACCCCGAGGAGGAGTCAGACCAACCTGCGACTGCTGGCGACACGGTCACTAGCCACGCCGGTTGATTGGGGCCTCCGGGCGCGAGCAGGTGCGCACCAGCCCGAGCCAAGTCAGGCTAGTCGTCGAGCAGGCGCAGCAGTAGCCCCATCCGCGGCTTCGGGCCGAAGGAGGTGGTCTTGCGCGGCAGCATCTGGCCCCGTGACGATGCCGCGACTACCGCCGACACGTCGGGAGCGCGCAACAGCAGCGCCGTGCCGCCGACATCGACCGCTCGGCTGACGGCATTCGACGCGTCATGCACATACAGCACGTCGTCGTCGGCCACGCCCCACCGCGGCAGCAGCAGATCGTGCAGGGCCGCCGTCTCGACCTCACCGAGCCGACCGCGCAGGATGCCCCAGGCCCGGCCGTCTGTGGCCAGGAAGGCGCTGCCGTCCGTGACAGCGTCGAGTGCGGCGTGCGCGCCGGCCCCGTCCGCGCCGTACGCCGTCCAGCCCACGTCGCCAGGGGTGGCGGGCGTGCCCGCGACCGTGTCCAGCGCGAGGCCACGGGCGACGCGGTGGATCGGCCCGAGCTGCAGCGGGTGCCGGCTCTGGTCGACGAGCATGGCGAGGCCGTAGCTCCAGGCATCGCCGGGCTGGGTCTGCTGGCACTGCCGGTACGCCGCGTAGCGGTGGTGACCGTCGGCGATCAAGGCCTGACGCGGCGCGAGGTCCGCGGCGATGGCGCGCAACGTGGCGGGCTCGTCGATCCGCCAGACGGTGTGCTCGGAGCCGTCGGGCGCCAGCGTGGTGACCAACGGGGGCGCGTCGGTGGTGGCGTCGACGGCGTCGCTGGCGGTCCCGTCGCCGTCGTACACGAGCAGGATCGGTTCGAGGTTGCTCCGGGTCGACCGCATCAGCGACGCCCGGCCGGCCACCGGGCCCGGCATGACGTCCTCGTGCGGCAGCACGATGCGGTCGGCGAAGTCCCGCAGGCCGAGCGCGCCGACCAGGCCGCGCACCCGCCGGCCGTGGCCGGCGTACTCGTAGACGTAGAGGCCGGGGTCGTCATCGCGTACCAGCACGCCGTCGTGCAGCCACTCCTGCAGGCGCTCGGCGACCTCCTCGCCGGGCCGTGGAAGGATGAGCCGCACGATGTTGTGCGGGTGGCTCGCCCGCAGCGTCTCCAGGGCGGCAGCGTTGATCACGTCGTAGGGCGGCGATGTCACCAGCCCGAGGTCGTGCGGATCCTGCCGGCCATAACGCACAGCCCGGAACGGCGCGAGGACGAGCCCGGCGGGCTCGTCGGCGGTCGGCCCAGACGTGCGTTCGGCAGGACGTCCGGAAGTACCTTCGGCTGTACCTTCTGCTGGGACCACCGCGTCATGCTAGTGACCCCGACCCGAGGAGCGTGCGTGGCCCAGTCCGACGAGCACTGGCTGGCGCGCAGCGACCGGCCGCTGTGCGAGGTCTACGACACCGGCATGTTCGACCTGGACGGAGTCGTCTACGTCGGCCGGCACGCGGTTCCCGGTGCGCCCGAGTGGATGGCGGAGGCTGCGGCGGCGGGCATGCACCTCGCCTTCGTCACCAACAACGCCTCACGGCCACCTCGGGTGGTCGCTGCGCACCTGCGGGAGCTGGGAGTGCCGGCGAGGGACACCGACGTCGTCACCTCGGCGCAGGCCACGGCCCGGCTAGTGAAGGGTCTGGTGCCCGCCGGTGCCGCCGTCCTCGTGGTCGGCGGTGACGGGCTGGTCGAGGCACTGGCCGAGCACGGTCTGCGCTCGGTCGACACGCTCGACGCCGGTGCGGAGGCGGTGGTCCAAGGCTTTGGCCGCGAGGTCGGGTGGCGGGGCCTGGCCGAGGCGGTGGCCGCGGTCGACGCGGGGCTTCCGTGGGTGGCCTCCAACCTCGACCTGACCATCCCGACGCCCCGCGGCCGGGCTCCAGGCAATGGCCAGCTGGTCGAGGTGGTGGCGCGTACAACCGGGCACCGACCGCTGGTGGCGGGAAAGCCAGAGCGGCCGCTCTTCGACGAGACGGTGCGGCGGGTGGGCGGGCAGCGCCCGCTGGTGATCGGGGATCGCCTCGACACCGACATCGAGGGTGCCAGCCGCAGCGGCCTCGACTCGCTGCTCGTGCTCACCGGGGTAACCGGCGTCGCGGAGCTGGCTGCCGCCGCGCCCACCCAGCGCCCGACCTACCTGTCCCATGACCTCGCCGGGCTGCTCGCGTCCCATCCGGCGGCTGAGCCAGGCGGCGATGGGGGGCGCTGGTGCTGCGGCTCCTGGGAGGCGTACGTCGACCAGGACGGCAACCCGCACCTCCGCGCGGACGACGGGTCGCCGGCCGGCGACGACGCGCTCCGGGCGTTGGTGGCGGCCTGCTGGGCGCATCAGGACCACCACGGCGTACGCATCGCCGACACACCGGTCAGCGCAGCCTGGCGGGCGGCTCGTGCGTCGGCGACGACCGCTACCGTGGAGCGCGATCAGCAGTGACCGTCAGGACAGGAGACCGACCGGTGACCGAGTCGACCCCCGAGCCGCAGCCCACCGACAGCTTCGGCGACGCGCGCATCGACGACGCCGTGGCCCGCACCGACGGGCTCGACGAGCGCCCGGTGTCGGAGCATGTCGAGGTCTACGACGACGTGCACCAGCGGTTCCGCGAGGCGTTGTCCGACGCCGACCGAGACACCGCCGGCTGAGCCTCCGGCCGGTGGCACGACGACAACGGCTCGACGCCGAGCTGGTCCGCCGCGGGCTGGCCCGCTCCCGCGACCACGCGGCCGAGCTGGTCGGCGCCGGGCGGGTGAGTGTCGCCGGTGCGGTCGCGACCAAGCCGGCCACCGGTGTGACCACGGACGCCGCGATCGAGGTCGCGGCCGACGAGTCCGCACCCGACTACGTGTCCCGCGGCGGTCACAAGCTGGCCGGTGCGCTGGCTGTGTTCCAGCCGCTGGGCCTGCCGGTCGAGGGGCGACGTTGCCTCGACGCCGGGGCGTCCACCGGCGGGTTCACCGACGTACTCCTGCGCCTCGGAGCGGCCCAGGTCGTGTGTGTCGACGTCGGCTACGGCCAGCTGGCGTGGTCGCTCCAGCAGGACGCGCGCACCACCGTCCTCGACCGCACCAACGTCCGTGCGCTCACCGCCGAGGCCGTCGGTGGAACCGTCGATCTAGTGGTCGGCGACCTGTCGTTCATCTCGTTGCAGCTCGTCCTGCCGGCCCTGGCCGCGGTGACCCGTGACGACGGCGACCTGGTGCTGATGGTCAAGCCGCAGTTCGAGGTCGGCCGCGACCGGCTCGGCAAGGGTGGCGTTGTCCGCGAGCCTGAGCTGCGGGCGGCGGCGGTCCGCGAAGTCGCGGCGGCGGCCGCCGCCCTCGGCTGGGGCAGCCGGGCCGTGACGGCCAGCCCGCTGCCGGGCCCCGCCGGCAACGTCGAGTACTTCGTCTGGCTTCGCCGCGACGCGGTGCCCTCCGCCGACGCGCTCGACGGCATGGTCCGCCGTGCCGTGGCCGAGGGCCCCACGGGTGAGAGGGTGTCTCCGTGAACGACCCGACAACCGACGTGGGGACTAACCCCAGCGCGGCCGGCACGGACGCCGACCGGACCATGCTGTTGGTCACCCACACCGGCCGCGCGCAGGCGATCGACGTCGCCAACGAGGTAGTGGCCAGCCTGCATGCGGCCGGCATCCAGGTGCGCCTGCTGGCGGGGGAGACCGACGAGCTGTCGCTGCCGGACACCGACGACGGCGTGCAGGTCGTGGACCCAGGACCCGACCTGGCCCGCGACTGCGAGCTGGTGATCGTGATCGGTGGGGACGGCACGTTGCTGCGCGGCGCCGAGCTGGCCCGCGAGTCGGGCACCCCGCTGCTCGGCGTCAACCTCGGTCACGTCGGCTTCCTCGCCGAGGCCGAGCGCGACGCCCTCGACTACACCGTCGAGCACATCGTGTCGAAGACGTACGACGTCGAGGAGCGGCTAACGGTCGACGTCGAGGTACGCAAGGGCG
Source organism: Nocardioidaceae bacterium (assembly GCA_050699035.1). Lineage (GTDB taxonomy): Bacteria > Actinomycetota > Actinomycetes > Propionibacteriales > Nocardioidaceae > WHTB01. The sequence continues at coordinate 1,584 of JBOHDE010000119.1, read as the reverse complement.
GCGACGTGGTGGCCCGGCACTGGGCCCTCAACGAGGCCAGTGTCGAGAAGGCCGCCCGGCAGCGGATGCTCGAGCTGGTCGTCGAGATAGACGGTCGACCGCTGTCGCGGTGGGGCTGCGACGGCGTGGTGTTCGCGACGCCCACGGGCTCCACCGCGTACGCGTTCAGCGCTGGCGGCCCGGTCGTGTGGCCGGAGGTGGACGCGCTGCTGCTGGTGCCGATCAGCGCCCATGCCCTGTTCGCGCGGCCGATGGTGGTGTCACCGCGCTCGGTCCTCGCCGTCGACGTGATCGCCGACACCGAGGGGGCCGGGGTGCTGTGGTGCGACGGCCGACGCAGCATCGACCTGCCGCCCGGTGCGCGCATCGAGGTGCGGCGCGGACACCGGGCGGTCCGGCTCGCCCGCCTGCACCGGGCACCCTTCACCGACCGTCTGGTCGCGAAGTTCGGCCTGCCCGTACACGGGTGGCGGGGCGCGGCGGAGCGTCGACGGGACGGCGCGGACGATGCTTGAGGAGCTGACGCTCACCTCGCTCGGCGTCATCGACGAGGCCGTGCTCGAGCTCGGCCCGGGTTTCACCGTGGTCACCGGCGAGACCGGGGCCGGCAAGACGATGGTCGTCACCGCGCTCGGGCTGCTGCTCGGGGCCCGCGGCGACTCAGGTCTCGTCCGGGCCGGCGCCCGCCGGGCTCGGATCGAGGGCCGGGTCGTGGTCGACCCCCAGGCGCCGTTCGCGGCGACCATCGAGACCCGGCTCGACCAGGTCGGCGGTGAGCTCGACGACGACGCCCTGCTGCTCAGCCGGTCGGTGTCGGCGGAGGGCCGCTCGCGCGCAGTGCTCGGCGGCGCCGCGGTGCCGGTCGGCCGGCTGAGCGACATCGCCGACCAGCTGGTCGCGGTGCACGGACAGTCCGACCAGCACCGGCTGCTGCGCCCGGCGCACCAACGCGACGCACTCGACCGCTTTGCCGGTGAGCCGCTGGCCGCCGTGCTGACGCCGTACCGCGCCGGCTACCAGCGGCTGCGCGACGCCGAACGTGAGCTGGCCGAGGTCGCGTCGACCGCCCGCGACCGGGCCCGCGAGGCCGAGATGTTGCGGATCGGGCTGGCCGAGCTCGAGCAGGCCGACCTACAGCCCGGCGAGGACGTCGATCTGCTGGCCGAGGAGGGGCGCTTGGCCCACACCGACGCGTTGCGCACCGCCGCCGAGGAGGCCCAGCTGGCGCTGACCGGTGACGACGCCTCGGCCACCGACCTGCAAGGCCGCGACGCGGTCGCCCTCCTCGACGCCGCCAAGCGTGCGCTCGAGCGGGTCCGCGAGCACGACCCGCAGGCGGCCGCAATGGCCGAACGCCTGGCCGAGCTCACCTACCTCGCCTCCGACCTCGGCACGGAGGTCGCCGGCTACGCCGCATCGGTCGACGCCGACCCGACCCGGCTGGCCAAGGTCCAGGACCGGCGGGCCGAGATCGCCGCCCTGGCCCGCAAGTACGGCGAGCGGGTCGACGACATCTTGTCCTGGGGTGAGCAGGCGGCCAAGCGACTGGTCGAGCTCGACGGCACCGACGACCGGATCGACGAG
>JBOHDE010000118.1:0-11992 GCA_050699035.1 Nocardioidaceae bacterium | reverse complement strand
CGGCACGGGCCGTCGGCCTCGACCCTGACGAGGCGCTGCGCATCGTCGGCGCGGCGTTGCGGGTCCCAAGTGAATAGACGCAGCGGACTAGTCGCTGCGGAATAGTCGCGGGCCGCCCGGTGTTGGCGAGAGGTCCCCGCACCAGCGAGCCTTCGGAGGAGGCGCACCGTGACCGGCATCCGGCTGCACGTACCTGACGTACCCATGGACTCCGTCGAGCGCTACCACGAGGCGTGGCGGCTGCTCGAAGCCCAGCGGCCGCAGGACGCCCTGCGGCTGCTCGACCCCGCGGTCGAGGCCGAGCCGGACAGCCTCAGCCTGCGCACGCTGCGCGCCTGGGCGTACTTCCAGAGCGCACACCTGCGACGGGCCGAGTCCGAGCTGCGCGAGATCGTCGACCTGCAGCCGACCGACCTGTGGGCGAGGTTCGCGCTCGGGCGCACGTTGGAGCGGCAGAGCCGGATGGCCGACGCGCTGCCGCACCTGCGGCTGGCCGCGGCGATGAGCGCTGATCCCGAGCACGAGGCCGCCGTCTTGCGGGTCGAGCGGCTGATGGCCGAGCGCGGCGACGCGTCGTACGACGACCTGACCGGCTGAGCTCGATGCCGGTCAGGGCAGCGTGAGGATCTCGGCGCCGGTGTCGGTGACGACCAGGGTGTGCTCGAACTGCGCCGTGCGGGACTTGTCCTTCGTGGTGACGGTCCAGCCGTCCTCCCACATGTCCCACTCGTACGTTCCGAGCGTCAGCATCGGCTCGATGGTGAACGTCATCCCGGTCTCGATCACCGTGTCGAACCGCTCGTCGTCGTAGTGCGGCACGATCAGCCCCGAGTGGAAGCTGGTGCCGATGCCGTGCCCGGTGAAGTCGCGCACGACGCCGTAGCCGAACCGCTTGGCGTACGACTCGATCACCCGCCCCACCACGCTGATCTGCCGACCCGGCTTGACCGCGCGGATGCCCCGCAGAGTGGCCTCCTCGGTGCGCTGCACCAGCAGCCGGCTCTCCTCGTCGACATCACCGGCCAGAAACGTCGCGTTGGTGTCGCCGTGCACACCGGCGATGTAGGCGGTGATGTCGATGTTGCAGATGTCACCGTCGGCGAGCGGGCGGGCGTCCGGGATGCCGTGACAGATCACCTCGTTGACGCTGGTGCACAGCGACTTCGGGAAGGCGCGGTAACCCAGGGTCGAGGGGTACGCCTGGTGGTCGAGCAGGAACTCGTGGCCGACCTGGTCGAGCTCGTCGGTGCTGACGCCGGGGGCGACATGCTTGCCGACCTCCTGCAGCGCCTGTGCGGCGATGCGGCCGGCGACGCGCATGCGCTCGATCGTCTCGGCGTCCTTGACCTCCGAGCCGTCGTACGGGGTCGGCCCGTCCTTGCCGACGTACTCGGGGGCGGGGATCGACGCAGGCACGGCGCGCATCGGCGACACGGGGGCAGGGGCGATGACAGTCACGGTGCCGAGTGTAGGACGCGGCGTGAGCACCGACCCATCGGGCAAGATCAGGAGTGTCGGGACTCGCCCGGCCACACAAGTGGAGGTGTCCGCCATGAGCGGCCAGTGGTACTTCTGCCTCGTACACCACACGGTGGAGCCCGAAGAAGGGTGCAAGGCATCGGACCGGCTCGGCCCGTACGGGTCGGAGGCGGAGGCCTCGCGCGCCCTCGAGAAGGTCGAGGAACGCAACGAGGAGTGGGACAACGACCCCAACTGGAACGACGACGCGCTCGAAGACTGACGCCGGCGGCAGACACGACTGAGGGTCGTGCGGGCACTGTGCCCGCACGACCCTCAGGTCGTGGGTCAGGACTTCTTCGCAGCGCGCTTGGCTGGCGCCTTGCGAGCCGTGGACTTCCGTGCGGTCTTCTTGGCAGCGGTCTTCTTCGCCGGCGCCTTCTTGGCTGCCTTCTTGGTGACGGCCCGCGCAGTCCGCTTCGCCGTGGTCTTCTTGGCGACGGTCTTCTTCGCAGCCTTCTTCGCGGTCTTCTTGGCAGCGGCCTTCCTGGTCGTCGCCTTCTTCGCCGGTGCCTTCTTGGTCGCCTTCTTTGCCGTGGCCTTCTTTGTCGTCGCCTTCTTCGCTGGTGACTTCTTCGCGACGGTCTTCCTGGTGGCCTTCTTCGCCGGCGACTTCTTGGCCGCGGTCTTCTTCGTTACCGCCTTCTTGGCGGTCCGCGCGGCCGTGGTCTTCTTTGCCGGTGACTTCTTCGCAGCGGCTGCCTTCTTCGCCGGCACGTGTGCCTCCCAAGTCGGGAATCGTCCGGCTCCGTCGCCGGATCTGTTGTAGTGCGAGGATGACACCGTTCGGCATCCTTGGGTGCGATCTTTGCAAGTTCGGCGCGTCCCGTAAATGGTCTGTCGCACGCGAGTGTGCCGTGTGGTGGCCGAAGACGCGGTGGGCTTGGTTGACAAGAGGTCACGAATTTCCAAACAGGTAAGGGGAAATGCGATGCAGGCGCTGCGGGACGACGTCGGGACCGACGTCAAGCTTTCGCGTGCGCCGCGTCGTGTCGTGTCACTCGTGCCGTCGTTGACCGAGAGCATCGCGTTGTCGTCGTCGCAGCTGTTGGTCGGCGCCACCGACTGGTGCACGCATCCGGCCGACCTCGAGATGACGAGGGTGCGTGGCACGAAGAACCCCGATGTCGACCTGGTGACCGAGCTGGCTCCCGACCTGGTCGTCGCCAACGCGGAGGAGAACCGCGCGGCCGACATCGACGCGCTGCGCCGCCTTGGCAACACCGTTTGGGTGACCGCGCCGGAGTCGGTGCCGGCGGCGCTCGACTCGCTGCGCCGGCTGCTCGCGGCGCTCGACCTCGGCGAGCCGTCCTGGCTGCGTACTGCCAAGCAGCATTGGCAGAACGCGGTGCCGCCGGTGCGCGCCCACGCGATCGTCCCGATCTGGCGACGGCCCTGGATGGCCTTGGGCCGGGACACGTTCGCCGGCGACCTGCTCCGGCGGCTCGGGGTGCGCAACGTGCTCGCCGACCATCCGGACCGCTACCCGCGGTTCGACCTCGACCAGCTGCCTGACCATGACCTGGTGGTGCTGCCCGACGAGCCGTACGCCTTCTCGCGCACCGACGGACCCGAGGCGTTCCCGGGCACGTCATGGGCGTGCGTGTCGGGCCGGCACCTCACCTGGTACGGCCCGTCGCTCGCCGAGGCACGAGACGTACTGATGGCGCAGCTCGCCGCTGCGACGCGATAGCCATGGGGATCACGCTGAGTCGGTCCGGCCCGTGGGTGGGTGTCGCGGGCATGATCGTGGCGCTCTGGTTCTACGTCGTGTCTGGACTGGCCGCGCCGTGGTGGGCCGTCCTGCTGCTGCTCGTGCTGTGGGTCGCGATGGTCGGGCTGTGCATCCGCTGGTTCCGGCGCCGCCCGCTGCTCGTCACGCTGATGCCGCTGCTCGCGTTCGCGGTCTGGATCGGGGTGTTGAGCGCGGGCGCCGCCTGGCTCGGCTGGACCGCGTAGGACGACCGCCTTAATGGAAGGTGTGTTCCTCGCCCGGGAACGTGCCGTCGACCACGTCGGTCGCGAACCGCTGGGCCGCGTCCAGGAGTACGCCGTGCACGTCGGCGTACTGCTTGACGAACTTCGCCATCCGGCCGGTGCGTAGCCCGGCCATGTCCTGCCAGACGAGCACCTGCGCGTCGCAGTGCGGGCCGGCGCCGATGCCGATGGTCGGGATGGACAGCTTGGCGGTCACCTGCTCGGCGGCCTCGCCGGGCACCATCTCCAACACCAGCGCGAACGCGCCGGCCTCCTCGAGGGCGACGGCCTCCTCGACCATCCGGGCCGCGGTGTCGCCGCGGCCCTGGACGCGGTAGCCGCCGAGCCCGTGCTCGCTTTGCGGCGTGAAGCCGAGGTGCGCCATCACCGGGACGCCGGACCGGGTCAGCAGCTCGACCTGCGGCACGACGGCATGACCGCCCTCGAGCTTGATCGCATGGGCGCCGGCCTCCTTCATGAAACGCACCGAGGTGTGGAACGCCTGCTCCGCGGACGCCTGGTACGAGCCGAACGGCAGGTCGGCGACGACCAGGGCGCGGTGGACCGACCGCGTCACGGCGCGCACCAGCGGCAGCAGCTCGTCGACGGTGACCGGCAGCGAGGTCTCGTTGCCGAACACGTTGTTGCTGGCCGAGTCGCCGACGAGGAGCACCGGGATGCCGGCCTCGTCGAAGGTCTGTGCGGCGTACTGCTCGTACGCGGTGAGCATCGCCCACTTCTCGCCGCGCTGCTTCATCTCGCGCAGGTGGTGGACGCGGACCTTCTTGATCGGCTTGGGGGAGTCGGCCGGCGTGGCCGGGCCACTGCCGTACGGGGCGGGCATCTCGCTCATGGTGACGTCCTTGTCGGTCTCTCGAGGCTCCCCGATGGAGTCCCCGGAACGTCTCCCACACTGACACCCGACGCGGGCGGAGGCGACACCTGCGCGATGTCGCCTCGGTCACGTCCCAACCCGGTGAGTGTGACGAGTTGGCGCGACACGCCGGCGTGTCGCGACCAACTCGTCACACTCACCGAGAGGGAGCGGGTGGTGAGTGGGTTAGTGGGCCGCGTAGACCTTCTCGACGAAGTTGGACAGCCGGGTCTCGTCGAGCGACATCGACAGGTCGGACTCGCTGATCATGCCGACCAGCTGGTGCTCCTCGATGACGGGGAGCCGCTTGATCTGGTGCTCACGCATGATCGCCAACGCATCGTCCACGTCGGCCGTCGCGTCGACCCAGTGCACCGTGCCCTGGGCGCAGTCGCCGGCCCGCATGTCGGAGGGGTTCTGACCTTCGGCGACGCACTTCAGCACGATGTCGCGGTCGGTGACCATCCCCTTGAGCCGGTCGTCGCTTCCGCAGATCGGCAGCGACCCCACGCCCATGTCGCGCATCATCACGGCGGCGTCCATCAGCGACTGGTCCTCACCGATGCACTTCGCGCCCTTGCTCATCACGTCCCTTGCCGTGGCCACGGTGGACCTCCTTGCGTTGAGAGCAACGAACTGACATGACCCAACATGCCCCCTTTTGGGCGGGACACGCCAGACCCGCTCAGTCCGCGGCGACCTCGCGCCAGCCGCTGGTGATCGGCAGCCGCCGGTCGCGGCCGAAGTTGCGGACCGAGATCTTCGGACCGGGCGGGTACTGGCGGCGCTTGTACTCCGCGACATCCACCATCCGCAGCACCTTCTCGACGGTGTCCTTGTCGAACCCGTGCGCAACCAGCTGGGCCGAGCTGGAGTCCTGCTCGACGTAGTCGTCCAGGATGTCGTCGAGCAGCTCGTAGTCGGGCAGGGAGTCGGTGTCGACCTGCCCAGGCCGCAGCTCGGCCGACGGGGGCTTGCTGATCGAGCTGTCCGGGATCGGCGGCGTCTCGCCGCGATCGGCGGCGGTCGCGTTGCGCCAGCGGGCCAGGTCCCAGACCAGCGTCTTGGGTACGTCCTTGATCGGCGCGTACCCGCCGACCGAGTCGCCGTACAGCGTCGAGTAGCCGACCGACAGCTCGCTCTTGTTGCCGGTGGCGAGCACCAGGTGGCCGTGCTCGTTGGACAGCCCCATCAAGATGACGCCGCGGCACCGGGCCTGCAGGTTCTCCTCGGACAGGCCGGTCAGCTTCAGCGGCTCCAGGAACGCCTGGACCATGTCGTGGATCGGGACCACCTGGTAGTCGACCCCGGTGCGCTCGGCCAAGTCGGCGGCGTCGTCCTTGGAGTGGCCGGAGGAGTAGCGGCTCGGCATCGACACGCAGGCAACGTTGTCGGCGCCGATCGCGTCGGCCGCGATGACCGCGACCACGGCCGAGTCGATCCCACCGGACAGCCCGAGCGTGACGGTGCGGAAGCCGTTCTTGCGGACGTAGCCGCGCAGCCCGGTGACCAGTGCCGACCAGACCTCCTCCTCGTCAGTGATCCGCGGGCTCACCACACCGGGCGTCGCCTCGTACGCCGGGACCGGCTCGCGGCTGATCACGGTGCCCTCGATCCGGAGGCCTTCGTACGACGACTCGGCCGGTGCCACGGTGGTGTCCGGCGCCGCCGCCGGCAGGTCGAGGTCGACGACGAGCAACGCCTCCTCGAACTGGGGCGCCCGGGCGACCACCCCACCGGCGGCGTCCACCACGATCGAGTCGCCGTCGAAGACCAGCTCGTCCTGCCCCCCGACCAGGTTGACGTACGCCAGGGCGCAGCCGGCCTCGACGGCACGGGAGGCGCACAGCTCCAGCCGGGTGTCGTCCTTGTTGCGCTCGTACGGCGAGCCGTTGATCACGACGAGCAGCCCCGCGTCGGCCGACCGCGCCGTCAGCGTCGGCCCGTCGCGCCACAGGTCCTCGCAGATGCAGAACGCGACATCGACGCCGCGGATCCGTACCACCTGCATCGCGTCACCCGACACGAAGTAGCGCGCCTCGTCGAACACGCCGTAGTTGGGCAGATGGTGCTTCGCGTACGTGCTGCGCACGTGACCCCCGTGGAGCACGGCGGCGCAGTTCTGCGGTGCGCCCTTCGGCCGGCCGAGCTCCTCGCGCTGGTCGTCGTGGTGGCCGAGGTAGCCGACGATGACGGCCAGGTCGCCGAGCCCGGCGGCGTCGAGGCGCTCGGCGAGGTCGACGAGCGCCCGCCTCGACGCCGCGACGAACGACGAGCGCAGCGCGAGATCCTCGATCGGGTAGCCGGTCAGCGCCATCTCGGGCAGCGCGACCAGGTGCGCGCCTCGCTCGGCCGCCTCGCGGCAGCGCTCGAGCGCCAGGTCGACGTTGCCGGTGATGTCGCCGACGGTGAAGTCGGCCTGGACGAGCGCGATTCTCAACTGGGCCACGCCCCGAGCCTAATCCTCGATCGTGCGCCGTCGGCGGGCGCTCCGATAGGGCCTTTTCGGACGTAACGCGGGCGAAACACGGGGCAGGGCACACTGTGCTGTGGAGGACTTCGTCGACGCTGTGGAGAGGTGGACATGGGTAAGCAGGAGGAGTTCGTGCTGCGTGCGCTCGAGGAGCGTGACGTACGGTTCGTCCGGCTGTGGTTCACCGACGTCCTCGGGGTGCTGAAGTCGGTGGCGGTCGCGCCGGCCGAGCTCGAGGCGGCGTTCGCCGAAGGCATCGGCTTCGACGGCTCCGCGATCGAGGGCTTCGCCCGTGTGTACGAGGCCGATATGCTGGCCAAGCCCGACCCGTCGACGTTCCAGCTGCTGCCGTGGCGCGGCGAGACGCCGTCGACCGCCCGGATGTTCTGCGACATCGTGCTGCCGGACGGGTCGCCCGCGTTCGCCGATCCCCGGTACGTGCTCAAGCGCACTCTGAGCAAGGCCGCCGACATGGGGTTCACGTTCTACACCCACCCCGAGATCGAGTTCTTCCTGTTCAAGGACGACCCCGATGTGCTCACGCACCCGCAGCCGATCGACCACAGCGGCTACTTCGACCACACGCCGAAGGGCGAGGGCCAGGACTTCCGCCGGGACGCGATCACGATGCTGGAGGCGATGGGCATCTCGGTGGAGTTCAGCCACCACGAGGGGGCGCCCGGGCAGCAGGAGATCGACCTGCGGTACGCCGATGCGCTGACCACCGCCGACAACCTGATGACGTTCCGCGTGGTCGTGAAGGAGGTCGCGCTCTCGCACGGCATGCTGGCGTCGTTCATGCCGAAGCCGTTCACCGAGCACCCCGGCTCCGGGATGCACACGCATCTCAGCCTGTTCGAGGGCGACCGCAACGTGTTCTTCGAGGCCGGCGCGGAGTACCACCTGTCGAAGGTCGGCCGGGCGTTCGTCGCCGGCCTGCTCGAGCATGCGTCGGAGATCACCGCCGTGACCAACCAGTGGGTCAACTCCTACAAGCGGCTCGCGCACGGCGGCGAGGCCCCGTCGTACATCTGCTGGGGTCACAACAACCGCTCGGCGCTGGTCCGAGTCCCGATGTACAAGCCCAGCAAGGGCCAGTCGACCCGGATCGAGCTGCGCTCCATCGACTCGGCGTGCAACCCGTACCTCGCGTTCGCCGTGATGCTGGCCGCCGGGCTGAAGGGCATCGAGGAGGGGTACGAGCTCCCGCCCGGCGCCGAGGACAACGTGTGGACGCTGACCGACCGGGAGCGCCGGGCGCTCGGCATCAAGCCGTTGCCGCGCAACCTCGACGACGCGGTCGGCGTGATGGAGAGCAGCGAGCTGGTGGCCGAGACGCTGGGGGAGCACGTCTTCGACTTCTTCCTGCGCAACAAGCGGGCGGAGTTCGAGGAGTACCGCCGCCAGGTCACGCCGTTCGAGCGGGACAAGCTGCTGCCGGTGCTGTGACCCGCGTCGCCGGGGCGGTCGGTTGCGTGTCGGTGCCGCGGCGTCTGGCCGACTGGATGACACGCGACGCCGGGTCCCGCCGCCGAGGTCCCAGCCACCGACATGGAAGAAGTCGGGGTCGGTCGGGTGGGTTGACGCCGAATTCGTCCATCTCGGCATAGGAACCGAGATCGCGACGGCCGCACGCCGTTCAGCGGCGACGTTCGAGCGTTAACGTCCACGGAGTCGCGTGTCATCGGTGCCGCGGCGTCGGGCCCACTGGATGACACGCGACTCGTTGGTGGGTCGGGTGGCACCGCGTGGTCAGTGCGGGCGCGGCGGCAGGCCCGCTGGCGATGTACTGACCACCGGGCGTCGGCACCGCGCTAGCCTGCGTACGTGTCCGCACCCCGCCTGCTCGTGATCGAGCCCGAAGCCAACTGTCCGCCCGGATACGTCGGGGGGTGGCTGGACGACGAGGGTGTCGACCAGGCCGTCTGTCGGCCCTACCTTGGCGAACCCGTGCCGACCGACCTGGACGGCTACGACGGGCTGCTCGTCCTCGGTGGGGAGATGAGCGTGTACGACGACGCGGCGTACCCCTGGCTGACGGACGCCAAGACGCTGGTCCGCGCAGTGGTCCACACCGACGCACCGACCCTCGGGATCTGCCTCGGCCACCAGCTGATGACCGTGGCGCTCGGCGGACAGGTGCGGCCCAACCCGGCCGGCAAGGCGATGGGCGTGACCCCGGTGGGCTGGCATGGTGCCGCCGCACACGACCCGCTGGTCGGCATGATGCCGGCCGACGCCCTGGCGGTGCACTGGAACGACGACGTCGCGACCGAGCTGCCCGCCGCGGCCCGGGTGCTGGCCACCACCGACGACGGCGCGCCGCAGGTCGTCCGGTTCGCACCACGGGCCTGGGGCGTGCAGCTCCATCCGGAGGCCGGTGCCGACATCGTGGCCAGCTGGCGGTCGCCGAGCCGGCGGGCGGCTGCGGCGCTGGCGGACATCCGGGTCCACGAACCCGTCCTGCAGCGGACCTGGCAGCCGATGGTCAAGGCCTTCGCGGCGCAGCTCAGCTGAGTCGATGGCGCGCACCGAGTCCACGATCGGACGGCTGGCCCGGCTCGGGTTCGCCGACGCCGAGGCGGCCCAGCGGGAGTTGGCCGAGCTGCCGACGCTGCCCGACGAGGTCTTCCAGTCGCTGGCCGGTGCCGCGGCTCCGGACCTCGCGCTGCGTTCACTGGTCCGGCTCGGCGAGGCCGTGGACGACGTCGACGAGCTGGTCAGCGCGCTCGCCGCCGACGAGGACCTCCGCGCGCGGCTGGTCGGCGTACTCGGGCTCAGCGCCGCCCTCGGCGACCACCTCGCGGTCCACCCGGAGCAGTGGCCCGACCTGGCCCGACCCGACCTGACCGACTGCCGGCCCGACCAGCAGTCGATGCGGGCCGTACTGCTGGACGCGGTCGGAGCGGCCGCGACCGAGCGGGAGCCGGTGAGCACGCTCGCCGACGAGGAGGCCGTCGACGCCCTCCGGGTCGCCTACCGGCGGCTGCTGCTCCGGCTGGCCGCCTGCGACCTCACCGGTCAGCTCGCCATGGACGACGTCGCGGCGGAGCTCGCCGACCTGGCCGCGGCCACCCTGGACGCCGGCCTGGCGATCGCGCGGGCGCGGCTGGGAAGCCGGGCCGGCGACTGCCGGCTCGCCGTGATCGGGATGGGCAAGTGTGGCGGGCGGGAGCTCAACTACGTCAGCGACGTCGACGTGGTGTTCGTCGCCGCGCCGACGGCCGGCACCGACGAGGAGGCGGCGTTGCGCACCGCCAACCAGCTCGCGTCGCACCTGCTCCGGATCTGCTCCGACCACACCGCCGAGGGCACCATCTGGCCGGTCGACCCGGGGCTTCGGCCGGAGGGCAGGTCGGGGCCGCTGGTGCGCACATTGGCCAGCCACCTCAGCTACTACAGCCGCTGGGCGAAGACTTGGGAGTTCCAGGCGCTGCTGAAGGCGCGCCCGGTCGCCGGCGACCTCGAGCTCGGCCAGGAGTACGTCGACGAGATCGACCCGCTGGTGTGGGAGGCCGCCGACCGTGACGGCTTCGTGCCCGACGTGCAGGCGATGCGCCGCCGCGTCATCGACCACATCCCCCCGGGCCAGGAGGACCGGCAGCTCAAGCTCGGTGCCGGCGGGCTGCGGGACGTGGAGTTCGCCGTGCAGCTGCTGCAGCTCGTGCACGGGCGCAACGACAGCCGGCTGCGCAGCGGCACCACGCTGGTCGCGCTGGATGCGCTGACGCAGCACGGGTACGTCGGCCGGGAGGACGGTGCCGCGCTCGGCGAGTCGTACCGCTTCCTGCGCACGCTCGAGCACCGCATCCAGCTGCGGCAGCTGAAACGTACCCATGTCGTCCCCGAGTCCGACGACGACCTCCGCGAGCTCGGCCGGTCGATGGGCTTCGGCAAGGACGCCGCCGCCGGGCTGGTCGCGGAGTGGAAACAGCAGCGACGCGAGGTGCGGCGGCTGCACGAGAAGCTGTTCTACCGGCCGCTGCTGGCCGCGGTGGCGCAGCTGCCGCGCACCGAGGTACGGCTGACGCCCGATGCCGCGAAGGCCCGGCTCACCGCGCTCGGGTACGTCGACCCCGGCGGGGCCCTGCGGCACATCGAGGCGTTGACGGCCGGCGTTTCCCGTACCGCGGCGATCCAGCGTCAGCTGCTGCCGGTGATGTTGGGCTGGTTCGCCGACGCGCCCGACCCCGACACCGGCCTGCTCGCGTTCCGCCGGCTGTCGGACGCGCTCGGCACGACCCAGTGGTACCTGCGCCGGCTGCGTGACGACGACCAGCTGGCCGAGCGGATGGCGCGCGTACTCGCGTCCAGCCGTTATGCCACCGACCTGGTGATGCGTGCGCCGGAGACCGTGCAGATGCTCGGCTCGGACAAGGAGCTGGCGCCTCGGGGCCGGGACGCGATTGAGGCCGACATGGTGTCGGCCGTACGCCGCAACGACGACCCGGTGGCGATGATCCAGGCCGTCCGCGCGATCCGGCGGCGTGAGCTGTTCCGTTGTGCCGCGGCCGACCTGATCGCCCTGGTCGACGTCGAGACCGTGGGGGAGAGCCTCACCGACATCGCCGGCGCGACGCTGGCCGGGGCCCTGGCGACAGCGGTGACGGCCGTGGAGGCGGAGCGCCGGGGCCCGCTGCCGACCACGGTGGCGATCGTGGCGATGGGCCGGCTCGGCGGGCACGAGCTCAACTACGGCTCCGACGCCGACGTGATGTTCGTGCACGACCCGCTGCCCGATGCCGAGGACCAGGAGGCGCAGCAGGCCGCCTTCGACGTCGCGCAGGAGCTGCGCCGGCTGCTCGCGCTGCCGGCGGCCGACCCGCCGGTCACGGTGGACGCCGACCTGCGACCCGAGGGCAAGCAGGGCCCGCTGGTGCGATCGCTGGCGTCCTACGCCGCCTACTACGCGCGCTGGTCGCAGACCTGGGAGGCGCAGGCGCTGCTCCGGGCGGAGCCGCTGTGCGGTGACGCCGTCTTGCGGCAGCGCTTCGCCGACCTGATCGACCCGCTGCGCTGGCCATCGGAAGGGCTGTCCGCGCAGGGGGCGGCCGAGGTGCGCCGGATCAAGGCCCGGGTCGACGCCGAGCGACTGCCGCGCGGGGCCGACCCGGCGACACACACCAAGCTGGGCCGCGGTGGGCTGGCCG
>JBOHDE010000117.1:0-12003 GCA_050699035.1 Nocardioidaceae bacterium | reverse complement strand
GACCTGCACCGGGCGATCGAGGCGGGCAGCCTCGAGCTGCACTACCAGCCGATCGTGCACACCGCCGATGACACCGTGATCGGTGTCGAGGCCCTAGTCCGCTGGCCGACGGACCGCGGGATGATCAACCCCGACGAGTTCATCCCGGTGGCCGAGGAGACCGGGCTGATCACGTCGCTGGGCCGCTGGGTACTCGTCGAGGCTTGCCGCAGCGTGCACGAATGGACGATCGACAACGCCAGCCGCGAGCCACTACGGGTGTCGGTCAACGTCTCTCCGCGCCAGTTCACGGCGGCGTCGTTCACCGACGAGGTCGCCACCGTCCTCGACGACACCGGCCTCGACCCGAAGCAGCTGTGCCTGGAGATCACCGAGTCGGTCCTGATGACCGACTCGAACGCCACGCTGCGAACCATCCATCAGATCCGTCAGCTCGGGGTACGCGTCGCGGTCGACGACTTCGGCGTCGGCTACTCGTCGCTCGGCTATCTCAAGCGGTTCCCCGTCGACATCGTCAAGCTGGACCGTTCCTTCACCAGCGGACTCGGACACGATGTCGTCGACGGCGAGATCGTCGCGACGGTGCTCCGGCTGACCGAGGCACTCGGCATCGAGGCGGTGGCCGAAGGGGTGGAGACCCCGACGCAGCGTAAGCGGCTCCTGCTCCTCGGCTGCCAGCTGATGCAGGGGTTCCTGGCGTCACGGCCGCTGTCGGAGGGCGCATTCCTGACGTACTGGGGTCTGCGCAGCACCCAACGCGCGACCAGCTGAGGCCGGCTCACACGCCGGCGGTTGCGCAACGCCATGGGCTTGGGCCACTCGACCTCGGGGTGTTCATCCTTGATGTCGTGGAGTCAGCCGTCAGCGCACGTTCTTGGCGTGGCCTGGGGCAGCGGCGTGCCTTCGCACGGGTCGGCATGTTCCGGGTGTCGAGAATGTAACGCTGGCTCCGTCCTGGGTACTGCACGGCTGAGTCCGCCAGGAAATCTCGCGGTGGGATGTCGAGAAAGCGCTCGCGGCTCCGTCCCCGGAGTGAACACGGCCACACTGGGCCGTACACACAAGGAGAACATGATGGCCAAGTACCTGCTGCTCAAGCACTACCGGGGTGGCCCGACCCCCACCGTGGACTTTGCGCCGATGGACCAGTGGACGCCGGACGAGGTCGACGCGCACATGCAGTTCATGCACGACTTCGCGGCCCGGCTGGAGGAGACGGGCGAGTTCGTCGACACCCAGGCGCTGACGCCCGACGGCGCGTTCGTGCGGTACGACGGCGAGGGGCGGCCACCGGTGACCGATGGGCCGTTCGCCGAGACCAAGGACCTGATCGCCGGGTGGTACATCATCGACGTGGAGTCGTGGGACCGCGCGGTACAGGTGGCGGGCGAGCTGTCGGCGGCCCCCGGGCCCGGCGGCACGCCGATCCACGAGTGGCTCGAGGTGCGCCCGTTCTACGGCGAGCAGGCCACGGCCACCGAGTGAACGAGTCGCTGCTGCGGGACCTCGTACCCGCGGTGATCGGTGTCCTCGTCCGACGCGGGGCCGACTTCGCGTCGGCCGAGGACGCCGTGCAGGACGCCCTGGTCGAGGCCGTGCACGGGTGGCCGGACGACCCGCCGCACAACCCCAAGGGCTGGTTGGTCACCGTGGCCTGGCGCAAGTTCCTCGACGCCGCCCGCGCCGATACCTCCCGGCGGCGGCGCGAGGTACGCGACGAGGGCGAGCCCGTGCCCGGCTCGGGCGACGCGGTGGACGACACGCTCCAGCTGTACTTCCTGTGCGCTCACCCGTCCTTGACACCGGCATCGTCGGTCGCACTCACGTTGCGCGCGGTCGGCGGCCTGACCACGCGTCAGATCGCGCAGGCCTACCTGGTGCCGGAGGCGACCATGGCCCAGCGGATCAGCCGGGCCAAGCGGACCGTCTCGGGCGTCCGGTTCAACCAGCTCGGGGACGTCGCCACAGTGCTGCGCGTGCTCTACCTGGTCTTCAACGAGGGCTACTCCGGCGACGTCGACCTCGCCGCCGAGGCGATCCGGCTGACCCGCCAGCTGGCGGCCAAGACCAACCACGAGGAGGTCGCCGGCCTGCTCGCGCTGATGCTGCTGCACCACGCACGGCGCCCGGCACGGACCGGCCCCGACGGCAGCCTCGTGCCCCTCGCCGAGCAGGACCGCAGCCGGTGGAACACCCACCTGATCGCCGAGGGTGTCGACGTGCTCCAGACGGCCCTCGCCCGAGACCGCCTGGGCGAGTTCCAGGCCCAAGCCGCCATCGCCGCGCTGCACGCTGACGCCCAGACGGCCGAGGAGACCGACTGGGTGCAGATCGTCGAGTGGTACGACGAGCTGGTGCGCCTCACCGACAGCCCGGTGGCCCGCCTCAACCGGGCCGTCGCGGTCGGCGAGGCCGACGGCCCACGGGCCGGACTGGCCGCCCTGGCAGAGGTCGACCCCGCCCTGCCCCGCCATACCGCCGCCGCCGCGTACCTCCACGAGCGTGACGGTGACCCGGTCACCGCAGCACGGCTCTACGTCGAAGCCGCCCGATCAGCACCCAATCTCCCTGAACACGACCACCTCACGCGACAGGCCGCACGGCTCAACGCGCAGCTGCGCAGATGAGGGGCGCGCGCCGGCTTCTCAGAGATACAGGCCGGTCTGGCCATCCTCGAGTCGCTCCGACGCGACGGCGTGCAGGTCGCGCTCCCGCAGCAGGATGTAGTCCTCGCCACGGACCTCGACCTCCGCCCGGTCCTCGGGGTCGAAGAGCACCCGGTCACCGACCTCGACGGTACGGACGTTAGCGCCGACCGCGGCGACTCGGGCCCAGGCCAGCCGCCGGCCCATCTGTGCCGTCGCCGGGATGACGATGCCCGCGGAGGACCGCCGCTCCCCCAGATCGGGGTCGAGCGACACCAGGACGCGGTCGTGGAGGACCCGGACGGGCAGCTTGTCGTCGAGTGGCCCGGTCTTCTTGGCCATCGGTCAGCCCTTGCGGTTGCTGAGCCTGCGTACAACGACGAAGAACGCCACCACGCCGACCGCGGCCGCGGCAACCGCGGCCACCTTGTCCGCACGCATCTTGCCCTGGGCGTCGACGAAGTGCGCCTTCGTGCTCGCCACCTGGCGCGAGACGATCGTGGTCGGCTTGACCCGGTGGATCAGCTCGTCGAGCGTGCCGGCTAGCCGCTCGCGGGTGGCCTCGATGTCGTGCTCGAGCTCGCTCGGCGAGCTGGGCGAGCTCACGGCGTCAGTCGCCCGGTGCTTCGCCTGCGTCGAGGCCTCACTCACGGCATCCTCCTGAGATCCGGCCCATCGGCCGGGTCCTGGCGTTCGGAACGGTTTGTCCCCTGTCGGCTAGAGGTTACCCACCGGTGTCGACGTCATGACACCCCGCGTGCCCGCGGGTCGAAACCGAACGGCAGCTCCAGGCGGTGAGCACGCATCGTCGCCTCGTCCGCGAGTACGTCGGACGTCGGCCCGTCGGCGACGATCACGCCATCGGACAGCACCACGGAGCGCTCGCACAGCTGCAGCGCGTACGGGAGGTCGTGCGTCACCATCAGCACAGTGGCGTCGAGGCCGGTGAGGATCTCGGCCAGCTCGCGACGGCTGGCCGGGTCGAGGTTGGAGGACGGCTCGTCGAGCACCAGGATCTCCGGACGCATGGCGAGCACGGTGGCCACCGCGACCCGCCGACGCTGGCCGAACGACAGGTGATGCGGCGGCCGGTCGACGTACTCGAGCATCCCGACCCGGGTCAGCGCCTCGGCGACCCGCGCGTCGAGCTCGCTGCCCCGCAGACCCAGGTTGGCCGGGCCGAACGCCACGTCGTCACGCACCGTCGGCATGAACAGCTGGTCGTCGGGGTCCTGGAACACCACACCGACGCGGCGGCGGATCTCCTGCAGGTGCGGCGTCGCGACCTCGAGACCGGCCACCCGTACCGATCCCCGGCCCGGGGTGAGGATCCCGTTCAGATGCAGCACCAGGGTCGTCTTGCCCGCGCCGTTCGGGCCGAGCAGGGCGACATGCTCACCGCGATGAACGTGCAGGTTGACCCCGAAGAGCGCCTGGTGGCCGTCGGCGTACGCGAAGGCCAGGCCCTGGACGTCGAGGACGGGCGTGCTCATCGGCTGATCGTCCACGCAGCAAGGGAAACCAGGACCGCAAACCCGGGCAGCAGCGCCGCTACGGACCACTGCATCCCGCTCGCGGGCGACTCCGACAACATCGGCAGCCGTCCGGCGTACCCACGCGACAGCATGGCGAGGTGGACGCGCTCGCCGCGCTCGTAGGCCCGGATGAACAGCGCGCCGCCGGACCGCGCGACGGTCGGCCAGGCGGCCGGTCCGCGCGCCGAGAAGCAGCGCGCCTCACGGGCGACCCGCATCCGCTGCATCTCCGCCGTGGTCACGTCGAGATAGCGGACCATGAAGGCCATGATCTGCACCAGCTGTTGCGGCATCCGCAGCCGCTGCAGGCCGGCCAAGAAGTCGCGCGACTCGGTCGTCGCGGCGAACAGCAACGACGCGACGACACCGAGCGTCCCCTTGCACAGCAGCACAGCGGCGGCCTGCAGACCATGCTCGGACACGCTGACGCCGAGCAGGTCGACGCGCGGCCCGGTCGCGACGAAGGGCATCAGGACCGCGAACAGCACGAACGGCGTTTCGACCACCATCCGCCGCGCGAGGAACATCGGCGGGACCCGCGAGGCGCCGATGGCGGCGAGCAGCCCGACGGCGTACCACCCGAACGGCCAGAACACCCCGGGCGGGGTCGCGACCACGGCCAGCACGAAGCACACCAACGCGACGATCTTGCAGTGAGCCGGCAGGCGATGCGCAGGCGAGTGACCATGGAAGTAGAGTCGGTGCCCGTGTGCGGCGCCCATGATCAGGCCGACGAGGGCCTACGTCGACGTACGACGAAGGCCAGCCCACCGGCGACCACGAGGACGATGCCCACGCCGAGCACCCCGGCGACCGCACCGGACAAAGCGCCGTTGTCCACGCCCTTGGTGCCGTAGTCGGCGAACGGCGACCCATCGGCCGGGTGCTCCTTCTCGGCGGACGACAAGCCGTGGTCCTCGGCCACCCGGTTGAGACCGTCCGGGCTGCCGGCGGCGAAGTAGCTCGCCACACCGGCCAGCAGGACAGCCGCCAACGCGAACGCCACAAAGAAACGCCGGGCTGTCATGCCTGCTCCTCGATGCCGTCGCGGACGACCAGCTCACGGGCCTCGAGTACGGGCCGGGCGCCATGGACGAGGTCCGGCCGCACCGCCGTGACCGCCCCGACGGTCAGCGCGGTGATGACCGCCTCGCCGATGCCGATCAGGGTGTGCCAGCCGAGCATCGACACGGTCAGCGCGCCGGTAGGCAGGTCGACCGTGCCGCCGACCAGGTAGAGCCCGACGAACCCGAGCGCGGCGGCCGGCACGGACACGAAGGCGCCGACCGCGGCAGCGGGGGTGACGGAGGCGACGGTGCGCGGTAGCACCGCCTGGACCAGCCGGAAGACCAGCCAGCCCACCACGACGCCGACCAGGGCCATCAGGGTGACGTTGGTGCCGAGTGCGGTCACCCCGCCGTCGGCGAACATCAACGACTGGACGAGCAGGACCACGGAGATGCACAGCACCGCGGTGTACGGGCCGACCAGGACAGCGGCGAGGGTGCCGCCGAGGAGGTGGCCGCTGGTGCCGACCGCCACCGGGAAGTTGAGCATCTGGGCGGCGAACACGAACGCTGCCACCAGGCCGGCCATCGGCGCGGTGCGGTCGTCGAGCTCGCGCCGAGCACCCCGCAACGCGACCGCGACCGCGCCGGCGGCGACGACGCCGGTCGCGAGCGACGTCGGCGCGTCGAGGAAGCCGTCGGGCACGTGCACGGCGTCGGTCCCTTCGATGGTGAGATGGTTCTCGAGTCCGGGCGCACCCCCGCGACCGCCCGGACTCTGCTGCAGACACTAGTCTATTGCACATGATGTGCAACAAGCACCCAGACCGACGAGGAGAACGACGATGACGGCAGAGCGGCTCGCACCGGGCGACCAGGCGCCCGACTTCACGCTGACCGACGACAAGGGTGGGCAGGTCACCCTGTCCGACCTGGTGGGCCAGCGGGTCGTCGTCTACTTCTACCCGGCCGCGATGACCCCGGGATGCACCACACAGGCCTGCGACTTCTCCGACTCGATCGACGCGCTCCAGGCGGCCGGCGTCACTGTGCTCGGCATCTCGCCCGACGAGCCGGAGAAGCTGGCGAAGTTCCGCGAGCGCGACGGGTTGACGATCACCCTGCTGTCCGACCCCGACAAGGCGGTCGTCCAGTCGTACGCGGCATACGGCGAGAAGAAGCTGTACGGCAAGGTCTTCGAGGGTGTCATCCGGTCGACGTTCGTCGTCGATGCGAAGGGCCTGGTCGAGAAGGCGATGTACAACGTGAAGGCCAAGGGTCACGTCGCCAAGCTCCGCCGCGAGCTCGACATCTGACCAGGCAGCATGTCTGATGGCCGTCGGCGAGCGTGGTGACGATCGGGTCGGGGCGGCGTTCGACGCGGTGCGGCGGGCGGACTTCCTGCCCGCGGCCGAGCGCCGCTATGCCGCCGACGACCGCCCGCTGCCGATCGGGCCGTCGCAAACCAACTCACAGCCGTCGTCGGTGCGCACGATGCTCGAGCTGCTGGTGGTGCGGGCCGGTGACACGGTGCTCGACGTCGGCAGCGGCTCCGGGTGGACGACCGCCCTGCTCGGTCACCTAGTCGGTCCCCAGGGACGGGTCGTCGGTGTCGAGGTGGTCGAGCGCCTCGCGGTCTGGGGAGGCTCCAACGTCGAGGCGTACGGGATGGGCTGGGTGTCGGTCCAGCAGGCCGACCCCGACGTACTCGGCCTGCCGTCGCAGGCACCGTTCGACCGGATCCTGGTGTCGGCTGAGTCGCGCACGCTGCCGGGGGAGCTGGTCGACCAGCTCACCCCCGACGGGCGGATGGTGGTGCCGGTGCACGGCCGGCTGGCGGTGGTCCAACGGCACCGCGACCGGGAGCCGGTGGTCCGCCGGGTCGGCCACTACCGGTTCGTGCCGCTGCGTCGCTCGGAGCGCTCCTGACTCCCGGTCCTACACTGAGCCGGCGGGCCAGAGTGGTGGAACGGCAGACACGCCGGCTTTAGGTGCCGGTGCCCCCTGGGCGTGAGGGTTCGAGTCCCTCCTCTGGCACCCAGCGCCTGCTCGGCACCTCACACCACCACCGTTTTTTTCTGGTACGGGGGCGCCCCGTTCCAATAGGTCTGGAACGGGGCGCCCCCGTGCCAAACGGGGATTGGACCGATGCCACCCAGTGGACGCAGTTCGCCGGGCGGCGGCGCGACGGGAGCAGGG
This sequence comes from Nocardioidaceae bacterium, assembly GCA_050699035.1. Classification (GTDB taxonomy): domain Bacteria; phylum Actinomycetota; class Actinomycetes; order Propionibacteriales; family Nocardioidaceae; genus WHTB01. The sequence continues at coordinate 4,617 of JBOHDE010000117.1, read as the reverse complement.
CGTCAGTCGCCCAGTGCCGACGCGACGCGCGGCGCGATCGCCCGCAGTGAGTGACCCCGGTGGCTCAGCCGGTCCTTGACCGCCGGCGCGAGCTCGGCCGACGTCTCCTGGTGCCCGTCGGGGACGAACAGCGGGTCGTAGCCGAAGCCACCGGTCCCCCGCAGCTCGCGGATCACCCGTCCGCGCATCACGCCACGGCGGACGACCGACGAGCCGTCGGGCTGGCAGAACGCCACCGAGCAACGGAACTCGGCCCCGCGCCGACCGTCGGGCACATCGGCCAGCTGGGCGAGCAGCAGCGCATTGTTGGCCGCGTCGTCCTTCGCGACACCGGCCCAGCGGGCCGACAGGACCCCGGGCATCAGGTTGAGCGCGTCGACACAGAGACCGCTGTCGTCGGCCAGCGCCGGCAGCCCGGACGCGGCCACGGCGGCCCGGGCCTTGAGCAACGCGTTGCCCTCGAACGTCGGCTCGGTCTCGGCCGGCTCGTCGTACCCCTGCACGTCGTCGAGGCCGAGCACCTCGACGGCGGACATCAACGGAGCGAGGATGCGCCGCAGCTCGACCAGCTTGCCCGCGTTGTGCGTCGCGAGGACGACCCGGGTCATGTCGCCAGGGACTCCTGCTGCAGCCGGGTCAGCTCGGCGCAGCCAGCGGCACCGAGGTCGAGCAGGGCGTCGAGCTCGGCCTTGTCGAACGGCGCGCCCTCCGCGGTGCCCTGAACCTCGATGAACCGGCCGTCCCCGGTCATCACGACGTTCATGTCGGTCTCCGCGCGGACGTCCTCCTCGTACGGGAGGTCGAGCAGCGGGACACCGTCGATGATGCCGACGGAGACGGCCGCCACGGAGCCGATCAGCGGCTCGGCCCGGAGCAGACCCTTGCCGCCGAGGTGGGCGACCGCATCGGCCAGCGCGACGTACGCCCCGGTGATCGCGGCGGTGCGCGTGCCGCCGTCGGCCTGGAGTACGTCGCAGTCGAGCACGATGGTGTTCTCGCCGAGCGCCTTGTAGTCGATCACGGCGCGCAGCGACCGGCCGATCAACCGGGAGATCTCGTGGGTACGTCCGCCGATGCGGCCCTTCACCGACTCCCGGTCCGAACGGGTGTGCGTGGAGCTCGGGAGCATGGCGTACTCCGCCGTCACCCACCCGAGGCCGGACTCCTTGCGCCACCGGGGCACGCCGGAGCTGGCGCTGGCCGCGCACAGCACGCGGGTGCGGCCGAACTCCACCAGGGCGGAACCGGCGGCGTGGTCGAGCCAGTTGCGGGTAATGCGTACGGGGCGGAGCTGGTCAGGCGCACGGCCGTCCTCACGAGTCATGCGGTCGACCCTAGACGGTGTACGTCGCTCCGCTGGCGGCCACCTCGACCGGACCGGAGTACGCCGGCTTGGCGTCACCGAGGACCTGCTCGGCGTCGACCACCGGCGGGATGTGGGTCAGCACCAGCCGACCGACCCCGGCACGGGTGGCGTGCTCGGCGGCTTCGCGACCCGTCAGGTGGAGACCGGGCGGGTTGCTCGCGCCCTCGACGAACGACGCCTCGCAGAGCAGCAGGTCGGCGCCGCGGGCGATCTCGACCAGCGCGTCGCAGGCACCCGAGTCGCCGCTGTAGGTCAGGGCGCGACCGTCGGCCTCGAGCCGGACGGCGTAGGCGGGCACCGGGTGCACGACGCGGCGCGCCGTGACGCGGAACGGCCCGAGCGGGAACGGCCCGTCGGGGTAGGTGTGGAAGTCGAACTCGTTGGTCATGCCGGGAACGGCGGCCAGGTCGTACGCACGGGCCAACCGCTCGCTCGTGCCGACCGGCCCGAAGACCGGGACCCGCGGCGCCGGACCGGTGGTGTAGTACTTGCGCTCGACGTACAGGCCGCACATGTCGATGCAGTGGTCGGCGTGCAGGTGGCTGATGAGTACGGCGTCGATGGCGGCCAGGTCGAGGTGGTCCTGGAGCGGGCCCAGCGCGCCGTTGCCCAGGTCGAGCAGCAGCCGGAACGTGCCCTCGGCGTACTCCTGCTCGACCAGGTAGCACGACGCCGGCGACCGCGGGCCGGGGTAGGACCCGGACATGCCGACCACGGTCAGCTTCATACGCCCACCCACGCGAACTGGTCGACGGACTCGAGCTCGGGGCCGAGGAAGCGGCGACCGACGTCGCGGAACTCGTCGGGCCGGCCGGTGGTCAGGAAGTGGTGGGCCGGCGGCGGGAGGTCGGCGGCGCGGGCGAGGCCGTGGCTGACGAGCCGGCCGTAGACGTCCTTGGCGGTCTCCTCGGCGCTGGACACGAGGGTGACGCCGTCGCCCATGACGTACGAGATGACGCCGGTCAGCAGCGGGTAGTGGGTGCAGCCAAGCACCAGCGTGTCGATGCCGTCGGCCACCAGCGGGTCGAGGTAGTCGTGCGCCGCCGCGAGCAGCTCCCGACCGCTGGTCACGCCACGCTCGACGAACTCCACGAACCGCGGGCACGCCTGGGTGCGGACCGTGACGTGGGGGGCTGCGGCGAAGGCGTCGTCGTAGGCCATCGAGGTCGCCGTGGTCGGGGTGCAGATGACGCCGACGTGGCCGCTGCGGGTGGCGGCGACCGCGCGCCGGGTGGCGGGCAAGATCACCTCGACGACCGGGACCGGGTAGCGCTCACGGGCGTCCCGGAGGACGGCGGCGCTGGCCGAGTTGCAGGCGATCACCAGCATCTTGACGCCCCGGTCGAGCAGATGGTCGAGGCACTCCAGCGCGTACTCGCGGACGTCGCCGATCGGCTGCGGGCCGTACGGCTGGCGCGCCGTGTCGCCGAGGTAGAGGACCGGCTCGTGGGGCAGCTGGTCGAGCACCGCCCGGGCCACGGTGAGGCCACCGAAGCCGGAGTCGAAGATACCGATGGGTGCGTCTGCCACGCCGGACACACTACGGCGCGAGACCCTGCTGCCAAGGGCTCCCGCGCGTGATCTCCCTCATGCGCCGCCTCAGCCGTTGGGGAAACTTCTGTGCGTCGTGGGGCCAGTTTCTCTCCCCAGCCCCGCTGCAGCGACAGCTGTCCACAGGGCGCGGATCTGATCTTTACTCGCCCTCGGCTACCTGCGATCACTAACTGATGCACCGCACTACGGTTCCCCTCGTCGACGCTCACGCGGTGGCGCGGGGCCAGGCCGGCGTCGTGACCCGGTCGCAGGCAGTCTCAGCCGGCATGACGGACGCCGGCATCTGCGCTCAGCTCGTCGCACAACGATGGCAGCGCATTCATCCCGGCATCTATGCCTGCTTCACCAGCACGATCCCCTGGGCGTCAAAGGTCTGGGCGGCCGTTCTCTGGTGCGGTGAGGGTGCCGCCATCGGCGGCGAGACCGCGCTTCGGCTGTCTGGGATGCAGATGCCCGATGACCATGTCGTCCACGTCTGCGTCGACCACCGTCGGCGCGTCAGCAAGGTCGAGGGCATTCGCGTGCATCGGGTCGTGGGGCTGCGCAATCGGGTGCATCCGGTGCATAGTCCGCCACGTTTGCGACTGGAGGACGCGGTCCTGCACACGGCGTCCAGACGATCGACGCTCGACCAGGCGATCGGGGTCGTCGCCGACGCCGTTCAGCAGCGTCTGACCACACCAGAGCGGCTCCGGTGGAGCCTGGCAGGCTGGTCGCGGCTGCGGCGCAGACGGGAGCTCCGGCTGCTCCTCGACGATGTCGCCGCAGGTGCGTACTCCTATCTCGAAGTGCGCTTCCTGCGAGACGTTGAGCGGCCGCACGGGCTACCGACCGGTTCCCGGCAGCGCCGCGTCAGGGCTGGTCGCAGCATCTGGTTCCGTGATGTCGAGTACGTCGGACTCGATGTCATCGCCGAGCTGGACGGTCGCCTCGGACATGAGACATTCGGGGATCGAGCGCAGGACATGGATCGCGACAACGCCGCGACGAGGAGTGGCGCCGAGACTTATCGACTCGGCTACTCGCAGGTGTTGGCCGGCTCATGCGACGCCGCCCTGCTGATCGGGGAGGCCCTGCTCGCCAACGGATGGGGCGGGCAGCTCACCCCGTGCGGCGTGGACTGCCCGGCCCATCGCCAACCCGGCCGATTCGGGGAGCTTCGTGAGGGTCCTGGCCCTGACAGACTTCCCCGAACCGGCTGACCGCCGGTGTCAAGCCCAGAGCTGGCCGTCGAGACGGTCCTCGGCCTCGTCGATGGTCCCCTCGTAGGCCCCGGTGGAGAGGTACTTCCAGCCGCCGTCGGCCACCACGAACGCGATGTCGGCCCGCTCGCCGGCCTGCACCGACTTGGCCGCCTGGGCCAGCGCCGCATGCAGGATCGCACCGGTGGAGATGCCGGCGAAGATGCCTTCCAGCTCGAGCAGCTCACGCACCCGGCGTACGGCGTCGCGGGGACCGACCGAGAACCGGGCGTCGATCAGCGAGTCGTCGTACAGCTCGGGCACGAAGCCCTCGTCGAGGTTGCGCAACCCGTAGACCAGCTCCCCGTAGCGCGGCTCCGCGGCCACGATCCGGACCGCCGGCGCGGCCGAGCGGAAGAAGCGCCCGACCCCCATCAGCGTGCCCGTCGTCCCCAACCCGGCAACGAAATGGGTGATCGACGGCAGGTCGGCCAGGATCTCCGGACCGGTGCCGTC
>JBOHDE010000116.1:0-12135 GCA_050699035.1 Nocardioidaceae bacterium | reverse complement strand
CACGTGCCCGCGGGCCAGGACGCCCATCAGCACCAGCTCGAGCGCGTCCCGCTTGCCGTAGATCGCGCGCTCGACCTCGGCCAGGATCTGCTGGCTCAGGTCGTGCGTCTGGGTCGGGCGCAGCACCTCGGTCGTCACAGAGCCTCCAGGGTCACAGCGCATCCAAGGGTCACAGCGCATCCAAGGGTCATAGGGCCTCCAGCCGGTCGACGGCACGGGTCAACGCCGCTGGGCTGACGCCGCCACCGGTGCGGTCGCTGCTGATCGGCACCGCGGGGTCGACCAGCGACCAGGTCTCCGGGCCGAGCACCTCACGGGCCGCGTCCGGCTGGGTGTGCAGGTCGACCCCTGCCGTGTCCGCCAGCCGGCTACTGGCGATCCGCTCCAGCCGGCGGCGCAGGTTGAAGTCGTACTCGCGACGGCTGTGACCGCCCATCGCGATCGCGTGCCGGACCTCGTCGTACGAGGGGACGGGGCCGCGACCGACCCCCTTGGGCAGCAGCGTCCACGTCCGCCGGTGGTCACCGAACTGCGCGAGGTCGAGGCGCCAGACCAGCAGCTGCACCGCGGCGAGCACCGCACCCACCGCGAGCACGCCCGCCGTGCCCCAGGTGGCGGCGAAGATCCAGGCCAGCACGAACAGCAGCAGATGGAGCTTCGGCAGGTACTTCATCGCACCGCCAGCCGTTCGAGGTCGGCCTGCAGCGCACCGAGGCAGGCGTCGGCGACGGCGACCGCGTCCGCCGGCATGCCCTTGTGCGAGAACCGGGCCAGCTCGAACAGCGCGAGCAGCCGGTGCGCCGACGCCCCGTCGCGGAGGACGCCGGAGTCGAGTGCCTCCCGCAGGAACTCGCCGGGCGTCTGGCTGGTCCGGCGGTCGACGCCGGACGAGGCGACGGCCTGCTCCATCGCGGCGTACGCGGCGACCACGGCCCGCGCGGCGTCGTCGTCGCTGGCCAGCGCGCGGCGGGCCCGCCGCACCGCATCGAGCACGGCCTCGGGCGAGGCCGAGTCGTGCTGGCCCCGGCCGAAGCGGCGGTCCCGGACCACCCGTCCGTGGTCGACGAAGAACCGGCCACGGGTCCACCACCACGTGCCGGCGAGCAGTCCGACGGCGATCAGCACCACCAGGACCAGCAACGCCGCGAACACGTAGCGTAGCCAAGGGAGGTCGAACTCGTTGTCGAGCCCGGCTGGCAGCACCGGGCCGCCGGTCCCCGCCGGGGCGCCGGTCAGCTCGCTGAAGGCCTCGCTGCGAACGACCAGCAGGAGCACCAACCCGGTCAGGGCCAGGTCGATGACCAGCGCCTTACGGAAGGCGGGGCGCAACTCGGCCGTCAACGACGTGCGCGCGACGACGAGGGTGGCGGCACCGACCCACGCGGCACTGGCCGCAAGCAGCACCACCCAGGCAGCGACCGTGCCCGCCGTGACCGGTTCGAGGGTCAACGCAACCCGGTCGCGACCCGCCAGACCGAAGGCGGCGACCGCGAGCAGGAGCGCCACCCCGACCGGCGGCCACGCACGGGCTCTCATCGCGCTCACTCAAGCAAAAGGACACGGCGCACACCAAGAGGTGTGCGCCGTTCGTGTCCTATCCGGTATATCTCGCGGCGGGGCGGGGGCGACCTACCGACGAGCGAGTCGTCCAGACATCTACTCCGAATCCGTCGCCTGACGCTGCTCTGGTACCAGACCGCTGAGCAGGGCTCGGACCTCGGACTCGCGATAACGGCGGTGGCCGCCAAGAGTCCGGATCGAGCTCAACTTACCCGCCTTTGCCCAGCGGGTGACGGTCTTCGGGTCGACCCTGAACATCGCTGCCACCTCTGCTGGGGTCAGTAGAGGTTCCGAGTCCGTGGCTCGGGTGGTCATCAGGGAGCCTCCCTAGAAATGCGGCACGCCCAATACGCACGGCCGCTATTTGCCCGCGTTGCAAAGCCAATAGCAGGTGATGCCGCGTTTGGGCGTTCTAACTCAAGCGCCACCCAGCGTACTCGACTCGCACACACTTTGTGCAGGGGTTCACGAGGACTTCCCCGTACGAACCTCCCCAACCGGGCGCTCTATCGTGGGTGGTGTGCCCCGCACCACCCACGCGGGGAACACCTTGCGCACCCCGCCAACGACGAAAGGGTCACCACCGTGACCGCACCCGTGGACCCCGCCAACACCCCCGGCGGCCGCCCCAACGACGCAGCCACCAGGACCGGCGTGTTCGCCAAGCACTCCGGCCATCAGCAGGTCGTGTACTGCTCCGACGACGCCACCGGTCTGCAGGCGATCATCAGCATCTACTCGACCGCACTCGGTCCCGCCCTCGGCGGCACCAGGTTCTACCCGTACGCCAGCGAGGAGGACGCGCTGGCCGACGTACTCAACCTCTCGAAGGGCATGGCCTACAAGGCGTCGCTGGCCGGGCTCGACCTCGGCGGCGGTAAGGCCGTCATCATCGGCGACCCGGAGATCCTGAAGACCGAGGGCCTGCTGCGGGCGTACGGCCGGATGGTCCAGTCCCTCGGCGGCCGCTACTACACCGCGTGCGATGTCGGCACGTACTCCGAGGACATGGACATCGTCGCGCGCGAGTGCGCGTACGTGACCGGGCGGACCGTGGAGCACGGCGGCGCCGGCGACTCGTCCGTCCTGACGGCGTTCGGCACGTTCCAGGGCATGCGCGCCGCCGCCGAGGTGGCATGGGGCTCACCTACCCTGGCCGGCAAGCGGGTCGGCGTCGCCGGCGTCGGCAAGGTCGGCCGTCACCTGGTCGAGCACCTGCGCGAGGACGGCGCCGACGTCGTGATCACCGACGTCGACGAGCGCGCGATCAGCCGGGTCACTCACGCCTACCCCGAGGTCGACGTGGTCGGCGACGCCGACGCGATGGTGCGGTCAGATCTCGATGTGTACGCACCGTGTGCGCTCGGTGGCGCGATCGACGACGGCGTGGTCGAGGTGATCAAGGCGAAGGTGATCTGCGGCGCCGCGAACAACCAGCTCGCGCACGAGGGCATCGAGAAGGTGCTGGAGGAGCGCGGCATCCTGTACGCACCCGACTACTGCGTGAACGCAGGCGGCCTGATCCAGGTCGCCGACGAGCTCGAGGGCTTCTCCTTCGATCGGGCGAAGGCCCGGTCGGAGAAGATCTTCGACTCCACCTTGCGGGTCTTTGCATTGGCCGCGGCGGAAGGGGTGCCGGCCGCGGTCGCCGCCGACCGGCTCGCCGAGCGCCGGATGACCGAGGTGTCCCGGCTCCGCACCATGTGGCTGCCCCGATGATTCGCTGAGCCCACGCACTACCGTGGGGCGCCCGAAGCGGCGTCCCACGGTGGTCAGATCAGTGCTGGCTCAGCGCCTACGCGGTGGTGCGTCGTCGGAGTACTGGTCCGACGCATAGTCGCCGTAGTCGTCGTCGACATCATCGACAGCGGAGTTGTTGGCCTGCTGACTCTCGTCGCCACGCAACTCACGCTGGAGCTCACTGAAGTCCGTGTCGTACGACCGGTACTTCAACTCGCGTGCGACCTTCGTCTGCTTGGCCTTCGCACGGCCGCGCCCCATAGGGTCGACCCCCTCGCACAACTGGGCCGGGGCGTCCCTCGGGAGGCCCGGGCGGAGTTTTCATCGTCTCGTGGACACAACGGTACCCGTCCCTTGGTAATTCCCGCACACTGACCCCACGAGTGGGACGGATCAGCGGTGCGAACCCGTCAGCACGACGCCGCCGTCGCCGCTCGCCGCCTCACCGCAGACCCAGGCGTCGACGCCCTCCTCGGCGAGCAGGGCGACGGCCCGGTCGGCGTCGTCGGCAGCGACCAGCGCCACCATGCCGACACCCATGTTCAGTGTCCGCTCCAGCTCGGCCGGCTCGATGCCGCCGACATCGCCGACCAGCGCGAACACCGGCTGCGGCCGCCAGGTTGACCGGTCGAGCCGCGCCGACACCTCCGCCGGCAGCACCCGGGCCAGGTTTGCGGCCAGCCCGCCTCCGGTGACGTGGGACATGGCGTGCACCTCGGCCTCGGCCGCGAGCCGCAGGCACGGCTTGGCGTAGATCTTGGTCGGCTCCAGCAGCTCCTCGCCCAAGGTGCGACCAACCTCGGGTACGTCGCGGTCCAGCGACCAGCCGGCCGAACCGAAGAAGACGCGGCGCACCAGCGAGTAGCCGTTCGAGTGCAGCCCGCTCGACCGCATCGCGATCACCGCGTCGCCGGCCTCGACCCGACCGGGACCGAGCAACGCGGCCGCCTCCACCACGCCGGTCGTCGACCCGGCGAGGTCGTACTCATCGGGCTCGAGCAGGCCCGGGTGCTCGGCGGTCTCGCCACCGATCAATGCGCAACCGGCCAGCACGCATGCCTCGGCGATGCCCTTGACGATGGCGGCGATCCGCTCCGGGTCGACCCGCCCGGTGGCGATGTAGTCGGTGAGGAACAGCGGCTCCGCCCCGCACACGACGAGGTCGTCGACCAGCATCCCGACCAGGTCGAAGCCGATCGTGTCGTGCTTGTCCATCCGCTGCGCGATGGCGACCTTGGTGCCGACGCCGTCGGCCGAGGAGGCGAGCAGCGGCTGGTCGTACCGCTTCAGCGCGGACGCGTCGAACAGGCCGGCGAAACCGCCGATCCCGCCCAGCACCTCCGGCCGGCGCGCCTTGTCGACCCAGACCTTCATCAGCTCGACGGCCTTGTCGCCGGCCTCGATCGAGACTCCGGCGGCGGCGTACGTGGACTCGTCAGGCACTCGGGGAGCTCCTCTAGGGACGGGACAAGGCGTCCGAGGCACCCCCGCCGCCGGAGAGGGCGGCGAGGCCGTCGGCGGGGTCGAGGACGGGGATCGTGGTGCCCGGCTCCAGCAGGTCCTTGCCGAGCAGCTCCGGCTCGGGCAGCGGAACCGGGTAGATGCCGTCGAAGCAGGCACGGCACAGGTTGTCAGCCGGGACCTCGGTGGCCGCGACCAGCTCCTCGAGCGAGATGTACGACAGGGAGTCGGCGCCGATCGAGCGGCATATCTCGTCGCTGTTGAGGCCGGTGGCGATCAGCTCGGCGCGACTGGCGAAGTCGATGCCGTAGAAGCACGGCCACTTCACCGGCGGGCTGGAGATGCGAACGTGGATCTCGCGGGCGCCGGCCTCACGCAGCATCCGCACCAGCGCGCGCTGCGTGTTGCCGCGCACGATCGAGTCGTCGACGACGACCAGCCGCTTGCCGTCGATGACGTCGCGCAGCGGGTTGAGCTTGAGCCGGATGCCGAGCTGGCGGATCGTTTGGCTCGGCTGGATGAAGGTACGGCCGACGTAGGAGTTCTTGACCAGGCCCTGGCCGTACGGGATGCCCGACGCCTCGGCGTACCCGATCGCCGACGGCGTGCCGGACTCGGGCACGGGGATCACCAGGTCGGCGTCGACCGGGAACTCCCTGGCCAGCCGACGGCCGATCTCGACCCGGACCGAGTGGATCCGCTTGTCGCTGATCCGGGTGTCGGGGCGGGCGAGGTAGACGAACTCGAACAGGCAGCCCTTCGGCTTCGCCTCGGCGAAGTGCTGGCTGCGCAGGCCGTGCTCGTCGACCGCGATCAGCTCGCCGGGGTCGATCTCGCGGATGTAGGACGCGCCGACGATGTCGAGAGCCGCGGTCTCGCTGGCCACGATCCAGCCGCGCTCCAGCCGGCCGAGTACCAGCGGCCGGATCCCTTGCGGGTCGCGGGCGGCGTACAACGTGCCCTCGTCCATGAAGGTCAAGCTGAAGGCGCCCTGCAGCTTCGGCAGCACCCGCATCGCTGCCGCTTCGAGGCTGAGGTCGGGGTACGAGCCGAGCAGCGCCGTCATCACGCCGGTGTCGGAGGTCGAGGTGTCGAGCGGCTTGCCGTTGAACCCGAGCTGGCCGCTGTGCGACGTCCGGTCGGCGGCCTCGTCGGCCAGCGCCTGGGTGTTGGTCAGGTTGCCGTTGTGACCGAGCGCGATCGACCCGGTCGCCGTCGAGCGGAACGTCGGCTGGGCGTTCTGCCAGACGCTCGCGCCGGTCGTGGAGTAGCGGGCGTGGCCGATCGCGACATGGCCCTTGAGCGACGCGAGAGTCGGCTCGTCGAAGACCTGGGAGACCAAGCCCATGTCCTTGTAGACGACGATCTGGTGGCCGTTGCTGACCGCGATGCCGGCCGACTCCTGGCCGCGGTGCTGCAGGGCGTAGATGCCGTAGTAGGCGAGCTTGCCGACGTCCTCACCTGGCGCCCACACTCCGAAGACTCCGCACGCGTCCTGCGGGCCTTTGTCCTGGGGATCGAGGTCATGGTTGAGCAGACCGTCACCGCGCGCCACGGCCCCGAGTCTAAGGGACCGATGAAGGGCCGCCGACCACGCCACCCGGCGTACGGCTGACCAGACCACGGGGTGGACGACTGTGGCCTCGGGCGCCTGTCAAAGATTGCCCAATTGGGCAAAGTTCCACCTCGATCCGCGCGGACCGGGTCGAATTTTGCCCAATTGGGCAAAGTTCGACGTCACCGCTGGCGGCCGGGGCGGCGGCTACTCGGCCGGCACCGCAGCCAGTCGCTCCAGCAGCAGCGCCTCGGCCAGACAGGCCCGGGCGAACTCCGCCAGGTGCAGGCCCTCGTTCACGCCGTGTGCCCGGGTGTCGGGGTCCTCGACGCCGGTGACCAGGATCGCCGCGTCCGGGTAGGCGTCCATGAACGCGGCGAGGAACGGGATCGAGCCGCCGATGCCGATGTCGACCGGCTCGACGCCGTCCCACGCGTCCCGGACGGCCGAGCGGGCGACGTCGTACACCGGGCCGGACGCATCGAACGCCGACGGCTGGCCGGTCTCGCCACGCGTCACGGTCACCTGCGCACCCCACGGGGCGTGCGACTCCAGGTGGGCGACCACCGCGTCCAGTGCGGCGTCGGCGTCGTCGCCGGGCGCCACCCGGACCGAAACCATCGCAGTGGCGGCCGGGATCAGGGTGTTGGACGCGTCGGCCACCCGGGTGGCGTCCAAGGCGGTGAGGGCCACCGCCGGCTTGGTCCACAACCGCTCGACCACCGAGCCGTCGCCGATCAGCTCGACGCCGTCGACCAGCCCGGCCTCGGCCCGGAAGCGGTCGACCGGGTAGTCGAGGTCGGCCGCCGACGTCGAGCCCAGGCCCTTGATCGCCACGTTGCCGACGTCGTCGTGAAGGGTCGCCAGCAGCTTGCACAGCGCCGTCAGTGCGTCCGGCGCCACGCCTCCGAACATCCCCGAGTGCACGCCATGGGTGAGCGTCCGCACCTCGACCTGGCAGTCGGCCAGCCCGCGCAGCGACGTGGTGAGTGCCGGCACCCCGATGTCCCAGTTGGTCGAGTCGGCGATCACGATGACGTCGGCGGCGAGCAGGTCCTGGTACTCCGCGAGGAACGGCGCCAACGTCGGCGAACCGATCTCCTCCTCGCCCTCGACGAAGACCGTCACGCCCACCGGTGGTGCACCGTCGTGCGCGCGTACGGCGGCCAGGTGGGCTGCGATGCCGGCCTTGTCGTCGGCGGCACCGCGGCCGAACAACCGACCGTCGCGCTCGGTCGGCTCGAACGGGGCGCTGTCCCAGTCGGCGTGGGCGCCCTCGGGCTGCACGTCGTGGTGGGCGTAGAGCAGCACGGTGGGCGTGCCCTCGGGTGCCGGGCGACGCGCCACGACCGCAGGCGCGCCACCGGCGACCTGGAGGATCTGCACCTCGGGGAACCCGGCTCCGCGGAACAGCTCGGCGGTCGCCTCGGCGCTCCGCCGTACCTCGTCGGCACGGGCCGGGTCGGCACTCACCGACGGGATCTTGACCAGCATCTCGAGGTCGTCACGGACACCGGGCAGGACACGGTCGACGGCAGTGCGCAGGGAGTCGGTCATGGCGCACATCGTAAGAGCCGGCGCGCGACGACTGGCCCGCGACCTTTGTTACCGGTGCGTAACTCCAACCGAGCAACGTCGTTGGACCGCCAACCGAAGAAGGAGGAACCATGCGTACGTTCAGCATCGTCGCCGCCATCGCGGCAACGTTGGCCGTAGCCGGCGCCACCAGCGCCGCTGCGGGGGGACCTACGGGGGACGGATCGGGACAGGTGGTGGGCGCTGACCGCGCCGACCGGATTCCCGGCCAGTACATCGTCGTACTCGAGGATGACGTCGCCGTGTCGAGCCTCGTCACCGCCCAGGCACGCACGTTCGGCCTGGAGGTCGGCAACGTCTACCGGTCCGCACTCAAGGGTTATTCCGCCGAGATGACCGAGGCCGCCGCCGAGCGACTGGCCGCCGCGCCCGGGGTGAAGTCGGTGCAGGCCGACACCGAGGTCAGGTCGACCGCCCAGCGCCTGCCGAGCGGGATCAACCGCGCCAACGCCGACGCCAGCCCGACCGCCGCCATCGACGGCACCGACCAGCGCGTGGATGTCGACGTCGCGGTGATCGACACCGGCGTCGACCTGGACCACCCCGACCTGAACGTCTATCGGGCCGGTGCGAAGAACTGCTCGCTGCTCGGCCTCAACCCCGACGACCAGAACGGCCACGGCAGCCACGTCGCGGGCACCATCGGCGCGCTCGACAACGGCGACGGTGTTGTCGGCATCGCGCCCGGCGCTCGGATCTGGCCGGTCAAGGTGCTCAACGCGCTCGGCATCGGCAGCACCGCCGACGTCATCTGCGGCATCGACTACGTGACCGCCAACGCCGACCAGATCGAGGTCGCGAACATGAGCCTCGGTGGGAGCGGCTCCGACGACGGCGACTGTGGCAACACCGACGGCGACGCCGAGCACCAGGCGATCTGCGCCTCGGTCGCCGCCGGGGTGACGTACGTCGTGGCCGCCGGCAACGACTCCGCCGACGCGGCCGAGTCGAGCCCCGCGGCGTACGACGAGGTGATCACAGTGAGCGCGCTGGCCGACTTCAACGGCACACCCGGTGGCGGCGCAGCGTCGACCTGCCGCGCAGACGTCGACGACAGCTTCGCCGACTTCTCCAACTTCGGCGCGGACATCGACCTCATCGCGCCGGGCGTATGCATCGACTCCACCTGGATGAACGGTGGGTACGACACGATCTCGGGTACGTCGATGGCGAGCCCGCACGTGGCCGGCGGCGCCGCGCTGTACAAGGCGACGCATCCCACAGCGTCCCCGGCCGCGGTCCAGGCGGCCCTGCAGTCGGCCGGGTCGCTCGACTGGAACGACGGCGACGACCCCGACAACACCAAGGAGCGGTTGCTCGACGTGACCGGCTTCTGAGCCACTGCCCGGTACGCCCCGACCCTTGCTCGCTCGCCCCGCGCCTTGCAAGGGTCGGGGCGTACGTGGAACGGACGGTTACGCCTCGTGCAGGGGAAGCAGCGGAGTCAGATCGGAGCGCTCGCCCGAGGCGCGCAGCCGGCCGTCGTCGACCGCCTGTCGCCAGGACAGCTCGCCGGTCGCCAGCCGGATCCAGGTCGACGGGTCGGTCTCGACGGTCGCCGGCGGCGTACCCCGGGTGTGCCGGGCGCCCTCGATGCACTGGATCGCGGCGTACGGCGGCACCCGCACCTCCACGCTCTTGCCGGGGGCCCGGCTCGCCAGCACGGCGAGGAAGTGCTTGGTCAGCCCGCGCAGCGCATCACCGGGTGGCGGTTCGGTCACGGAGAGCGCCCGCAGCCAGCCGGCGACCTCGACCGACGACGCTGGCTTCAGGCGTGCGGGCACGGAGCCAACATAACGTTTCGGAAAACATGTCTGCGCAGCGCAACCCTGGCGGCCGTGGCGACGTCACTCGGTGTAACGCCCACTGCGGGGGAGCTCTCCGAGTCTCGGGGCACCGAGGGCAGTAGCGGGCGACCGCGGAGGGGTGAGGGGCGGAGCGGCAGGCTTCGCCCCTCCCCGCGGCTCAGGGCCCGAACAGCGCCGGCAGTGTCGCCGACCACGCCGTACGCAGCTCGTCGAGCGGCAGGCTGAACAGCTCCTGGACGTCGATCGCCGTCCCGTCGACCACCCCGATCCGCTGGTGCGGGAAGCGGCGCGCCGTGCACATGTCGGTGAACCGCACCTCCTCGCTGCGGGGTACGGCGACGATGCCCCGGCCGGCCGACTCGCTGAACAGCGCGACGAACGGATCGAGGTCGTCCGGCAGCCACACCCGGCAGCCGACGCCGTACCGCAGCGACGACTCCACCAACGCCTGCGCGAGGCCGCCGTCGGACAGGTCGTGCGCCGCGTCGACCAGGCCGTCGCGTGACGCGTTGACCAGGATGTCCGCGAGCTGCCGCTCGACGTCGAGGTCGACGGCCGGCGGGCGCCCGCCGAGATGGCCGTGCACGACGTGCGCCCATTCCGACCCGGACAGCTCCTCGCGGGTGGTGCCGAGCAGGTAGATCTGCTGGCCGGCCTCGCGGAAGCCCTGCGGCGTCCGCCGCGCGACGTCGTCGAGCACGCCGAGAACCCCGACGACGGGCGTGGGCAAGATCGCCTGCTCACCGGTCTGGTTGTAGAGGCTGACGTTGCCGCCGGTGATCGGCAGCCCGAGCCGCTGGCAGCCGTCGGCCAGGGCCGTGGTGGCCTCGGCGAACTGCCACATCACCGCCGGGTCCTCGGGTGAGCCGAAGTTGAGGCAGTCGGTCACCGCGAGTGGACGGGCACCGGTCACCGCGACGTTGCGGTAGGACTCGGCCAGCGCCAGCTGCGCACCGGCGTACGGGTCGAGCTTGGCGAACCGGCCGTTGCAGTCGGTGGAGACGGCGACGCCGAGGCCGGTCTCGTCGTCGACCCGGACGATGCCGGCGTCCTCCGGCTGGGCCAGCACGGTGTTGCCCTGGACGTACCGGTCGTACTGGTCGGTGACCCAGGACTTGTCGCACAGGTTGGGCGACGCCGCGAGTCGCAGCACCGTCTCCCGCAGCTCGTCGCCGGTCTGCGGTCGCGGCAGCGCCTCCGCGGCGTCGGCCTGCAGCGCGTCCTGCCAGACCGGGCGGGCGAACGGCCGGTGGTACGTCGGGCCCTCGTGCGCGACCGTGCCGGGTGGCACGTCGACGATCAGCTCGCCGTGCCACTCGATCCGCAGCCGACCGGTGTCGGTGACCTCACCGATCACGGTGGCGTCGACGTCCCACTTCGCGCAGATCGCCAGGAACCGCTCGACGTGGGCGGGCTCGACGACCGCCATCATCCGCTCCTGGGACTCGCTCATCAGGATCTCTTCGGGGCTGAGCGACGAGTCGCGCAGCGGCACCCGGTCGAGCCACACGTGCATGCCGCCGTCACCGGCGCTGGCCAGCTCCGACGTCGCGCACGACAGCCCGGCCCCGCCGAGATCCTGGATGCCCGACACGATGCCCTCGGCGAAGATCTCGAGCGTGCACTCGATCAGCAGCTTCTCCATGAACGGGTCGCCGACCTGGACGCTGGGACGCTTGGCAGGACCCGCGTCCTCGAACGTCTCCGACGCCAGCACGCTCACGCCGCCGATACCGTCGCCACCGGTCTTCGCGCCGTACAGGATCACCTGGTTGCCGGCCCCGGTGGCCTTCGCCAGGTGGATCTGCTCGTGCCGCATCACGCCGACGCACAGCGCGTTGACCAGCGGGTTGCCGGCGTACGTCGGGTCGAACACGACCTCGCCGCCGATGTTCGGCAGGCCGAGGCAGTTGCCGTACCCGCCGATGCCCGCGACCACGCCGGGCAGCACGCGCTGGGTGTCGGCGGCGTCGGCCGGGCCGAACCGGAGCGGGTCCATCACGGCCACCGGTCGCGCCCCCATGGAGAGGATGTCGCGGACGATGCCGCCGACCCCGGTCGCGGCGCCCTGGTAGGGCTCGACGTACGAAGGATGGTTGTGCGACTCGACCTTGAACGTCACCGCGTAGCCCTGGCCGATGTCGACCACGCCCGCGTTCTCGCCGATGCCGACCAGCAGCGGCTTGCGCATCTCGTCGGTGACCTTCTCGCCGAACTGCTTGAGATGCACCTTCGAGGACTTGTACGAGCAGTGCTCGCTCCACATCACGGAGTACATCGCCAGCTCGCTCGACGTCGGCCGCCGCCCGAGGATCTCGTGGAACTGCGCGTACTCGTCGGGCTTGAGACCGAGCTCAGCCCACGGCTGGCTCTGCTCGGGCGTCTCGCCGGCCTGCTTGACGGTGTCGAGGCTCA
>JBOHDE010000115.1:9319-12174 GCA_050699035.1 Nocardioidaceae bacterium | reverse complement strand
AGGTGAGCGACCGAGCGGTCGACACATCCCGCCCAGTCGGCCGGCTCCTGGTCCATCCCGTCGAAGCCGGGTACGCGCCAGAACCTGCGGTAGCCCCTGACGGCGACCTCGCGGCCGACCTCGTCGCAGCCGCGGACGAGGACGTCGACCGGGCCGAGGGGTACGTCGGGCCACGCGGGGGAGAGGTCGACGGCCTCGGCGTCCACCCACTCGGACCAGACGACGCGGTCGCGGTCGGCCACCTCGACCTGGAACCGCTGGGCGTCCTTGACCGGCGCCCACCGCAGCAGCGGCGGATGCACGAACCGGGGCGAGAAGGCAGTGGGCCCCTCGAACCGGATGACCCTCGTGACGTCCACGTACCTCAACACGGGTCCTCCCGGGTCACGTTGTCCGGTGCGAGCTCGAGGTCCGCGCGGCTGATGACGTTCAGCAGGGGAGCACCGGCGATCCGCCGGCCGAGATTCGTCGTGAACAGGTCCCAGATCCGGTCGACGTACCACGGGCTTTCGGTGGATCCCGAGATGTGCGCGGTGACGATCGTGTTCGGCAGGTCCCAGAACGGGTCGTCGTCCGGCATCGGCTGCCGGTAGTGGTCGTCGAGGGCGGCGCCGGCGATCCGACCCTGCCGCAGCGCGTCGACCAGCGCCGCCTCCTCGACGACGCCGGCGCGGGCCGGGTTGAGCAGCAGCGCGTGCGCGGGCAGCTGCGCGAGCGCCTCGGCGTCGAAGAAGCCCCGGGTGGCGCTGGTGATCGGGGTGGCGATGACGAGGACGTCGAGCCCGGCGAGGAACTCGTCGCGCTGGTCGAGGCCGAACGTACGGTCGGGCCCGGTGGACGCTGGCCGGCTCAGCGGGTCGTACCGGGCGCCACGGTCACGGCTGCCGCTACGGGACAGCACCCAGGTCTCGAGCCCGAGCGCGTGGCAGCGGCGCGCCACCTCGCGGCCGATGTTCCCGAACCCGAAGATGCCGACCCGCCGTCCGCGCAGCTCCGACTGGAACGGGGCGGACCGGTCCCAGCGATGCTCCCGCTGGGCGGCGAGCATGTCGGGCAGCCGGCGGCTGAGCGCGAGCATCATCAGCACGCACCACTCCGCGATCGGGATGTCGTTCACTCCGCTGGCGTTGGTGACGACCGTCCCCGGTGGCAGTGCCAGGCCGTTGAGCTGGGCGTAACCGTGCGACCCGAGCTGTACCCACTCCAGGTGGCGCATCTGCTCGACGTTCACCGGGCAGCTGTCCGCGAACAAGATGGTGCACTCGAGGGCCAGGTCGGGCGGGATGGTGTCGGCCGGCCCGTACGGCTCGACGCAGTCGACCCGCAGGTCAGGGGCGATCGCACGCACCCGGTCGAGATGGTCGGCAGCGCCGGGCTGCGCGACCAGGATCAGCTCGTTGCTCACCGGTCAGCTCCTCATTACTTTGCCCGGCACGCTGGAAAACTCTTCGGCCCCGGGCCGGAAGGGGTAGGCGTCCTTCACCCGGTCCGTGAGCTCGATGCCGAGGCCGGGTGCGTCGGGGCGGAGAACCCTGCCGTTGCGGATGACCAGCGAGTCGCCCCAGATCTCGCGGTGCAGGGGCCCGGCTGCCGGCGGGATCTCGACGGTGAGGGTGTTGGGCGACGCGAACGCGGCATGGACGTTCTGCATCACCGCGCCGCCCGCACCCCATGCATGCGGTGCGACCGAGCTGCCCTGCTCGGCAAGGAGCTTCGCCGTACGGACGAAGTCGCCGACGCCCAGCCAGGCGGCATCCGGCTGGCCGATCGTGAAGGCCCCGTTGACGACGAATGTCCTGAACTCCTCGAACGTCGTCAGCTGCTCGCCACCGGCGACCGGGATCGGCGACCGCTCGGTGAGGGCGACGTAGCCCGGCAGGTCGGTGTACGGCAGCGGCTCCTCGAACAGGAAGACCCCGAACGGTGCGAGCGCGTCGAGCACCCGGGACGCCGTGGCCAGGTCCCAGCGGTCGTCGCCCTCGCGATGTCCCATATGCCCGTCGAGCAGGATCCCGGCGTCCGGTCCGACGTGGTCGCGCAGCAGCGCCAGCTTCTCGACCTCCATCGCGACGGCCTTGTCGGCCGACCGGGCCCGCACCTCCTCGCGGCTGCCCGAGTCGACGTACCCGGAGCTGACCTTGAACGCGGTGAAACCGAGACCGAGGTAGAAGTCTGCCTTCTCGATCAGTTGGTCCGCGGGCCAGGGCGACGGGCCGCCGGTCGCGTACGCCGGGAGGTCGGCCTGGCTCGAACCGCCGAGCAGGTCGCACACCGGCTGGTCGAGCAGCCGGCCCTTGAGGTCCCACAACGCGCCCTCGATGCCGGCGATCACCGCTGCCCCGAGGCCGACCCGCCCCCAGTAGGCGCAGCAGGTCCGCATCCGGTGGGTCAACGTGACGATGTCGAGCGCGGCAGGGTCCTCGAACGGTGCCGCGTTGAGCAGGATGTCCTTCAGGTAGTCCACGATCAGCGGCACGCTCTCGGGGAAGAAGTACCCCGCGTACGTCTCGCCGATGCCGATGACGCCGGTGTCTGTCTCGACCTCGACGAAGGCGGCGCTGCGGGTCTGCTTGAACACTGACAACCAGGGGTCGTCGGTGCACGGACCGGTCAGAAGTACGACGCGGACGTCTCGAAGTCTCATCAGCCACCCCCTCGCCCGAGCCTTGCGTGGTCCAACACTTGTCGGAATCAGGTTTCATGTCAACCGATCGCGTCTAGGTTCCGCAGTTCGTGAAATTGGATTCCACTCTGCCGATCGGCGGTCCTGGGTGCAGGACTTCTCGTCCTGAGCGAGCTCGACCCGATCCGCTCGGTCCCTCCTCGGGCCGGACGGTGCCGGTGCCCCCTAGTGG
>JBOHDE010000115.1:0-9219 GCA_050699035.1 Nocardioidaceae bacterium | reverse complement strand
TTGCCCAATTGGGCAAAATTCCACCTCGAACGCGTCGGCCGACGGACAGTCCGCCACGCGAACACCGCCATTCCCCCCGGACACGGGTGCGGGGTCGGGCCCACCACATGACGCGCGACGTACTGACAGTTGAGCGTGTGAGCGCCGTCGACTTGGAACCGGATACACTCACGTTTAGTGATCAATCGGCCACGCAAACAGCAAATTGTTTACTCTCTGTGACCGCTGTGCGAGGATGCGTAGACGCATCCTCCGGTGAAGGCTCAACGATGACTGATCAGCACCGACCACCCGTCTCCGATGAGTCGGGAGCGACCGATCCGTCCTCCCGGGTGCCGACGCAGCGCCAGGAAGGCGACGACGCGTCGGCCGAGACGACACTCGAGGCGGCGCGCCAGCGGATCAACACCCTCGAGGCCGAGCTCACCTTGCTGCGTGACCAGGCCGCCGGTTCGGACCAGTCGTACGCCGGTCTCGGGTGGCGTGCCTCGCAGCTGCTCAAGCTGGCCGAGCAGGAGGCGGAGGAGGTCACCTCGCACGCCCGCCGTGACGCCGACCTGCTGCGTCAGGCCGCCGAGCGGGAGGCTCGTGAGCTGCGTGCGGCCGCGAGCGAGATGCACGCCGACGCGATGAGCGAGGCGGCGGACATCCGGCTGGTACAGCTCGCTGAGATCGACCAGGTACGGACCAGCGCCACCGCCGAGCTCGAGCAGCAACGCGAGCATGTGCTTGCCGAGGCTGAGGAGCGGATGGTCTCCGCCCGCCGAGACGCTGAGCGGATCAGGACGGCGGCCCAGCGGGAGGCCCAGGCGTTGGTCGCCACCGCGAAGCGGGAGGCAGCACAGGCGCGGGCCGAGGCCGAGCGCGAGGTGCAGGAGGCTCGCCATGCGCTCGCGTTGGAAAAGGAGCGGATGAGCAAGGAGGCCACCGAGAGGCACGGCCAGGTGGTCGCAGAGACCGAACGGATGCTCACCGATGCCGAAGAACGGTCCGCCGCGATCGAGAAGCGAGTCGCGACCACAGTCCGTCAGGCACAACAGCGGCACGACGCGGCCGAGGCGGAGGCCGAGGGACTCATGACGCGGGCCCGCCGCGAGGCCGAGCACGTGGCCATGGCGGCTCACGGCGAGGCGGCGAAGATCCGGCAGCACGCTCAGGCCGAGGCGGACGAGACCCTGACCGCGGTGCGCGACGAGGTCGCGGCCTTGCAGCACCAGCGCGAGCGCATCCTCGGTCAGTTCAGCGGACTGAAGGACATGTTCACCAACCTGACCGACGACGAACCGCCGAAGGACTCGGACGAGTAGCCCGAGCTCCGCGACCTACGCCGGACGTACGCCGAGCCCACGGACCTTGCAGTCGCGACCGTAGATGCACACTTCGCTCAACTTGCGTTCTTGACGATGTTGCGGGTTCGGGCTATCCCTGCGGTCTCCGTCCCCCATTGAGCCCCGGCCTCGCGCGGACCCTGATGGCTCTTCGTCGGGGAGGTCGAAGCATGGTGGCCCTTCGCCTCGCCGACGAGTTGGGTGACCCGTTGCCGGGAGACGCCGAGCACGGTGGCGACGTCCGCCTGCGGCATGCCTGCATCGACCAACTTGAGGACAGTGGAACGGGCGAGCGCCGCCGCCTCACGCTGTGCTCGAGCAGCGGCCGCGGTCTGCTGGCGCGCCTCGTCGACCTGTGCGCGCAGGTCTGCGGGTATGGGAAGGGCGACGTCGACCGAGGCGTCGGCCTCGCCGACCATAGCCTCCACAAGCCCTACCGCCTGGTCCTCGACCTCAGCTAGACGACGGGCTTGCGTCACGCCGACGCCGTCGACCGAGATCACCCACCAGTTGCCCTCACGGACGACCGTGGCCCGGTATGCGCTCATTGCAGCCATCCTCTCCTCAGACATGCCATCTGGCCGCTGATCGACTTCACCACGCCCGCGGTGATCTCTCGGTGATTCGGCAGGGGTGCGCGGTGCTTCCCACAAGGGCAGCCCCACACCTCGTGGCCGCCGACGTTTCGAAGTGGCCTGCAGCCATTGGCTGTGAGGGCCTTCACCACGTCGCGCCGCCGCATCACCTTGAACACCACAAAAGGTAGGCTAGTCCCCCTTGCATATTCAATGCAAGGGGGGCTAGCCAACCGGTCGGCGGTAGTGGAGGTCTCGTGGCCGCGTGCTGCGCGGACGTCGATCGTTGCTCCGTTGTCGGCCCCGTCGAACTCTCCCGCAAGCTCGCCAGCTAGCCCGAGTTCTGCTCAACCGCGGCCGGTGTCGATGACGCAGAAGCGGTTGCCCTCGGTGTCGGCCAGCACGATGAAGTCGGCGTCGTCGGGATAGAGGTCCCAGTCGACCCGCTCGGCCCCGAACGCCACCAGCCGGTCTACCGCGGCGGCCTGGTCGGCGGCGTCACCGGCATACAGGTCGAGGTGGACCCGGGGGTGCTCCTGGACCGGGGTCTCGCTCAGACCGAGGGCGAGCACGGTGCCGGCGCCGTCGGGGGGTACCAGCACGACCCAGTCGTCGTCCGGCAGGCGGTCGCGAGGGACGTACCCCAGCGCCGCACGCCAGAACGCGCTGGCGCGCCGCATGTCCTCGACCCCCAACACCACTGTCCCGATTCGCAGCATGAGCCGATCATCGCCGACGCCACCGACGAGGCGTACCTAGGTGTACCTAGGCGGCCCGCGAGGGCATCTAGGTGCCTGCCACCGGCAAAGATAGATAACGACTGCCGATGGCAGGTGGTCCTTACCGACGCAGGATGGAGGCATCAAGAAAACACCAACCAAGGAGTACGCGATGTTCGCTCACCCCGAGATCATCCTGACCCTGGCCCACAACCACCAGCAGGAGCTCATCAGCCAGGCCGAACGCCACAACCTGCTCGCGACCGTTCGCCGCAGCCGCCGCTCACGCGGTTACGCCCGCGGGGGTGCCGGGCCAGCCGCCCGGGCCGTGGCGGCGGTACGTTGAGCGGGTGCGAAGGACGCTTGGTGTGGGAAGCTCCAGCCCCGTGATGGTCGGCCGCGAAAGCGAGCTGCGTCAACTGACGCAGCTCGCTTCGTCTGTCCACCCTCAGGTGGCGATCGTGGCCGGCGAGCCCGGCATCGGCAAGACCCGACTGACCCAAGCACTCTTGGAGACTGTCTCCGCGGACACGGTCGCCTTGGTCGGGCATGCCGAGCCTGGTTCGCTCGCGCGTCCGTACGAGGTGCTGCTGGAGGCGGTTGCCGACCGGTCCGGTGTCGACGAGGAGGCACTCGAGGCCCTGGTCGACGCGGCGCGCAGCCCGGTCGAACGCCTGCACTCCGGCCTGTCGATCGTCAACTCCCTGCTCGGCGACGGGCCCGCGGTCATTGTGTTCGAAGACCTGCACTGGGCCGACTCCGAGAGTGCGGCGCTGTTCGAGCGGATCGCCGACCAGACCAAGCCGTGGCTGCTGGTCGGCACCTACCGGCCGGAGGAGGTCACCAGCCGGCACCCCGTCTCCGGCTTGCTCGGCCGGCTGCAGCGTCGGCACGCCGTGGTCCATGTGGGCCTCGAACGGTTCGACGAGACCGACACCGCCGCGCTGCTCGCCTCCTTCACCGGCGTCCCCGCGACGTACCGTGCGGTGGCCGCGCTGCACCAGCGCACCGGCGGCAACCCGTTCTTCCTGGAGGAGCTCGTCCGCGGACACGAGGGCGAGGATCTCGAGTCGCTGGGCGAGCAGCCGTTGCCGTGGAGCCTCACCGAGGTGCTTCGACGGCAGATCGACGATCTCGAACCCGACGCCCAGCGGATCGTCGAGGCGGCCGCCGTGCTCGGTCACCGGGTGCCGTTCGACCTGCTCGCGGCCGTCGTCGGGGCCAGCGAGGAGGGGCTGATCTCGGCCCTGCGCGAGCTCGTCACACGTGGCGTACTCGTCGAGTCCGGTGAGGACGAGTTCAGCTTCCGGCACGCCTTGGTCCGTGAGGCGATCGCCGAGCAGCTGCTCGGTCGGGAGCGGCGGCGGCTGCACGAGGCGGCGCTGGAGGCATTGCTGGCCGGCGGCGGGGCCGACCCGGCGATGGTGGCGAGCCACGCTCGGGCCGCGGGCCGGTACGACGACATGGTCGACGCCGCCCGACGAGGCACCGAGCTGTACCTCTCGATCGGTTCGGCCTACCAGGCACTTCAGCTCGCCGAGATGGGTCTGGACGAGGACTCCGACGACCCCGCCCTGCTCGGGGGAGCGGCGCAGGCGGCCTGGCTGGCCGGCCTCACCGACGACGCCATCGGCTACGCGCGCCGGTGGCGGGACGGGTGCGACGTACCCACCCACCGGGCCGACGCACTGATCTTGCTGATCAGGCTGGCCTGGGAGAACGACGAGGTCGCGGAGATGGAGCAGCTCACCCACGAGGTGGAGCAGCTGGTCGGGCAGCTCGAGGCCGGGCCCGACCAGGCGCGCGCGATGACCGCCGTTGCGCAGTCGGCGATGCTGCGTGACGAGATCGACGAGTCGCTGTCGTGGTCGGCGCGCGCGCTCGCGCTGGCCGAGGAGCTCGACCTTCCCCGGGTACGGCTGGCCGCCCTGGTGGAGCGCGGATCGGCGTTGACCAATCGATGGTCGACCAACGAGGAGGGCCGCGCCCTGCTGTCCGGCTTGGTCGACGAGGCGGAGAAGGCCGGCGAGTGGGTGCTCGCCGCGCGGGCTCTGAACAACATCATCGACCAGGCGTCGACGGCGTCCCAGACCGAGATGGCCGAGATGCTGGAACGGATGCGGGTCGACGCCGAGCGCGCTGGCTTCGAGTCGCTCGCGGTCGCGGCGTACTTCCAGGGCCTGGCCCGGTTGGCTGTGCGCAACGGCGACCTGGCGGCTGCCATCGCGGCGCTGGAGGAGGGCCGCGAGCGCGACCGGGGCTACGTCCGCCGGAGCCGTCGGGTCGACGCGCACGGCGTCTTCTTGGCCGGCCTGTACCTCGAGGCGGTAGACCTCGACCGCGCCGACGCGGTCATCGCCGACCTCCGTGAGCTGCCGCGGCTGCCGGCGCTGCTGATCCCCGGGCTCGCGTTCCATGTCGCCTGCCGGCGCGGCGCCCTGGCGGAGGCCGAGCGGTATCTCGACGACGTCTTCGCGGCGTTGGCCACGCAGTCATGGCGCAGCAGCTCGCAGGCCTACGACCTGATCTCGGGGGCGCTCGCGGTCGGCCTGCCGCTGCCCAGGCTGGACCGGATGCGGCAGGAGCTGGTCGCCGCCGACAGCATCGACGAGTACCGGAACCTTGTCGACGCCCAGATCGCGGACGCGAAGGGGCAGACGTCGGCGGCGCTGGAGGGCTACTTGGCGGTGCAGGAGTCGTCGGTCCTGCCGATGTCCGTACGCGGGTCCGTGCGGGTCGACGCGGCCAAGTGCCTGCTCGCGACGAACGACCGCGATGCAGCGGTCGAGCAGGTTGCCGCGGCAGCGAAGCTGCTGGCCCGGTGGGGTGGGTGGCGGGTGACCCAGCTGGACCAGGTGCGCAACCAGCTCGGCCTCGCTCCGGCCGGCGGCGAGCAGGAGGTCAGCGGCGCGGCCGCCCTCACCAACCGTGAGCGGGAGGTGGCGCTGCTCGTCGCGGAGGGTCTGACCAACGCCGAGCTGGCCCGCCGCCTGTACATCTCGCCGAAGACCGCAGCGGTGCATGTCTCCAACATCCTGCACAAGCTCGGCATCGCCTCACGCACCGAGGTCGTCGACCAGCTCGCCCGCTGAGAACCTCAGGCGGGCTTGCGCACGGTGCGGGCCTGGGCGCGGCCGGGCCACAGTCGCTCGAAGGTCCGGAACTGTGGACGGAAGAACCTGCGCAGGCTCTTGCGGCGGCGCTCGTCGCTGGTGGGATCCGACCAGGCATGCTGGACACTGCGCCACAGCCGGGGGGAGTCGGCGATCCAGCCACGCGTCCGGGGATGGAGGCGGGCCCAGTCGTCCACCAGCCCCTGCCGTACGTCATGGTCGCGCTCGACGTCTCGGCTGAGGAACGGTGCGTTGGCCAGTGACTCCGCACCGGTGAAGAACGCCCACAACGTGAGGAACGCGCGATAGCTCTGCTCGGATACCGGCAACCCAGCATTGTCCGGCGCAGGATCGACCCCGCGCTGCAGCGGCACCGGCCGCCGCTCCGAACGCTCGCTGACGGACATCCGACATCGGCCTCCCCGAGCCCGGTTCCCACGCCGGGCCGTGTGACACCTACGGTGCCCCTGAAATACCCGTGTTGTCCAGGTTACGGCTAAGAACGACCGTTCAGTCGTCGGAGCCGAAACCCATCCGGAACACCTCGAACCCGGTGCCGTACGTGACACCGAGCCGCGATCCGGTGCCACGGCAGACGCCCTCGAGGAAGTCCGCGGCGTCGAACTCCCAGCCCAGCCCGCTGAGGTAGGCGTCATGGGCCTTCAGCGACTCGACGCCGGCCGCGAAGGTGTCGGTCACGTCGGCGCCGTGTGTCGCCAGCGGTGAGCCGGCCGCCCAGACCTGCTCGACGCCGTCCCACGGCTTGAGGTCCTCCTTGGTGACCTGCTCGGGGAACACCCAGCGGTTGCCGGCGTCGCGGACGGCGTCGAGCGTGGCCCGGCCGGTCGCGATGTGGTCAGCCATGTTCAGCGACTGGCCGTCCCAGGTGTCGCGGAAGTTGTTGGTGATCACGATCTCCGGACGGTGGCGACGGACAGCCCGGGCGATCTCAGCACGCAACGCGACGCCGTACTCGAGGATCCCGTCTGGCTGGCGCAGGAAGTCGACCGTCTCGACGCCGACGATCTGTGCCGATGCCACCTGCTCGGCCTCGCGGACCCGGCGGCACTCGGCCGGCTCCATGCCGTCGATGCCGGCCTCGCCGGAGGTCACCATGCAGTAGACGACCTGTTTGCCCTGTGCCGTCCAGCGGGCCACGGCGGCGGCGGTGCCGAACTCCATGTCATCGGGGTGCGCGACGACGGCGAGCGCGCGCTCCCAGTCTTCGCGGACAGGTTGCAGCGGGGCGGGTTTCTGGTCCATCCAGCCAGCATGTCAGGCCGAGCAAGGCCGGGCGCTACGAGACCGTGATGACGACTTGGTTCGAGGCCTTGCCTGACTCGGGGTCGACGACACGCAGCTGGTTCTCGCCCGGCTGCCCGAGCTCGACGTACGTGCTGAACGCCTCGCTCTCGACTCTGGCCGTCGTCGGGAAGTCGACCCACGACTCGCCCTCGCGGCGCTGCACCTGCAGGACGCCGTCACCACCGCGGTACGTGCCGGACAGGGTGATGCGCTCCATGGTCGACGCGGCGGCGCTGCTGGCCTCGAGGACGATGCGTGGCTTGGCCTTCTTGGCCGGGCGGGTCGAGGCGGGCGGATCCGGGGACTCCGACGCCTTGTCACTCGGGGACGGTGCCACTGGCTCGGGCTCGTTCGGCCGCGGGGTGGCGAACGTCGGTGCGGTCTTGTCCCCACCGGACAGGCCGGCCATCCGGAGCGCGGCAGTGGCGGTCAACGCCACCACCAGGCCGAGAACCACGGCGATGCCGGCCACGATCAAGACTGCGCGGATGGCCTTTCTGCGCAGCTCGTCGTCGGCGGGCACGTGCGTCCTCCTCGGGTTGGTCGGTGTCGCCGACCATGGTGCCAGCCTCGGTGCCGGATATCCGATTCGGCGAGTGGCAACGTGAGCGAGCCCACGATGCACGTAGTACCCCTAGGGGGTATAGTCGCCGCCATGACCGATCACGTACACCCCGCCGCGAACGGACCCGCCCTGACCAGCCTTGCCGTGCAGGCGACACTGCACTGCCTCACCGGGTGTGCGATCGGCGAGGTGCTCGGCATGGTGATCGGCACGGCGCTGGGCTGGTCCGACACCGCCACGATCGTGCTGGCCGTCGCGTTGGCGTTCGTGTTCGGCTACGCCCTGACCATGCTGCCGGTCCTGCGGAGCGGGATGTCGTTCGGTCAGGCGGGCCGAATCGCGCTGGCGGCCGACACCCTCTCGATCCTGGTGATGGAGATCGTCGACAACGCCGTGATCCTCGCGGTGCCCGGTGCCATGGACGCCGGCCTGGCCGGCTGGCTGTTCTGGGCGACCCTCGCGTTCGCGCTGGCCGTCGCGTTCGTCGTCACGGTCCCGGTGAACCGCTGGCTGATCGGCCGGGGGCGCGGCCACGCGGTGGTGCACGAGCACCACTGAGCCCGGATGCGGTTCACTGTCGTCCGGAGAGGTGGTGCCAGTGTCGAGCCGAGTCGATCAGCTGGTGGCCGACGTCGACGCGCTGCTCGCGACCGCCGACGCCGAGCTGAGCCGTCGGTACGCGGGGGACAGTGGGCGGCGACAACCCGTCCACACCGTCTACCTCCCCGCCGACCGCTACGGCGAGCAGACCGTCGCGACCTGGGGCCGCGACGCGCTCGACCTGCTCGACGCGCAGCACGGCGCGGTGGCCGAGCTCACGACCGGGCTCACGACCGGGCTCGGCCTGTCGCCCAGCCTCGCCGACGACCTCGAGCGGCGGGTACGAGACAAGCTGGCCCGGGAGCCGGTCGAGGACCTCCGGATCGACTTCGAGGACGGGTACGGGCCGCGGCCGGACGACGAGGAGGACGCCGCCGCGATCGACGCGGCCCGGGTGCTCGCCGCGTCGACAGCGGCCGGCACCGCACCTCCGTACGCCGGCCTCCGGTTCAAGAGCCTGGAGTCGCCGACCCGCCGGCGCGGCCTGCGCACCCTCGACCTGTTCGTCGCCGAGCTGGTCGACCAGGGCGGCCTGCCGACCGGCTTCGTCGTCACGCTTCCGAAGGTCACCTCGGTCGACCAGGTGACGGCGATGGCGCACTGCTGCGAACGGCTCGAGTCCGCGCACGGGCTGCCGGAACGGCTGCGCTTCGAGATCCAGGTCGAGACCCCGCAGTCCATCCTCGGCCCAGCCGGCACGGCCCTGGTCGCGCCGATGATCGACGCCGCGGCCGGTCGCTGCACCGGCCTTCACTATGGCACCTACGACTACTCGGCGGCGTGCGGCATCGCGGCCGCCCAGCAGAGCATGGAGCACCCCGCGGCCGACCACGCCAAGGCGGTCATGCAGGTCGCCGCGGCGGGCACCGGCGTCCATCTGTCCGACGGCTCCACCAACGTGTTGCCGGTCGGCGACGACGCGGCCGTGCGCGCCGCCTGGGGGCTGCACGCCCGGCTGGTGCGACGGTCCCTCGAGCGCGGCTTCTACCAGGGCTGGGACCTCCACCCCGGTCA
>JBOHDE010000114.1:0-12189 GCA_050699035.1 Nocardioidaceae bacterium | reverse complement strand
GCGGCACCGGTCCTGGTGCTGCGTGGCCATGGCGTGACGACCGTCGGCGCGGGTGAGCACGCGGTGGAGCAGGCAGTGGTACGAGCGCTCAACCTGGATGCTCTCGCCCGGGTCTCCGTGGCACTGCAGGCCGCCGGCGGACGGGCGCCCGACCTGCCGGCCGAGGATCTCGCCGAGCTGCCCGACCTCGGCAGCGGCTTCAACGACCTGTTCGTCTGGCGGCACCAGCTGGCCCGGCTGCGGCACGCGGGTCTGCAGCTGTCAGACGACGCCTGAGCCGGCTCAGGTTCAGGTCAGGTCGGCGGCACCGGGTGGCGGCGGCGTCCGCATCAGCGTGTCGCGGCGACCCGCCTCCAGCGCGCGCACCTTCGGCAACATCGCCAGGGCGATCAGCAGCGCCGACACCCCGGCGACCACGAAGCCGGCCCGTGGACCCCACACCTCACACACCCAGCCGAGCAGCGGCCCGCCGAACGGCGTACTCCCCAAGAACACCATCCCGTGCAGGGCGATCACCCGACCGCGCATCGCCGGGTCGGCGTGCAGCAGCAAGACGGTGCGGCCCAGGGTGTTCACGGTGATGTTGGCGATGCCGAGCGCCACCATCGCCAGCAGCGCCACCAGCAGGGTGGGCGTGATCGCCGAGAGCAGGTTCACCAGCCCGAAGGCCAGCGTCCATACCAGCAGCGAGCGGGGCGTTGCGCGCACCCGGGTCGCACTGGCGAGCGCCCCGACGACGGCGCCTAGACCGAGCGCCGAGGTGAGCCAGCCGTACACCTCCGCACCGCCGTCGAAGGTGTCCCGCGCCAGCAGCGGCAGCACCACCCGGAAGTTCTGGCCGAGCAGCGCCACGACCGCGACCAGGGCGAGGCAGGCGCGGATCTCGGGATTACCCCACACATAACGCAGACCGTCCCGGGCCTGGCCCTTACCGCGCGTCGACTGCTGGGTGTAATGCAGCTTGCTGGGATCGATCCGCCACAGCGCCAGCAGCACCGCGACGAACGAGAGCGCGTTGATGCTGAACGCCACCCCCACCCCGAACGACGCGATCAGCAGGCCGGCCACGGCCGGGCCGACCAGCCGGCCGAGGTTGTGCACGGTCGAGTTCAGCGACTGGGCGTTGACGAAGTCGTCCTCCTGCACCAGGTCGGAGATGAAGACCTGCCGCGTCGGTACGTCGACGACGGTGACGAGCCCCAGCCCGAGCGCGAAGCCGTACACCAGCTCGATCGTCGCCACCCCGGCCAGCGTGCAAACAGCCAGCGCGGCCGCCAGCACGGCGCTGACGGCCTGCGTCTTCAGCAACAGCCGGCGGCGGTCGAAGCGGTCGGCGATGACACCGCCCCAGACCCCGAGCAGCAGCATCGGCAGGAACTGCAGGGAGGTCGCGATGCCGACGGCGATGGCGCTGTCGGTGAGCTCGAGGACCAGCCAGTCCTGCGCGACGCGCTGCATCCACGTCCCCGCGATGCTGACCGCGTGTCCAGAGACGAACCGGCGGTAGTTGGGCTCCTTGAAGGACCGGAACATCCGCGTCAGCGAGCCGCTCAGCGACATGTTCACCCGGGTACGCAAAGACCGCAGAGGTGAAGACAGGGCGTCACCCCCTTGTGTCTAATGGTCAGGCCAAACTACCATTGCCGTCACGTCAGTGTGACACCCGTCATACACCCGACGACGGAGGTCCTGTGCCGAACGCCGCCCACGCCGTCCCTGACCAACCGTCGACCCGCCCCCGAGTCGGCGTCCTTGGCCTGGGCGCGATGGGGGGTCCGATCGCTCGGTTCCTGCTCGAGGCCGGCGTCGAGGTCAGCGTCGTCGACGTCGACCCGAGTGCGGTGGCCGGCGCCGTGAAGGCTGGCGCCGAACAGGCCGACGGACCGGGCGCACTCGCCGAGGCGTGTCCCGTACTGCTGGTCATCCTGCCGACCGACGCCGACGTGCAGGAGGCGTGTCTGCGCAGCGGCGGCCTGTTGGCGGCGACTAGCGCCGGGTCGACCGTGCTGATCTGCAGCTCGGTGCGACCACGTACGTGCGAGGAGATCGCCGCCGCCGCGCCGGCCGGAGTGGCGGTGCTGGACGCCGCCCTGACCGGTGGCGTGCGCGGTGCAGAGGCCGGCGAGATCAACCTGCTGGTCGGTGGCGACGCCGCCGCGTTGGACGCCGTACGCCCGGTCCTCGAGCCGTGGACGAGCGGCGTGCACCACCTCGGCCGACTCGGCTCCGGCCAGGTCGCCAAGACCGCGAACAACCTCATCCACTGGGCCCAGATCGTCGCGATCACCGAGTCGTTCGAGCTGGCCCGCCGCTATGGCGTGAGCGCTCCGACTCTGCGGGCGGCCTTGACGCAGGGCCCGACCGACAGCCGCACCATGCGCGAGCTCGAAGACATGCGCCTCACCTGGTACGTCAAGGACATCGAGAACGCCTTCACGATGGCGCAGGCGGTCGACTGGCCGTTACCTGGAGCCGAGCACAGCCTCGCGGCGATGCGACACATCTCGGTGGGACAGCTCGCCCTGCTGCTCGACGGCGAGGACCCCCAGATGAACGGAGCCCGCATGCCGTAGACGCTCCAAGCAGCAGGGTGCGGCCGGACCTGGCGCGTGCCCAACGGGGGACTCATCCGACTCAGTCCATCGGGCCTCTCAGGGCCCCCGCCTCACTGGAGAGGTCAATGCGACATTCGTTAATGGCCACAACCGCGGCGCTGGCCGCGACGAGCCTGCTGGCCGCGTGTGGCGGCTCGCCGACGGCCACACCGGCGTCCGGGGGGGGCGACGAGAAGGCTACGAAGGCCGAGAAGGTCTACGAGAAGTACAACGCGATGAGCGGCCAAGAGCGGCAGGACGAGCTGGTCAAGCTGGCCGAGAAGGAGGGCCAGCTCGACGTCTACACGAGCAACACCGACATGGACGACCTGGTCGAGGGGTTCACCGAGCTGTACGACATCGAGGTCAACGTCTACCGCGCCAACTCCGAGTCCGTGCTGCAGCGACTGCTGCAGGAGACCAAGGCCGAGTACTACGGCGCCGATATCTTCGAGACCAACGCCCTCGAGCTCGGGGTCGCCAACCAAGAGGGGCTGCTCTACCCGTACGAGGGCGAGCTGCGCGACAAGGTACGTGAGGAAGGCAAGGCCGACGGCTGGACCGCCTCCCGGTTCAACTCCTTCGTGGTCGGCTGGAACACCGATCTCGTACCCACGGGCGAGGAGCCGAAGTCCGTCGAAGAGCTGGCCGACCCGAAGTGGAAGGGCAAGGTCTCCATGGAGGTCGGCGACGTCGACTGGTTCACCGCGATGTACGACTACTACGTCGCCAACGGCAAGAGCGAGGCCGAGGCCGAGGACCTGATGACCCGCATCGCCGCCAACTCGAAGATCGCCAAGGGTCACACCGTGCAGGGCGAGCTGTTGTCGGCCGGTCAGTTCGCGGTCACGGTGTCCTCGTACAGCCACACCATCGACAAGGCGGCCGAGGAGGGCGCCCCCGTCTCGTGGAAGCCCGCCAACGGCGACCCGGTGCAGCCGATCGTCATCCGCCCCAACGGCATCGGAATGCTCAAGACCGCCGCCCACCCCGCGGCCGCGATGCTGTTCGTCGACTACGAGCTGAGCGGCGGGCAGAAAGTCTTCGCCGACGCGTTCCGGGTCGGTTCCATCGCCGGCGGCACGGACCCGTTGGAGGGCCTGGAGGTCGTTCCCGTACCCGAGGAGAAGCTGCTCGAAGACCCGACCACCTGGAACGAGCTGTACGAGAAGGTCGTCCGGAACGGCCAGGCGATCTCATGACCAAGCAACGGCACAAGAAGGGCTCCGGCATGCGCAACCGTTCTGTCGTCACGAGTGTCCTCGTCGGCGGACTCACGCTCGCCCTCGCGGCCTGCGGCGGCTCCCCCACGGCGACACCGGCCAGCGAGAAGAAGGACAAGGGGCCGACCGACGCCGAGAAGGTGTACGCCGAGGTGGCCAAGCTGTCCGGCCAGGAGCGGCGTGACCACCTGATCGAGCTCGCCGCCGAGGAGGAAGGCCTCAACCTCTACACCTCGATGACGGCCGACGTCGCCACCGTGGTGACCGAGGCGTTCACCGACGAGTTCGACATCGACGTCAGTGTCTACCGCGCCGGCTCGGAGACCGTCCTGCAGCGCATCCTGCAGGAGCAGTCCGCCGACTTCGCCGGCAACGACCTGGTCGAGACGAACGCGACCGAGATGTTCGCCCTCGAGACCGAGAAGCTGATGGCCAAGTACGAGGGCGAGCGCCGCGACCTCGTCCCCGAGGCCGGGAAGTTCCCCAGCTGGACGGCGACCCGCTTCAACCTGTTCGCGCCGAGCTGGAACACCGAGCAGATCAGCAAGGAGATGGCGCCGAAGTCGTGGGAGGACCTGGCCGACCCGAAGTACGACGGCAAACTCTCCATGGAGCTCGGCGACTACGACTGGTACCTCACGCTCTACAACTACTGGCTTGACAACGGCAAGAGCGAGGACGAGGTGAAGAAGCTGTTCGCCGACATGGTCGACGGCGCGAAGCTGGTCAAGGGCCACACCGTCCAAGCCGAGCTGATGTCGGCCGGTGAGTACGGCGTAACCGCGTCGAACTACAGCTACATCGTCGAGCAGTCCAAGGCCAACGGTGCGCCGGTGGACTACCTGCCGATGGTGGAGCCGGTCATCGCCCGCCCGAACGGCGGCGGCCTGATGAAGACCGCGACCAACCCGGCGACCGCCATGCTGTTCATGGACTGGGTGCTCGAAGAGGGTCAGCAGGTGCTCGTCGACGAGGGCCTCACCCCGGCCATCACCGAGGGCAAGGACCCGCTCGAGGGGCTCGAGGTCATCCCGGTCGACGTCGAGCGGCTGCTCAAGGAGGACGCCCGCTGGAGCAAGGAGTACGACGACCTGCTGGCCGACGGGGAGGTCATCTCCGACTGACCCGTCGCAATGACACCGTCGCAGGAGAGCCGCCGCTGTGCGCGCCTCGGCGCGCGCACCGCATCGTCCGTTCGTCCGCCGTGCAGGAAGTGGGAGTGATCAGGTCATGACGCTGGCCGACCGGGTGATGGACCGGAGCGAGGTGGTCGAGGAGAGCCGCTGGCGGCGGCTGGTGCCCACGCCGAAGGTCGCCATCGTCGCCGGGGTCGCCGCGCTGGTGGGATACCTCGCCCTGGTGCCGCTCGGCTACCTGTTCTGGGGCACCTTCTTCGACAACGAGGGTCTCGAGTTCGGCGGGTTCCGGCGGGCGTACGGCAACGACCGGATGGGAGAGCTGCTCCAGAACTCGCTGAGCTTCGCGATCGGCGCGGCCGTGCTCTCCCTCACGGTCGGGACCACGCTCGCCTACCTGAACGTACGGACGGCAGTGCCGTTCAAAGCGCTGTTCTTCGCCGCGTCGATCGTCCCGCTGATCGTGCCCGGCATCCTCTACACCATCTCGTGGATCTTCTTGGCCAGCCCGGACATCGGCCTGCTCAACTCGGCGCTGGAGCCGATCTTCGGCTCGGCTCCGCTGGACATCTTCACCATCTGGGGGATGATCTGGGTCGAGGGACTGCACTCGTCGCCGATCGTCTTCCTGCTGATGGTGGCGGCCTTCCGGTCGATGGACCCGTCGCTGGAGGAGTCCGCGCTGATGTCCGGCGCCACCAGGCTGCAGACGCTGCGCAAGGTCACCCTGCCGCTGGTGCGGCCCGCCCTGCTCTCCTCGGTGCTGATCATCCTGATCACCAGCCTGGAGTCGTTCGAGGTGCCGGCCCTGCTCGGGCTGCAGAACAACATCTACGTGTTCACCAGCCGGATCTACTTCGTGCTGCGCACGTACCCGCCGGACCTCGCCGCCGCCGGTGCGCTCGCGGTCGGGCTGCTGCTGATCGCCGTCACCGGGGTGGCCATCTCGCGGCTGCTCGCGGGTCGCGGCAGCGGGACGTTCCAGACCATCACCGGCAAGGGCTTCCGGCCGCGTCCGATGGACCTCGGCCGGTGGAAGCCGGTCGTCGGTGTGGGCATCCTGCTGTACTTCTCCGCCACCGTGCTGGCGCCGCTGTTCGTGCTCGTCTACACGTCGCTGCTGCCGTTCTACCGGAAGCCGTCGATGGAGGTCTTCGCGGCGTTGACCACGGACAACTATGTCGAGCTGCTGCACCTCGACCAGGCGCAGACCGCCCTGCGCAACAGCCTGCTGCTGGGCGTGGGCACCGCGACCTTGGTGATGGCGGTGATGGCGATCGCGGCCTGGATCGCGATCCGCTCCCGGATCCCGGGTCGGGGCGTGCTGGAGCAGCTGACGTTCGTCCCGCTCGTCATCCCGGGCCTCGTCCTCGGCCTGGCGCTGTCGTTCGTCTACCTCCGCAGCCCGATCCCCATCTACGGCACGATGTTCATCCTGCTGATCGCGTACTGCACCAAGTACATGCCGTACGGGATGCGCTATGCGACCACCTCGATGGGCCAGATCTCGAGCGAGCTCGAGGAGTCGGCGTTCGTCAGCGGGGCCAGCTGGTGGAAGACCTTCCGCCGCGTCCTGCTGCCGCTGCTGGCCCCAGGCATCCTGGCCGGCTGGGTCTACATCCTGGTCGTCTCGTTCCGCGAGCTGTCGAGCTCGATCCTGCTCTACAGCCCTGGCAACGAGGTGTTGTCGATCCTCATCTTCGAGCAGTACGAGAACGGTCAGTTCACCGTGCTGGCCGCACTGGGCGTGGTGATGGTGCTGACCCTCGTTGTCCTCGTCACGATCGCCTACAAGATCGGAGCCAGGGTGGGACTCCGCAACGACTGAGCTGTCAGACCCCCACCACCCGCGTGTGAAAGGACCAGAAGAGGCCATGCTGAACATCGAGAAGCTGGTGAAGTCATTCGCGGGCGAGAAGGCCCGCGGCCGCAGACGCGGTGACGCGCAGGGCGCCGTGTTCGCCGTGAACGACATCAGCTTCGAGGTCAAGGAGGGCGAGCTGTTCACCCTGCTCGGCCCGTCGGGGTGCGGCAAGACCACCACGTTGCGCTCCATCGCCGGGCTCGAGCACCCCGACAGCGGCCGCATCACCGTCGGCGACCGGGTGATGTTCCAGCGTGGCGGCGACCACGGGAGGTCGGTCAACCTGCCGGCCAACCAGCGAGGCTTGGGGATGGTCTTCCAGTCCTACGCGATCTGGCCGCACATGAGCGTCTTCGACAACGTCGCCTTCCCCCTGCAGGTACGCAAGCGGTCGGAGCGTCCGTCCAAGGCGCAGATCACCGAGCGGGTCGACCGGGTCCTGGAGACGATGGAGCTGACACCCCAGGCGAGCCGGCAGGCGACCAAGCTGTCGGGCGGGCAACAGCAACGGCTCGCGCTGGCTCGCGCCCTGGTGATCGAGCCGCCGCTGCTGCTGCTCGACGAGCCGTTGTCGAACCTGGACGCGAAGCTGCGCGAGTCACTGCGGTACGAGCTCAAGCGGCTCCAGCGGGAGCTGGGCATCACCGCGATCTATGTCACCCACGACCAGATCGAGGCCCTCGCCCTGTCCAACAAGATCGCCGTGATGACGGCCGGCGAGGTGGTGCAGCTCGGCAAGCCGCGCGAGGTGTACGAGTCGCCGGCCAACAAGTTCGTCGCGGAGTTCATCGGGACGTCGAACTTCATGCCCGGCACGATCGGGGCGCGAGACGCCGAGCACCTGACCGTCGAGACGGCCAACGGCAAGCTGTACCTGCAGTCGGCGGCCCAGCTGGTCGTCGGCGACGAGGTCGTGGTCTCGATCCGCCCGGAGGCGGTCGAGCTGTCCCGCTCCAGCCTGGGCGCCGTGAAGAACGAGTGGAGCGGCAAGGTGGTGGCCCGCGCGTTCCTCGGCGACGCGGTCGACCACGTCGTCGCCGTCGGGAAGCAGGAGCTCCGCGTACGGGTCAACCCCTCGGTGTCGATCGAGCCCGGCAGCGAGGTGTACCTCCGCCTCGACCCGACCAAGATCTCGCTCGTCCCGGTTGGCTGACCGGATGACCCGGGGGATCTGACGCATGGCCCTGCCCGAGGTGCTGCGCAACCGCGACTTCGACCTGTACTGGTCCGGCGTGGTGCTGTCGCAGATCGGCACCCGCGGCACGGTGGCCGCCAACCTCTACCACGTGTACGACCTCACCGGCTCGATCGCGTACACCGGGCTGGTCGGCCTGGGACAGGCCGTGGCGCTGCTATTGCTGAGCCCGCTGGGCGGAGCACTCGCGGACCGGTACGACCGCCGCCGGCTGCTGCAGGCGGCCCAGGGCGTGTCGCTGCTGGTGGCGCTGGCGCTCGCGGTGCTCACCCTCAGCGGACGGATCGAGGCGTGGCAGGTCATCGTCTCGGTCCTGCTCACCACGGCCGCCGCCACCTTCGACCAGCCGGCCCGGCAGGCGCTGATCCCGGCGCTCGTGCCGCGACACCAGATCGGCCAGGCCATCGCGCTGCTCAACCCATCGCGCGAGCTGGCGATCCTGCTCGGGCCGCTGATCGCCGGACTGCTCATCGCGCTGGGCGGTCCGGGGCTGATGTACGCCCTCGACGTACTCACCTATGCCGCGCTGATCGTGGTGCTGGGTTTCGTGCGGGTCAACAAGCTGGTGCCGACGGGACCACCCCGCTCCGTTGTCGCGAGCATCGCCGAGGGCGCGAGGTACGTCGCGCACCGACCGCTGATCTACAAGCTGATGGCTCTCGACCTGTCGGCGACCATCTTCAGCGCCTACCGGGTGCTGCTCCCAGCGCTGGCCGCGGACGTGCTGGACGTCGGTCCGACCGGCTACGGCATCCTCTCCGGCGCACCGTCGGCCGGAGCGCTGCTCGCGACGTACTCGGTGTTCCGGGTGGTCGAGGGCTCCCGCCGCCAGGGCAAGGTGCTGCTGGCCGCGACGTTCCTGTACGGCATCAGCGCGATCGCCCTGGCCCAGTCACCGGTGTTCCCACTGGCCGTCGGCGCGGCCCTGTTCCTCGGGGCGTTCGACGCGATGGCGACGACCATCCGGCATGCGGCCGTGCAGATCGACACGCCGGACGAGATCCGTGGCCGGGTGACCGCGTTCTACCAGATGTCGTCGCGCGGCGGGCCGGCCATCGGAGACGTCGTGATGGGCGTGTTCGCCGGGCTGGTCGGCCCGGTCGTGGCCCTGACCCTCGGCGGGCTCGGACCGTTGCTGGTCGCCGTCGGCTTCTGGGCCCGGCCGAACGTGGTGCGCGACTACGTCGGCGTCATCGAGCCGGACCCCGACCCCGACCCACCTGCTGTTCGTCACGGGGCGCCCCCGTGACGATAGGTTCGGCACGGGGGCGGCCCGTGACGAACGAGGTTCGGAGTAAACCCCGCCCAGTGCTGAAGTCGACGCGGCGATCAACGCAGCCGACGAGTGATCGACCCTCTTCGGTCCGTGGCTCTGGTCCGATCTCGTTCTACGCGCCGACGGCGTTGAGGGCAAAGACTTCGGGGTCGCCAGGTACTTCAGCAGATGCACCGTCGCCAGCCGGCAGCACGAACTGAATCTGTGCTCCGAGCGCGTCGGCGAGCTTGAGCAGGGTCGGGGTCGTCGGCGCGATCTGGCCGCGCTCGATGCGGCTGATGTCAGCCTGCGCGATGCCGCTCAGCTCGGCGAGATCGGCTTGGCGCAGGCCACGTGCCTTCCGCGCGGCATAAATCGCCTGGCCGAAGGCGTAGGCAGCACGGAAGACGCGCTCGGCCTCGCGACCCTCAGGATCCGTGCTGGCGCGACGCTCACGGGCGTACTCAGCGAATGTCTTGGCCATGACCTCTCCTCTCGTCCCCAAGTATATGGGTGAAAACCCATACGAACAACTTGGTCAGCGTTTCCGCTTCGCCGCCCTTGCTCGAGCAGTCCGCCACGCTCGGAGCCGTTTGTGCGCCTCCTGTATCTCCTTGTTCTGCCTGCGGGCGCTGACATCTCGCCCCTTGTCATAGCCGTGGAGCAACAGGATGATCCTCTGCCCGTGGAAGTGGACGAAGACGCGGAGCAGGATCTTCGCAGGGGTGGTCGGCGCAGACGCCCCGAGTCGGAGTACAGAGCCCGGATCGTTGAGGCGTCGTGGCGTACCCGGAACCGCGCATCCTGCCAGCGATCTCCGACGGTTCCACGAGCACCGACGACCGGCGGGCGATCTCGGCGTCGCGATCGGCCGCCGCGTGCCGGTTGCGCATGGCCGCACCAGGCGTCGAGTGGCCCAGCCGTCTCGTGAGCTCAGCCATGTGCAGGTTGTCCCGACGCCGCGCTGGCGAAGAACGCGCGCAGCAGGTCAGCGGAGTAAGGAGAGGCACCCTAGGTCCTGAAGCGGTCGAGGGCCTCGAGCACCTCGTCGCTGCTCCGCACCCGGCACACCCGGGGAAAGACCTCGTCGGTGAAGAAGCTGCGCTGTGGCTCCCGGCCGGTCAGCCCGTCGCGCACCACCACGACCTGCAGGTCCAGGTCGCGGGCGGCGTACGCGGTGGCGGCGATCCCGACATGCGTCGACCCGCCGACCAGCACCAGGGTGTCGGCGCCGCGGGCGCGCAGGGTCGCCGGGAGGCAGGTGCCCTCCAGCGCGGACCACCGGTGCTTCGGCACGTCGACGTCGTCGGCGCGCTGACCCAGCTCCGGCAACGTCCGGTAGAGCGGCGAGCCCTGCCCCGCCGACGGGACCGTCGGCCGGGGGTGGTCCGGGCCGAACGCCTGGTGCCGGCCGTCGAGGTCCGCGAGGCTGCGGGCCAGGTCGGCGCCGTCCGCGCGGTGGTCGGCCCGCGCCCAGGCGACCAGCACACCCCGGTCGCGGCACGCGTCGACCAGCCGACGCACCGTCGGGATCACGCCGGCGGCCTCGGCCGAGGCACGGTAGACCTCCAGCAGGTCGAAGGCGCACAGGACGGTCCGAGCGGGGTCCAGCCGCTCGTCGCCGCGCCAGCGCGCCGGGTCGGCCGCGGCGGACGCCGACGCAGGGACCGGCCCGTCGCTCACAGGAACGTCACCGAGACGGTCTTCTCGCGGGTGTACGACACCAGCTCCTCCGGGCCGTTCTCCTGCCCGACACCGCTCTGCTTCCAGCCGCCGAAGGGCATCCCGAGGGGCCGTCGGCCGGTGCCGTTGACGTAGACGTACCCGGCCTGCACCGCCCGGGCCGTCCGCAGCGCGGCGGTGACGTCGTTGGTCCAGACGTTCGCGGTCAGCCCGTACGGCAGGGCGTTGGCGCGGCGCACGACGTCGTCCACATCCGACCAGTCGAGCACGGAGATCACCGGCCCGAAGATCTCGTTCCGGACGACCGTCATGTCGTCGTCCAGCCCGGTCAGCACGGTCGGGCTGAGGTAGAAGCCGGTCTCGAGGCCGGACGGGCGGTCGCCGCCGAAGGCCACCGTGGCACCCTCCGTACGCGCCGACTCGACGAAGCCGAGCACCCGCTCGTAGTGCGACCGGAAGGCTAGCGGGCCGACCTCCGTGCGGTCGTCGAGCGGGTCGCCCACCTGCATCTCGCCCAGCCGGCCGTGCAGCGCTTCGAGGAACGGCCCCCGGACGGCGTCGTGCACGAACAGCCGCGAGCCCGAGCCGCACGACTGGCCGTTCGACCGGGCGATGTTCATCCCGGCGACGGCGGCGCGGGCAGCCCGGTCGGGATCGACGTCGGGGAAGACGATGACCGGGTTCTTCCCGCCCAGCTCCAGGCTGACGTGCTTGATCTCGTCGGCGGCCCCGCGCAGCACGGCCCGGCCGGTGGGCACCGAGCCGGTGAACGCGACCCGCGGCACGTCGGGGTGCTCGACCAGGCGGGCGCCGACGACGTCGCCCGCACCGGTGACGACATTGAGCACCCCGGGCGGCAGGATGCCGTCGGCGATCCGGGCCAGCTCGAGCGCCGACAGCGAGGTCTGCTCCCCCGGCTTGAGTACTACGGAGTTGCCGGCCGCCAGCGGCGCCGCGCACTTGCCGGCGGCGAACTTGAACGGGTGGTTGAACGGCACGATCCGGCCGACCACGCCGTACGGCTCACGCAGGGTGTAGGTCAGCGAGTCCGGCGCCGGCGGTGCGCTGCTGCCCCGGGTCTGCGACGCGATGCCTGCGTAGTACTCGATCTCGGCGACGGTCTGGTCGACGTCGCCGCGCATGCCCGAGATCGGCGCCCCGCCGTCCGCGACGTCGAGCCGGGCCAGCGACTCACGCTCGGCGGCGACCGCGGCGGCGAGCGCGCGCAGCAGCCGCGCC
>JBOHDE010000113.1:0-12244 GCA_050699035.1 Nocardioidaceae bacterium | reverse complement strand
CCCGACCATCCCGTGCAGCAGGCGATCCGCGGTGCGATCGAGGACCTGACCGACGAGCCGGTCAAGGCCGTCGCGGTCGACGGCTGTGGTGCCCCGCTGCTGTCGATGTCCCTGACCGGGCTGGCCCGCGGGTTCCACCGGCTCGCGCTGGCCGAGCCCGGCAGCAACGAGCACCGGGTGGCATCGGCCTACCGCGAGTTCCCCGAGTACGCCTCCGGCTCACGTCGGGACGAGGCGCGACTGCTGCGCGCGCTGCCCGGCGCGATCGGCAAGGCCGGCGCCGAGGCCTGTTATGCGGTCGCGTTGGCCGACGGTCGGTCGGTGGCGCTGAAGATCGACGACGGCGGGACCCGGGCCCGTCCGGTGGTGATGGCGGAGGCGCTGCGGCGTCTCGGCGTCGACCACCCGGTGCTCGACGACATCGGCACGGTCGTGCTGCTCGGCGGCGGCCAGCCGGTCGGACAGATTTCGCCAACCCTGTAAGACAAAACCGCGAGGGCGTCACCGTGTGGGGGAGGTCACGCCGCCAGCGCTT
The DNA here is from genome assembly GCA_050699035.1 of Nocardioidaceae bacterium. Classification (GTDB taxonomy): domain Bacteria; phylum Actinomycetota; class Actinomycetes; order Propionibacteriales; family Nocardioidaceae; genus WHTB01. Next base: position 11,709 of record JBOHDE010000113.1, on the reverse strand, counting down.
GCTAGAGCAAGCAACTGCTAGCAGACTGACGGTATGGCCAAGCTGAACGTGGGCAAGACCGTCGGCACCCTGGGTGACTATCTGCGCGAGCAGCGCAGTCAGGCCCGGCTCTCGCTGCGCCAGCTGGCCGAGCTCACCGGTGTCTCGAACCCGTACCTCAGCCAGATCGAGCGAGGGCTGCGCAAGCCCTCCGCCGAGGTGTTGCAGCAGCTCGCCAAGGCGCTGCGCATCTCCGCCGAGACGCTGTACGTGCGCGCCGGGATCCTCGATCTCGACGACGAGGGAGAGCGCTCGGTCCAGATGGCAGTGCTCGCCGACTCCACCATCACCGAGCGGCAGAAGCAGGTGCTGCTCGACATCTACGAATCGTTCCGTCGTGAGAGCGACATTCCAGGAGGAAACTGACATGCCTACACCCAAGATCAAGGTTCCGCAGGTGAAGATCCCGCAGCTCAAGGTCCCGGACGTGAAGCTGCCCGAGGTCAAGATCCCGGCGCAGCTCAAGACGGAGGCGCCGACCGTCGTCTTCGCCGCCGTCGGTGCCGCCGACCTCGCCGTCGAGACGCTGCGTGGCATCAAGCTGAGCGACCTCAAGTTGGGCGATGTCAAGCTGAACGACCTCAGGCTGCCCGACGTCAAGCTGCCCGTATACGCCGACCTGGCGACCCGCGGCAAGGACCTGGTGGCCAAGATCCGCAAGCAGCAGGCCACCCAGGACCTCGAGGCTCAGGTCAAGAGCACAAAGAGCCGCGCCAAGGCGACCGCCACCTCGGCCAAGAAGACCGCCGGCGCCGCCAAGAAGGCCGCCGCCGCGACCGCCGAGAAGGTCGGTCACTGACCGGCCCACCCCGCACCACCAGAAGCCGCCGCCCGAGCACGGGCGGCGGCTTTCTGCGTCCGGGTACTCTGCAGGTGTGTTCAACCCGTTCGTGATCGAGAACAGCATCCTGCTGGTGCTGACCTTCGCCCTGTTCGCGCTGAAGGGGGTCGCGTTCGTCGACGCCATGACGCGGCAGCCGCAGGTGTTTCCCGCCGCCGACCGGCAGACCAAGAAGTTCTGGTTGCTCGTCCTCGGCCTGTTCCTCGTCGAGCACATGATCTTCTGGAACGTCCTCGGACTGCTCAGCCTGATCGGCACGATCGCGGCCCTCGTCTACGTGCTCGACGTCCGGCCCACGGTGAAATCGCTCACCACCTGACGTGCCGCTGCTGTCCACCGGTGACGCGCAGGTCGAGTACGTCGTCACGGGCACGGGAGACCCGGTCACGGTGTTCGCGCACGGCCTCGCCGGGTCGATCCCGGAGACCCGGCCGTTCGGCAGCGGCGTACCCGGCTCCAAGGCCTTCCTCCACTTCCGTGGTCACGGTGCGTCGTCGGCGCCCGACACGCCCTGGACGTACGCCGCCCTCGCCGGTGAGCTGCGGGCGGTGGCCGACCACGTCGGCGCCACGCAGGCGCTGGGCGTCTCGCTCGGTGCGGGCGCGCTGACCCGGCTCGTCACCGACGACCCGCAGCGGTTCTCCCGCCTGGTGCTCGTGCTCCCCGCCGCCCTCGACCAGCCGCGGGCCGACCCGGCCGTCCTCCGGCTGCGACGGATGGCCGACCACGTCGTGCGACGCGACCTCGACGCGCTGGCCGACCTGCTGGTGCTGGAGCAGCCGGTGCAGGCCCGCGACCGGGCGGACGTGCGGGTCTGGGCCGGCCGGCAGGCGACGCGGCTGGCCGGGACCGGGGTCGAGCGGGCGCTCAGAGAGCTGCCGACTCAGCACCCGATCGACGACCGCGCGGCACTCGCCGCCGTGACCTGCCCGGTGCTGGTGATCGGGCAGCAGGGCGACGACGCGCACCCGGCCGCGATCGCGGCCGAGCTGGCCGACGCCCTGCCGTCGGCAACGCTGACGATGTTCGACGCCGGTGGGGTGCTCTGGACACACCGCCGCGAGCTGCGCGGGTTGGTCGGCGCGTTCCTCGGTGGACACTGAGCAGATGGAGACTGAGCAGATGGAGACTGGGCAGATGGAGACTGGGCAGATGGAGATCTCGGTCGTCCGCGGCGACATCACCACGCTCGCTGTCGACGCGATCGTCAACGCCGCGAGCAGCGCGATGCGCGGCGGCGGCGGGGTCGACGGCGCGATCCACCGCGCGGCCGGTCCGTCGTTGCTGGCGGAGTGTGTGCGCCGGTTCCCCGACGGGCTGGCGACCGGTGCCGCCGGGTGGACGGGTGCCGGCGACCTGCCCTGCCGCTACGTCATCCATGTCGTCGGGCCCAACCGTACGATCGGGCAGACCGACCCCGACCTGCTGGCGTCCTGCTACCGCGAGGCGTTGCGAGTCGCCGACGGGATCGCGGCCCGTACCCTTGCTTTCCCGCTGGTCTCCGCCGGCGTGTACGGGTGGGATGTCGACGACGCCGCCAAGATCGCGGTGGAGACGCTGCGTGGCACGCCGACCTCCGTACGAGAGGCTCAGCTGGTCGCCTTCGGCGAGCGTGCGGAGGCGGCGCTGACCGGCTGGGTTCGGTCGACGGCACTGTGATCTGAGTCGCTTCGACATTTGCGATCTGGCCTGAATCGCGTCAGGGTCGAACGGTGACTGCGAACGGAAACTCCCCAGGCCAGAGCCCGGACGGTAGTCCGGCAACCCCTCAGTCGGAGCATGAGCTGCTGCGCGCGCGATCGTTGCCTGAGAGCGCCCTGCACGACCAGGAGAGCCGCGGACGGGGCATCGACAAGGTGGTGTTCGGCATCACCGGAGTCGTCGCCGTGGCGTTCGTGCTGTGGGGCACCATCAGCACCGACAGCCTCGCGACCGCCTCGAGCAACGCGCTGACGTGGACGATGACCAACCTGGGTTGGATGTTCGTCCTGCTGGCCACGCTCTTCGTGCTGTTCATCCTGTTCCTCGCGGTGAGTCGTTACGGCAAGATCCCGCTGGGCGCAGACGACGCCGAGCCGGAGTTCCGCACGGTGTCTTGGATCGCGATGATGTTCAGCGCCGGCATGGGGATCGGCCTGATGTTCTACGGTGTCGCCGAGCCGCTGTTCCACTACGCCAGCCCGCCGCCCGGCAGTGTCGAGCCGGAGAGTGCGAAGGCGCTCGAGACGTCGATGGCGACCACGCTGTTCCACTGGACGCTGCACCCGTGGGCCATCTACGCGGTTGTCGGCCTCGCCATCGCGTACGGCACGTTCCGGCTGGGGCGTTCGCAGCTGATCTCGTCGGCGTTCAAGCCCATCCTCGGTGACCGCACCGACGGCCCGATCGGCAAGACCATCGACATCCTGGCGATCTTCGCGACGCTGTTCGGGTCGGCCGCCTCGCTTGGTCTCGGTGCCCTCCAGATCGGCAGCGGCCTCGAGTTCGTCGGCTGGACGGGCAAGGTGGCGGTGCCGGTCCTGGTGATGATCATCGCCGTGCTGACCGCGGCGTTCGTCGCGTCGGCGGTGTCGGGTGTCGCGAAGGGCATCCAGTGGCTGTCCAACATCAACATGGTGCTCGCCCTGGTGCTGGCCCTGTTCGTGTTCGTCGTCGGCCCGTCCGTACTCATCCTCAACCTGCTGCCGACCGCGCTCGGTGACTACGCCCGCGACCTGGCCGAGATGGCGTCCCGGACGGAGGCCAGCGGCGGCGACGAGATGGCGGCGTGGCTGTCCGGGTGGACGGTCTTCTACTGGGCGTGGTGGATCTCGTGGACGCCGTTCGTCGGGATGTTCCTGGCCCGGATCAGCCGCGGCCGCACGATCCGCCAGTTCGTGGCCGGCGTGCTGCTCGTACCCAGCGTGGTCAGCCTGTTCTGGTTCGCGATCTTCGGTGGCGCCGCGATCAACGAGCAGCGCAACGGTGCCGACCTGGCGTCGCTGTCGTTCGACTCGGCGCTGTTCGGGCTGTTGGGGCAGTACCCGCTTGCGTCCGCCGCGACGGTGCTGGTGATGTTCTTGGTCGGCATCTTCTTCGTGTCCGGTGCCGACGCGGCCTCGATCGTGATGGGCTCGCTGTCTGAGAAGGGCACCCTCGAGCCGTCACGTCCGACGGTGATCTTCTGGGGTGTCCTCACCGGCGCGGTGGCGGCGATCATGCTGGTCATCGGTGGCGGCGGCGCCGACGCGCTGAACGGGCTGAAGAACCTGACCATCGTGGTGGCCGTGCCGTTCGTCCTGGTGATGCTCGGCATGTGCGTCTCGCTGATGAAGGATCTCCAGCGTGACCCGTTGATGCTGCGTGGCGAGAAGGGCGCCGCCGTGGTCGAGGCCGCCGTGGTCGAGGGCGTCAGCTCGCACGGCGACGACTTCGGCCTAGTGGTCACCGAGGCCGGCCAACCCACCAAGGACGACCGGGTCTGACGCGCCGACTGTTCGGGGGCTCGTGCCGCACTCCTTGGCACGGGACAAGTTTGTCCGTGCCCGCGGCCACAACATCACCCTCCGAACCGACATTCTGAGCCCGGAATCGGGGCCTGGAATGTCGGTTCGAGGGGTGAAGTCGCAGATGCACGCCGAACGTCGGCGCGAGGGAGCCCGACATACGCGCAACCTCGGCGCGAAAGACGGTGGGCGTCGGCTGGGTGTCAGGGGCGGTTGGCCTTGCCGCGGTTCTTGGCGCGCTCGCTGGCGTCGAGTTGGACCTTGCGCAGCCGGACCGCGTCGGGCGTCACCTCGACGCACTCGTCCTCACGGCAGAACTCCAGCGACTGCTCCAGTGACAACCGCCGCGCGGGCACCAGCTTCTCGAACTCGTCGGCCGTGGAGGAGCGCACGTTGGTGAGCTTCTTCTCCTTGGTGATGTTGACGTCCATGTCGTCGGCGCGGGAGTTCTCGCCGACGATCATGCCCTCGTAGACCTCGGTCGTCGGCTCGATGAACATCGTGCCGCGCTCTTGCAGGTTGATCATCGCGTACGACGTGGCGGCGCCGGTCCGGTCGGCCACCAACGCGCCCGACGGTCGCGTCCGCAGGTCACCGAACCACGGCTCGTACCCCTCGAACACGTGGTGCGCGATGCCGGTGCCGCGGGTCTCGGTGAGGAAGTCGGTGCGGAACCCGATCAGCCCCCGGGCAGGCACCAGGAACTCCATCCGCACCCAGCCGGTGCCGTGGTTGGTCATCTGCTCCATCCGGCCCTTGCGGACCGCGAGCAGCTGGGTGACCGTGCCGAGGTAGTCCTCGGGGCAGTCGATGGTCAGCCGCTCGACCGGCTCGTGCATCTTGCCGTCAATGTCGCGGGTGACGACCTGCGGCTTGCCGACGGTCAGCTCGAAACCCTCGCGCCGCATCTGCTCGACCAGGATCGCCAGCGCCAGCTCACCGCGGCCCTGCACCTCCCAGGTGTCCGGCCGCTCGGTCGTGAGTACGTTGAGCGAGACGTTGCCGACCAGCTCCTTGTCGAGCCGGTCCTTGACCAGCCGCGCGGTGACCTTGGTGCCCTTCGCCCGGCCGGCCAAGGGTGACGTGTTGGTGCCGATCGTCATCGAGATCGCCGGCTCGTCGACGGTGATCAGCGGCAGCGGCACGGGGTGCTCGGGATCGGCGAGCGTCTCGCCGATCATGATCTCGGGGATGCCGGCGATGGCGACGATGTCACCGGGCCCGGCCTGCTCGCCGGGCACCCGCTCCAGCGCCTTGGTGACGAGCAGCTCGGTGATCTTGACCCGCTCCACCGAGCCGTCGCGCTTGCACCACGCGACCTGCTGCCCCTTCCGCAGGGTGCCTTCGTGGATGCGGCAGAGCGCGAGCCGGCCGAGGAACGGCGAGGCGTCGAGGTTGGTGACATGCGCCTGCAGCGGAGCGCCCTCGGTGTACGTCGGGGGCGGAACGTTCTCGAGGATGGTCTCGAACAGCGGCTCGAGGTTGTCGGAGTCGGGCAGGCCGCCGTCGGCGGGCTGCTGCAACGATGCCCGGCCCGTGCGCGCCGACGCGAAGACCACCGGGAAGTCGAGGGCGTTCTGGTCCGCGTCGTGGTCGAGCAGGTCCATGAACAGCTCGTACGTCTCGTCGACGACCGCCGAGATCCGGGCGTCGGGACGGTCCACCTTGTTGACCACGAGGATGACCGGCATCCGGCGAGCCAACGCCTTGCGCAGCACGAACCGGGTCTGCGGCAGCGGGCCCTCCGACGCGTCGACGAGCAGCACGATCGCGTCCACCATCGACAGCCCGCGCTCCACCTCGCCACCGAAGTCGGCGTGCCCGGGGGTGTCGATGATGTTGATCGTCATCTCCTCACCGCTGGCCATCTTGTGCCGCACGGCGGTGTTCTTGGCGAGGATCGTGATGCCCTTCTCGCGCTCGAGGTCGCCCGAGTCCATCGCCCGCTCGTCGACGTGCTGGTGCGCACCGAACGCATCCGACTGCCACAACATGGCGTCGACCAGCGTGGTCTTGCCGTGGTCGACATGCGCCACGATCGCGACGTTGCGAAGGTCCGCGCGCGCGGTGGTGCGCTGGGGAGTGGGCCGGGATGACGACATAGCGAGCAGTTCACTTCCGTGGAGGGAGGCGCCGGCTGAGGGCGCGGCGTCGTTGATTCTACGTGGCTCCGAACGCCTCCGGTCTCACCGCTGCGCTGTTACCCTGAGAGTCGGCCGTACGTACGGCTTCGTGCTTGGTGTCTGTGACGACCTGGGAGGTGATCGCCGATGAGTGGCGAGCCTCCTAGTCCTCTCTCCGTTCACTGACACCGGCCGTCCTCGCTGAGGCGCCGGTCCGGTCGTTCTCATTCGTGCGAGGTCCTCATGTCCGATCGTCTGCCCATGCTGCGCGCTCTCCGCGGGCGCCGAGCCCACAACGGCACCGCCGACACGGCACCGGCCGCGCCGGCCCAGGAGCGTGACCCCGATGCGTCGACGAGTGTCGTCGACGCCGCCATCTACCGCGACGGCGACCGAGTCGCCTCTCCCGGCTCGCTCGCCGAGACGTACCAGATGCTGAAGAACGACCCCGAGGCGATGGCATGGATCGGGCTCTACCGCCCCAACGAGGACCAGCTTGCCTCGCTGGCAGCCGAGTTCGACCTGCACGAGCTCGCGCTCGAGGACGCGATCGTCGCGCACCAACGGCCGAAGCTCGAGCGGTACGACGACACGCTGTTCGTCGTGCTGCGGGCGGCGCGCTACCTCGACGCGCTGGAGGAGGTCGAGTTCGGCGAGCTCCACGTCTTCGTCGGCCAGCGCTTCGTGGTGACCGTGCGGCACAGCGAGGCTCCGGATCTCGGTTCGGTCCGGCGGCGGATGGAGAGTACGCCCGAGCTGCTGCGTCGCGGCACCGAGGCAGTGCTGTACGCCATCCTCGACAAGGTCGTCGACGGCTATCTTCCGGTGGTGGCCGGGCTGGAGAACGACATCGACGAGATCGAGATCGAGGTGTTCGGCGGCGACCCGGCCGTCTCGCGGCGGATCTACGAGCTGAGCCGCGAGGTGGTCGAGTTCCAGCGCGCCACCCGACCGCTGGTGGGCATGCTGGCGGCGCTGTCTGCCGGGTTCACGAAGTACGTCGTCGACGAGGAGCTGCAGCGCTACCTGCGCGACGTGCGCGACCACGTCGACCAGGTGATCGAGCGGGCGGACGGCTTCCGCGAGCTGCTCAAGGACATGCTGACGGTCAACGCCACCCTGGTCGCCCAGCAGCAGAACGAGGAGATGAAGAGCCTCGCCCTCGCCAGCAACGCCCAGAGCGAGGAGGTCAAGAAGATCTCGGCGTGGGCGGCGATCCTGTTCGCACCGACGCTGATCGGCACGGTCTATGGGATGAACTTCACCCACATGCCGGAGGTCGACTGGGTGTGGGGGTACCCGTTCGCGCTGCTGCTGATGGGCGGTGTCTGCGGCGGCCTCTATCTGGTGTTCAAGCAGCGCGACTGGCTATGACGGTCGGCCCGAGCGGTCGATCTTGTGATGGGCCGCCTGGGCGCGCGGCTTGACCACGAGCAGGTCGATGTTGACGTGCGACGGTCGGGTGGCGACCCAGGTGATGCAGTCGGCGATGTCGTCGGCCGTCAGCGGCGCGTCGACACCCGCGTACACCGCGTCCGCCTTCTCCGTGTCGCCACCGAAGCGGGTCAGCGCGAAACCCTCCGTCTTGACCAGGCCGGGCGCCACCTCGGTCACGCGTACGGGCTGGCCGAGCAGCTCGAGTCGCAGCGTCTCCGTGACCACCGCGGTGCCGTGCTTGGCGGCGGTGTAGCCGGCTCCGCCCTCGTACGCGACTCGGCCGGCGATCGACCCGATGTTGACCAGCACGCCGTCGCCGCTGGCGATCAGGGCAGGCAGCAGCGCCTTCGTCACGTGCAGCAGGCCGAGGACGTTGACGTCGTACATCTGCCGCCACTGCTCCGGGTCGGCGTCGGCGACCGGATCCAGGCCGAAGGCGCCGCCGGCGTTGTTGACGAGGACGTCGACCCGGTCACCCGCGGCCGCTGCCAGCTCGGCGACGGACTCGGGATCCGTGACGTCGCACCCCACCGCGCGACCGTCGATCTCCTTCGCCAGCTCGTCGACCCGGTCGGCCCGGCGGGCCGCGCACACGACGTCGTACCCCGCGTCGGCGAGCCGGCGCGCGGTCGCCGCGCCGATACCGCTGCTCGCCCCGGTCACGACTGCGATCTTCCGTGGCTCCGTCATGACCGCATCTTCGCAGGCCGACCGAGTGGCGGCGGCACGCCCTGGATGGGTACGTACCCGGCGGGCTCGGAGAAGAACACGCTCTGACCCGAGGTCATCGCGGGCAACCGCTGTTCGAACGTGTCGACCCCGTCGGTGGGCATCGTCCCGGTCAGCCGGCCGCGCGTCGTGCCGACCTCGGCAGCCTCGGGCGTCGCCCCGGCCTGGACGAGCTTGGCGAGAACCGAGGACACGGTGTCGGCCGGAATCTCGAGCTCGAACCGGCTGACCGGCGCGCACACGACCGTGCCAGCGCGTCGCAGCGCGTCGCGGAACGTCGCCGCGATGAGACGTCGGTACTCCCCGGCCGACGGAGTCGGCGCATGGAAGCGACCGTGGACCAAGGTCACGACGCAGTCGGTGACGGCCCAGCCGAACAGCCCCTCGGTGACCACGGTCGGGACGGTCTCCTCGATCGCCACGTGGAACGACGGCAGCAGGTACCCACGCTCCACGCCCATCACGTACCTCACCCCGGACCCGGCCGTGCCGGGCTCGATGCGCAGGCCGACCGATGCGTTGCCCAGCGCGCTCGCGGCGTGGGCCTCACCGGTCCCGGCGACGCGTTCGACGTGGACCGTCCGGGTCGGCAGGAAGTCCACCACCACGCCGTACTCCGCCTCCAGCCGCGCCGCGAGCACCTGCTTCTGCACGTCCCCGTACACGCTGACCGTGATCTCGTGGTCGACGCCGTCCAGGCGCGCGTCGATCAGCGGGTCCTGCTCCGACAGCTGCTGAAGGGCCTGGAACAGTACGGTGCGCTCGACCGGGTTTCGTGCCAGGACGACGGACTCGAGAGCAGGCGGCGGGAAGTAGCGGCCACTTCGAGCCGGATCCCAGCGACCGAGCTGGTCGCCGATGGCGATGTCACCGATCCCAAGAATCGTCGCGATGTCGCCGGCCCGGGCGGTTGCCGCCACGGTCACGGCGCCCTGGTCGAAGGTGCTGACGTTGACCGCGCGAGCGTCCCGCTCGCCGATCGCCCCGGTCGTCGGGTTGCGGTGGTGGACGACGACCTGGTCGCGGGCGGCCAGCGTGCCCTGATGGAGCCGCGCGTAGGCCACCTTGTGCCCGGTCGGGTCGCGCTCGATCTTGAAAACGCTGGCGTGCAAGGGTTGCTCGGCACCGCCGTCGGTCAGCGGCAGGAACGCCGTGAGGGCGCCGCGTACGTCGGAGACTCCCACCCCGCCCAGCGCCGACCCGAACAGGACCGGGTGGAGCCGTCCACGCCGGGTCTGCTCGGCGAGCGCGGCGAGCGCGTGCCGCTCGGTCGGTGGTCGTACGCCGTGGACATACTGGCGGAGCAGCGCGCCGTCGTACTCGGACAACCGCTCGACCAGCTCCTCGACGAACGCTGGACCCGTCCGCACGTCGACCCGCGCGTCCCGGCTGCCGAGGCCGGTCGGCTCGGTGATCGCGACCGCGTCACCGGCGAGCGCGTCGCGGAGCGAGTCCATGGTGCGCTCGTAGGTCGCGCCGACGCGGTCGATCTTGTTGCCGAAGACGACGAACGGGACGCCGAGGCGCTCCAGGACCCGGATCAAGACCCGCGTCTGCGCCTGGACTCCCTCGACCGCCGACACGACGAGCACGGCCCCGTCGAGCACGGCGAGGGCGCGCTCCACCTCGGCCACGAAGTCCGAGTGGCCGGGGGTGTCGATCAGGTTGACCTTGACGTTGGCGCCGTCGGTCGTGGGCACGGTGAACGTCACGACGGCAGAGCGGATGGTGATGCCGCGCTGACGTTCGAGCGGGTCGGCATCGGTGATGGTGTCGCCGTGGTCGACTCGGCCGAGGTGTCTCGTGACCCCGGTCTCGAAGAGGAGACGTTCGGTCAGCGTGGTCTTACCGGCGTCGACATGGGCGACGATCCCGAGGTTGAGCGTGGGCATGGGCGATGGCCTTCGGATCGATCGGGTCAGTGCTAGCGATCTGTCCGATGAGGCGGCGCATCCCCGTACTCCTTCGTGAGTCGTCGAGTCGGCTGACCCTCGACTCTACTGCGGAGGCGGACGATCGGCCTCTGCTTAAATCGCTACGACATCTCGGTGACATCTCTGGGGACGGACACGGTGTGCAGACCTTCCGGGAATGGGGAACGATCACTGCAGGTTGTGACGTCACGAGGAGGTGGCCGACCCGATGAAGCGCGTCGCCATGCTCAGCGTGCACACGTCGCCGCTGGACCAGCCCGGCACGGGTGATGCCGGCGGCATGAACGTCTACGTGATCGAGCTCGCCAAGCAGCTGGCCGGGCTCGGAGTCGACGTCGAGGTGTTCACCCGGGCGACCTCCCGCGACCTCCCGCCGTACGTCGAAGTGGCACCCGGCGTCGTGGTGCGGCACCTCGTCGCCGGCCCGTACGAGGGACTCTCCAAGCACGACCTCCCGGCCCAGCTGTGCACGTTCGCCCGCGACCTGCTGCGGGTCGAGGCCGAGCACGACCTCGGCTGGTACGACGTCATCCACTCCCACTACTGGCTGTCCGGCCAGGTGGGCGCGCTGGCGGCCGACCGGTGGGGGGTGCCGCTGGTGCACTCCATGCACACGATGGCCAAGGTGAAGAACGCCGCCCTGGCCGACGGGGACTCGCCCGAGCCGTACGCCCGGGTGCTTGGGGAGGAGCAGGTGGTCGAGGCGGCCGACGCGCTGATCGCGAACACCGCCGACGAGGCGAGTGCCCTGGTCGACCGGTACGACGCCGACCCGACCCACGTCGAGGTCGTCCACCCGGGGGTAGACCTGGCGGTGTTCCACCCTCGCGACCAGGGTGAGGTGCGCCGCGCGCGGGGGCTGCCGGAGGACGCGATCGTGCTGCTGTTCGCCGGCCGGATCCAGCCGCTGAAGGCGCCCGAGGTCCTGCTGCACAGTGTGGCGGTGCTGCTGGCCCGTGACCCGTCGCTGCGGTCGCAGCTGGTGGTCCCGGTGGTCGGCGGGCCGTCGGGCAGTGGGCTCGACGAGCCGAGTGCACTGGTCGACCTGGCCGCGAGCCTGGGCCTCTCCGAGGTGGTGCGGTTCGTGCCGCCGGTGGCGCAGCACGAGCTGGCTCGGTGGT